>DHGA01000020.1 GCA_002402545.1 Syntrophaceae bacterium UBA4810
AGTTTCAACGTGCCGGCCACCTGTTTCATGGCTTTCACCTGCGCCGCGCCGCCAACGCGGGAGACGGACAAACCGACGTTGATTGCCGGGCGGATACCGGAGAAGAACAAGCTTGGTTCCAGATAAACCTGGCCGTCGGTAATCGAAATAACGTTTGTCGGGATGTACGCCGAAACGTCACCGGCCTGAGTTTCAATAACCGGCAAAGCGGTGAGCGATCCGCCGCCCAGATCAGCGCTGACACGCGCCGCGCGTTCCAGCAGACGCGAGTGGTTATAGAAAATATCACCGGGGAACGCTTCACGTCCTGGAGGTCGTCGCAGCAGAAGCGAAATCTGACGGTAAGCGACGGCCTGCTTGGAGAGGTCATCATAAATTATTAAGGCGTCCTGGCCGTTATCGCGGAAATATTCACCGATACTGCAACCGGCGTAAGCCGCGATATACTGCAAGGTAGCGGGGTCGGAAGCGCAACCGGCAACCACACAGGTGTAAGACATGGCGTCGTGCTGGCGCAGTCTTTCCACAACCTGTGCAACGGTGGATTTTTTCTGGCCGATGGCGACATAAATGCATTTAACGCCAGTATCTTTCTGGCGGATGATGGAATCGACGCAGATGGCGGTTTTGCCAATCTGCCGGTCGCCGATTACCAGTTCGCGCTGGCCGCGGCCGATGGGGGTCATCGCGTCGATAGCTTTCAGGCCCGTGTACATCGGTTCGTTAACCGGCTGACGCTGAATAACACCGGGAGCGACCATTTCTATACGGCGGAATTCCTTTGTTTCAATCGGGCCTTTGCCGTCAAGAGGCGTTCCCGTGGCGTCAATGATGCGTCCTAAAAGAGCTTCGCCCACCGGAACCTGCGCGATTTTCCCCGTTCTCTTGACAATATCGCCCTCTTTAATGTGGGTAACTTCGCCCAGAACGGCGACGCCGACGTTGTCCGCTTCCAGGTTGAGCACCATTCCCAGAATACCGCCGGGAAATTCTAAAAGCTCCATCGCCATGGCGTTCTGCACGCCATAAACTCTGGCAATGCCGTCGCCGACGGACAGGACGGTCCCTGTCTCGCTTATATCCAGCTTTTTCTCGTAGCTTTTAATTTGCTCAGAGATAATTTGACTGATTTCTTCCGCTCTGATTGTATCCATGCTTTATTATGCCTCCCCTAAGAGATTTCTCATATTATTCAGTTGGGTTCTTACGCTGCCGTCGTAAAGCGTATCACCTACACCGATGACCACGCCGCCTAAAAGATCCGGCACTGTTTCGACGGTAATCTCGGCTTTGCGCCCTGTTATTTTTTCCATATTGGAAGTTATGAATTCCTGCATTTTCCCTGACATCGGGAAAGCCGTTTTTACGTTAATTCTCACTGTTTTCAAAGCCTCATCCATTAACTGGCGGTAACAGGTTTCAATGTCCGGCAAGGTGTCGATTCGTCTTTTATCAACAAGCAGCTTTATAAAATTTACCGTTAAATTAGAAAAATTAAGCTTGCTGATGAGCTTTTCCACCACGGCCTTTTTGTTATCTTGCTCAATTATTGGATTGGCTAAAAATTCCTTGAGAGCTTTGTTTTGTGTGATCATCGAAGAAAAACTGCTAAGCTCAGCGTAAAACTCCTCTAGTTTTTTTTCATTTGCCGCGATTTCAAAAAAAGCTTTCGCGTAACGCTTGGAGATGTTGCTGATCAATTTTTAGTCACCACCTTATCAAGATATTCTTTGATCATGGTTTCATGATCTTTTTCGGTAATGTTTCTCTTTAAGATATCTTCCGCCATTTTAACAGAAAGCTGAACCGCTTCTCCGCGCAACTGAGCAGAAGCTTTTTGCAGTTCCTGTTCAATGCGCGCCTGCGCGTCTTCTTTCATTTTTTGCGCTACTTTTTTTGCGTCATCAATTATTTTCTGTTTTTCGGCAACGCCCTGGGCTTTAATCATTTCAAAAATGTTGTCTATTTCCGCGGAGGCTTTGTCGATTTTTTCCGCGTAGTCACGGTATTTTTTTTCAGCTTCTGTTTTTTGTGTTGCCGTGTTTTCCAGGGTTTCCTTTATATCTTTGCGCCGGTCAACGAAAAAAGCTTTTATTTTGTCCGCCAAAAGCCAGTATAAAAACCCCATCAGTATAAGAAAATTAAATGTTTTCCAGGCAAGCTCAATCCATTCGTCTTTGCCATGATGAGTTCCTTCACCGCCCGCGGCAAAAACAAAGCCCGCGTAAAGCGCGATAAACAAAAATGATAAAAAAGCGGTAAATAATTTTGACCGGAAGATTTTTTTCATCTGACACTCCTTCCGAGAACTTTTTGCGCGATGTCCACAGATAATTTTTTGGATTGCTCGTCCAGAATCTTCCGGGCCGCCGTAATTTCCTTTTCGATTTTTTGCTGAAATTGCTGAGTCAGGGCGGGAATTTCACCGCGCACGGCGTCAACGATTTTTTTTGCCTGTTCGTTGCCTTCCAAAATTATTTCCTTTTTTAATTCGGAAGCGTTGGCTTTTGCCTGTTTTAGCTTTTCTTCGTACTCGGATGCTTTTTTGTCTACTGAGTCGTTAAAAAGTTTAATTTCATTTTCCAGCTCATCGAGCTGTTTTTTGCGGCGGTCGATAATTTTCAGGATGGGTTTGTAAAGCAAAATATTAAGAACGAAAACCAGAGCCAAAAAAATCGCCATCTGGTATAAAAGCGTTATATCGGGGATGACATTAACCATTCTTTACCTCG
>DHGA01000040.1 GCA_002402545.1 Syntrophaceae bacterium UBA4810
GCCCATGTTTCACGGGCAATCATTATTTCTTCATCGGCGGGAACAACAAGAACTTTTACCGATGTATCGCTTCGCGATATTATCTCTTCCATCTCTCCGTCTGTGTTTTTATCATCATCTAGGACAATGCCCAGCCAGGAGAGAAATTCGCAGATGCGCTGCCGCATCGGCGCGGAGTGTTCGCCTATTCCCCCGGTAAACACTAAAACATCGATTCCGCCGATAGCGGGTATCAGGGAAGAGATTCCCCTGGCCACGCTATAGGCGAAAACCGAAAGCGCCAGGCGCGCCTTTTCGTTACCCTGCCGGGCTTTTTTTTCCACGTCACGAAAGTCAGGGGATATTCCGGATATGCCTAGTACGCCGCTTTCGCGATTTAGAATTTCCATAACGTCCGGAAGAGAACATTGTTCTTTATCCGCAATAAAAGAAACGATGGCGGGGTCAATATCGCCGCAGCGGGTGGCCATGACGATGCCGGATAGAGGTGTAAACCCCATTGATGTATCCATTGATTTACCTCCGGCCACGGCGCAAAGGCTGGAGCCTGCTCCCAGATGACAGGTGATTATTTTAAGCTCATCAATTTTTTTCCGCAGTATCTGTGCGGCGCGCCATGCGGCATACTGATGAGAGATGCCGTGGAATCCATAGCGGCGGACATGATTTTCTAGATAATAGCGGTATGGAATAGCGTAAATATAAGCGTGAGCGGGCATAGTATGGTGAAACGCCGTATCAAAAACAGCCACCTGCGGCACGCCCGGCAAAAGCTCATCGCACACATCAATACCCATCAGGTTCGGGGGGTTGTGCAGAGGCGCGAGATTCTTTATCTCTTCAAGAACTTTACGTACTGACGGATGAATGATGACGCAGGCCTTAAAGTGTTCTCCTCCATGGACAACTCTATGGCCTATACCGGCTATTTCTTTTGAATTTTTTAAAATGCCTCTTTTATTATCCGTTAGAAAAGTCAACAAGGCATGAACAGCGTCGTGATGATTTTTTAGCGGTTTTTCGTCCAGGAATTCATGTTCTTCCTTTAGATGATGCCGAAATAAAGATTGGGGCGTGCCGATTCGGTCTGCCTGGCCGCGACCGAGCAGTTCATTTTTCTCCATTTCAAACAGTTTGTATTTCACTGATGAACTGCCGCAATTCAAAACCAGAATCTTCATGAACTCCGCCTCAAGCAGTTATATTGCGCAAAAGAACCTTCTTATCAGGATTGTTTCATATCTTTATCCAATAATCAACAAACACGAAGGTGGATAAAACTACTCCCAAGGGGACATTTACAATGACCCCGCAGGTGAAAGCCCAAAAAGGTTTCATGCCGAAGATCAGCATTTCAGAGAAACGGGTGGAAAGTCCAATGCACAAAAAACAAAGAACAAATGCCCACGAACGGAGCTTTTTTATCGGAGAAATAACATCCGGATTAAGCACGCTGTCAAACCAGCTTGAACTGGCGGCAAGCTGACTTAGGGCATTGTTTTGATCAGGGCGGGTTGTCTTGCCGATCAATTTTTTCAGTTCATCACCGGACATGGGTCCTTTAAAGGCTAAAGTCTTTTTTGTCTCATCGATGGTCAGGCGGTCGGCAAATTCCTGGGGCACCGGGAAACCGGAAAAATCGGCTTTGTATTCCTTGCCCTTGAACTTGCCTTCCCAGGCAGCCTTACCCGTGTAATCAGACGGCGTCATAGTGCTCACAATGCTGACGATTATGGAAGCCGTCAGAAACCCAAGAACAAACTTGGGAAATCGCTCCCAGATTATTCCGGCGCTTACTGTGCTTTTCTTATTTTCCGTATCTTTTTCCCAGAACATGACGGAAACAAAAGCCAGTATGAGGCACCAGATTCCGATCCATATATCGCGACCGATGACTTTCATCAGCGTGAAAGTATGGATAGGCGATTCTCCAAAGCGGGAGGCCAGTTCTGCGGCCACGGCAAAGCCGGCGGCATCAGCGAATTCAGAAGTGCCGATAATCGCGCCGGCGACGCCCGGGGCGATTACGTCCGGGACCAGTTGTTTCAGGACAAAGGTAAGCGCGAAGATCATAATGATTGCCCAGATAGTGACCACGGCGATGGAAATCGAGATGTGTTCATTTTTGGCTTTTACTGCCCCACCTACGGCGATGGACGCGGAAACGCCGCAGACAGCTCCGCCCGCGCCCAATACCGCCCCAAACTGCGGTTCGAGCTTGAAAATTTTTGTTGCCGCCAGATAAATAGTCAGCCAGGTGACCACAGAAACAATTGTGGCCTGAATCATAGCTATGGGGCCGGCTTTGATAATCAGAGTGAAGGGCAATGTCGCGCCCAAAAGAACAATTCCGGTTTTGATGTAATATTCAGTACGCAGAGAAACCTTCAGCCATTCAGGAATCTTAAAAATGTTGGAAATAAAAAGCCCGATGATAAGCGCCAGCAAAGGCGCCTCCATGTTGAAATCTTCCATCAGCTTCCAGCTGGCAAGGTAAAAAATGATTAAAGAACCGATGAAAAGAATGATGAATCCGGGAATGAATTCTTTTAATTTGTGCCCCATAATTTTCATAGAGATACTGAATATTATGCCTAGAACGAAGAAGATGTTGAGATAGCCGCGGATATTTTTTGCCAGATCTGACCATATCTGGCCCACATCGGTAAACTTCCCGGGAAGAACCGCCCACCCCTTGATGGAAACGCCCATCCAGAGAGCAACAATCGCCGTTATCACAATGCCCAGGCCGAGCCACACCGACCACCAGTCTTCCGTCTTCCATAACTTTTCCAAATTGTACCTTTTCATTTTTTTACTCCCTAATATAAAAAATCCGTCTTAATGAGGTTTAAAGTCTACCAGGATGATTCCTCTTGAACATAAAATCGGGAGCTTTACAAAAGAGCTTTTGGCTTATTGCAATCTCCTGAAGGGAACAAATTTTTTAGCATTATGCTGGATTATTTTCAAAAAACAAGATGTTTTTTATTCAGGTTCAATTGCCTCAAATATTTATTATAGTTTAAAAATTTGTATTGAGTGCAAACAGCTTGTTCCATGATAAATCTTGCGCCTCCGCTATTTTATACTGCGGTTGATTTCGTACAGCAGTGTTTCCGTCTGATTCGTCAGCAGGTCAAAGCCCCTGGTATTTGACAATATCGGAGATGCCGTTGTCAATATTCCAAAAAACCACACCCTCGGTTAATAATAAAGAAATGAACGACCTGAACGCCATTTGTCCATTGACTCGGTGAATGATTTTCTGGAATTGACAATGATAAAGATCAAAGCCGGCGCCAGCGGCTTGCTGATGATCGGCGGCGGATGTGCGCGACGGAGCCTGTTCGAGTTCCACGCTTAAAGAAGCGAACTCCTGGGGCAAAGTGGATTCATCATGCGAACAAATGGTCTACGCTGAAGCTACCACTGTTTTACCTTTGCTGGCGAGTTACGCTTACCATAAAGGAAACTGGAAAAAACGAAAAAAATGGCAGCTGGCAAAAATCTTTAATTCTTAAAGTCAAAAGAATTGGTGGGATGAGGGGGATAGCATAGGATGGGTAAGTATTTCTAATTATTGTGCTTTATAATAAAGTAATTTTCTCCATACCCCCAAAAATACCCCCATACACCCCGCGCCTGCCCTATCAAAAATAGCGAACAAGGCCGGAGGCTGACCACTCTCAACTCAAGTATAGTTCCGGTCATCTTAACTAATTTTAACGATTTTCTCATTCTCCTAATTCACA
>DHGA01000010.1 GCA_002402545.1 Syntrophaceae bacterium UBA4810
ACACGCGGAAGACGCGGGGGTGTATCAACTCTCCGCTGATCTGGCACTGGTGCAGACTGTGGATTTTTTCACGCCGATTGTTGACGATCCCTTCACCTTCGGCCAAATCGCCGTGACTAACGCGCTCAACGATGTTTACGCCATGGGNNGATTTTTTCACCCCGATCGTGGACGACCCGTACACGTTCGGCCGGATTGCCGTGACGAATGCGCTCGGGGATATCTATGCGATGGGCGGACGGCCGATTACCGCGATGAATATCGTCTGTTTCCCGATCAAAACAATGGACAAAAATATTTTACGTGAAGTTCTGCGCGGCGGCCTCGATAAAATGCGCGAGGCGGGAGTATTGCTGGTCGGCGGGCACAGCGTGGAAGACAATGAATTAAAATATGGCCTCGCCGTCACCGGCGTTATCCATCCGGATAAAGTTTTATTCAATCGCGGCGCGAAACCGGGTGATTGCCTGATTTTAACCAAACCGCTGGGAACGGGCATTGTGAGCACGGCAATAAAAGTCGGGGAGGTAAATCCTGATTTAATGAAGATGGCGACTTCATGCATGACGCGTCTAAATAAAAGAACCTCCGAAATAATGATTGCCGCGGGCGACATTCACTCCTGCACCGACATTACCGGTTTTGGTTTTTTAGGGCACGCAAGTGAAATGATTGAAGGAGAAAATGTCGGCCTGCGGATAAACTCGTCCGCCGTGCCGGTTTTTGCGGGCGTGCAGGAATTGGTGGAAACAGGATTTGTTCCCGGCGGCCTTTACCGTAATAAAGATTTTCGCATAAAGCAGGTGCAAAAAGAAGAAAGCTGTCCGGACTGGCTTTTTGATATCCTTTTTGACCCGCAAACCGCCGGCGGATTGTTCTTCAGCCTGCCGCGAAACAAAGGAAACACCCTGATTAAAAAATTGCATGACGCCGGAGTAACCGACGCCGCCATCGTCGGAGAAGTTGTTACCGAACATGCCGGAAAAATTGTTGTGATCTAAATTTATTAGCCGGCCGTTTTCCCGAGACAGCCATGAAAATAAAATCCATTCCGATAAAAAAAGAAACAGAGCAAAATCTTAAAAAGATAATGGAAATAGTTCGTCCCGATGATTCGATGGCTTTTATAATGTACGGAAGCCCCGATCCTGACGCCATCGCCTCCGCCATGGCCATGCACCGGATCATCCAACAAACAAGGGGGCTCACCAAATACGCGTTTGTCGCCACTGAACCTTTGGCGCGGCAGCAGAATATAGCTCTGGCGGAGGCCATGCGTTTAAATATTCAATTGATAAATAAAGTGGATTTGACTGCTTATCGCCTTACCGCTCTTTTCGACGCGCAGCCGTCTTTTTTTAAAGAAAATATTCCCGCACACATGGTTTTCGACCATCATCCCCGCGAAGGACAATGGCAGGCGGATTTGGAAGACATTCGTACCGGCTATGGCGCATTATCGAGTATCATGACCGAATATTTACTCTGCTCTCGTGTATATATTCCCCGCAATCTGCACACCGCCCTTATGTACGGAATTAAAACCGACACAAATAATTTCAACCGCGACACAATATTTGAAGACATCAGCGCCTATACTCATCATTCAAAACGCGCCAACATACAACTCATCCAGCGCATCGAGCTTAACCAGACACCCAAGCGCTTTCTGAAATATTTCGACCATGCTTATCATTACATAAAAACCTTTCCCGGCGGATACGTCTGCAACCTTGGTGTTATGGAAAGCGCGGATGTCGGGGTGCAGGTGGCGGATTTTTATTTGCGTCTGATTGGCGTAAACTATGTTATCATATCCGGAATCGTCGGTGATAAATTCATTATTATTTTTCGCGGCGACGGCTACCGCCGGGACTGCGGCGCGCTGGCGCAAAAAACTTTCGGCGATTTGGGCAGCGGTGGCGGCCACAGAAGCGCCGCGCGCATGGAAATCCCACTGGAAACACTGCGGCAAAAGCTAAATGACGATTTGTCGCAAAAAAATATTGACCGGTTTTTGCTGACACGATTAAAAAGAAAACAGGGAAAGGATAAAGATGAGGTTTAAAGCATTCAAAAAAGAAATAACCAAAGGGCGTTACCTTAACGCTTTTAAAAACTTTGAGGAAAAAGAAATTGCCATTGAACTGCGGCATGATGAAATTACCGGCGTGGCCTGCCGCATACTGCCCTACCGCGTCCGCACCGTACATAAACCGGATGTCGACAGCTATCTGGAAAAGTCTCCGGAATCATTGTGCCCATTTTGCTCACCGCTTTTCGAAAAAACAACTCCGAAATTCATGCCGCACGTCATCGCGGAAGGAAAATTCCGCCACGGCAACGCCTGGCTATTCCCCAACGCTTTTCCTTACGACGCGAATAATTCGGTGGCCATTCTATCGTCGCGCCATTTCATTCCCATGGATGAACTGACACCGCAAACCATGAAAGACGGTTTTGAAGTCTGCCGCGATTATCTGTACCGCATGGCGGAAATGAATTTAGGTTATAAATACTGTTCCATCAACTGGAACTACATGCCGCCCGCGGGAGGCGGCCTGGTGCATCCGCACCTGCAGACAATTGTCTCAAAAAAGCCGACCAACTTCATGCAGCGGCTTATCACCAGCGCGCAAGGCTACGCGGCGGAAGAAGACGGTGAAAACCTCTGGCATAGCCTGATTGCCATGGAAAAAGACGCTAAAGAAAGATTCATTACCAACACCGGCGCGATAAGCTGGCTGACCAGTTTCGCGCCCAAAAGCATGGCCGGAGAAATAGATTTTTATTTTCACGAGAAAACTTCGTTTTTTGATTTGACGGAAGCTAATATTGACGAACTTCTGGCGGGGCTTGCCAAGGTTTTCGGCTATTTATACGCGAATAATTTCATCAGCTTTAATCTTTCTCTTTACGCGCCGATGCTCAGCAACCGTTATTTATGGGTGCAGGGGAAAATCACGCCGCGCTTTGAAATCAACCCGCTGGGCACGAGCGATTTGAATTATTTTGAAAAACTGCACAACGAGATAATCTGCCCGGTCGTTCCGGAAGATCTCTGCAAGGAACTGCAAAATTACTTTGCGGCGCAATGAACTGATTAATAACCGACAGGCAATAAAAAAAGCGGCGCTTGATGACGCCGCTTTTTTTATTTCTTCTGAATTTTTTATCTAATCTTCTTTTTTGCTGGTTGATTTGGTTTCCGTTGACGTGGAACTTTCCGTGCTTGTTGTTTCCTTATCCTGCTTTTTTGCCGGCTGCGATTTCTTGCCCGCGTAGTCCGTTGCGTACCACCCCGTCCCTTTAAGCGCGAACGACGTCATGGAAATTAATTTATGAACTCTACCCCGGCAGAATTTACAGCTTTTCAAATCGGAATCATTTATTCCCTGCAGCGCTTCAAACTGCTTGCCGCACTTATAGCATTTGTATTCATAGATAGGCATATTAAAAACCTCCGCAACTGTATGTATCAAAAATTTTAAAATTATTGCTGAAACAATCTAAAACCATATTCATGTCCTGATAACTTACCATCTGTAACGCGTTTTTTGTCAAATTATGGACGATGGCTTCTTCCTTTTCCTTTTCTTCCGCCACCGCGTGAAAATCGCTTTCATTGTTTCCGAAGCGCAAAACATGAATCAGCTCATGCACGGCGATGTAAAGCATCAGTGGGCTCAGCTTTATAAAAGGATTTGCCCGCTGCACCGCGTTCAGAATAATATTATCTTGCAGGCAAACGCGGTAAAAATCAAAACCGTCACCGGTGCTTTGCGCCTCGCCTTCCGGCTTTTCATATGAATATTTGCACAGATGGGCGAACGCGCCGTCTTTTATCTCGTGTTCATCCAAATATGCAAGTGTTTTTACGTCATACTTATGTTTTTTAAACTGGTTTTCATTTAAACGGAAATATCCCGAAACCAGCTTTTCCGCATCCGTAAAAGCCTTGTTTGCCAGGGGCATTTGCGCCTCGTTAAAAAATTGCGCCATAAATCACCAACACCTGATATCTAAATTCATAAATAATATATGCATTTAAGCAATCACTGTCAAGATTGAGCGTATATCCATAAATGATGACCGCGCTATCCGCAAAAGCGCAAAAAAAAGGTATTTGCCATGGGAAAAAGAGCAGTCGCGCTCAGGTCAAATCTCATTGATACAGATGCGTTTAATGTCTGTTGAAGGATTCTTCCGTGGCAGCTCAACAAAAAATTATTTATGCCGGAGAGAAGCTTTTCTTCATTCAAAGCCAGCGCGGTTTCACGGCGCCCTTTTTCATTTGTACACACGAATCATTTATACATTTTTCTTTTATTCATCGTATTCCACGCAATTTCTCCCTTCGCTCTTGGCGCGGTAAAGAGCATGATCGGCGCGGGCAATCATTTTCTCCACATCTTCCCGGAAACGATACTCCGTAAAACCCAGAGAAACGGTAATTCTAAAATCTGGTCCCAAATCAGGAAAGCGGTTCTGTTCAATACTGGCGCGTACGCGTTCCGCACAGATCATCGCCCCTTTAATATCCGTCTGCGTAAAAACAAGTAGAAATTCCTCACCGCCATAGCGACCGCAAATATCCGTATTACGCAGGGCATCACGAATGATGGTCGAAACTGTACGCAAGACATGATCTCCCATCAGATGACCATGGGTATCATTGACGTTCTTGAAGTGATCGATGTCCAACATAGCTATAGCGAATTGTGATCCGCCGCGGGACGATCGATTCTTCTCATATTCAAGAAGCTCCATAAGATGACGGCGGTTATAGAGACCGGTCAGTTCGTCACGAATCGCCATTTCCCGGATGATCGCAATGGACTTCTGCAGTTCCGAACGGCTGACGCCCAGATTACGACGAAGAGAACTAATATATCCCCCGATGATGGAAAAGGCGACCAGTACCAGGGCCAACACAATCCATTGGAGGTATTCATTTTGAAAATTTACTCCCTGAGGACGAAAAAGATGCAACAGAACTATATCGCCTCCATATGTAAGCAGGGTAAAAACACTGATAAATAGAAACTGGCGGGTATTAAGGCGGAAAATTCCGAACAGGAGCATAATGACGTACATCAGCAATAAAAGACCACGGGACTCATTGGCAAAATACATTACGTACATCACCACAAGTATTGCCGCACACATCTGGACGAGTGTGAGACTGGGATCGGCCATCCGCAGGTTGAGTCCGGTACGCAAGATAATATAAAAAGAAATATTAATCAGGGGAATGATGATCAGCAACCCGGCAATTGCCTGCCATTCCGTGATACCCGCCAGATAGGAGGCGTAAGCCAGACTGCCATTGATAATATAGGCGATCATTGCCATGAATAAACGGCGTATGCGCAGCGCCTGCTTCTGGTCATCTTTAGGAATAAGCGAAAATTTGAAAACTGCTTGCAGTAAATCCCGATACCATGTTTTTTCATTTACCGTTGTCATACATTCCCCCAACGGAAAAAATTGAAACGTAATAATGCTTCTTTGCCGTCATTGAATGACGCCCGGTTTTCTAGCTTTATTTATTCAGTCTTCCGGTTAAAAGCAAGGCAATTCGTAACAAATAACAAATGCTGTTTTTATGATGATATTTGCGGCTTCATACAAAAAATCCTCCCGACAGAAAGCCCTTAAGGAAACCAAAATTAAATTGACAACTTTAGCGCGTCAGGCGTATATCTGATGAAAATAATGCAACAATATAGCGGGGTAAAAATGGCGAAGAAAACAAGCCCTTCGGAAAAAACAGCAAAAATACGCGTCGGCGTGTTGTATGGCGGCAGATCAGGCGAGCACGATGTTTCACTTTGCTCCGCCGCGTCCGTTGTGGAAGCTTTGGATAAAAACAAATACAAATTAACCGCCATAGGCATTGACCGAGAAGGCAAATGGTATGTTCAGGATAAGCCGCAAATAATCCCCCACAAGGATTTCGGCAAAGTGCTGGCCTTAAAAAAGAAAGGCAAGTGGCTCGTCAATCATTTTCAGCAAAACAATCAACTTCATTTATACGATCTGACAAATAAAAATAAAAAAGTAACTATTGATGTTGTGTTCCCTGTTTTGCATGGAACTTTCGGCGAGGACGGCACTCTGCAGGGATTATTGGAATTGGCGATGGTGCCTTACGTGGGCGCGGATGTTATCGGTTCTTCCGTCGGCATGGATAAGGATGTGGCTAAGAGATTGCTCAGGGAGACGGGCATCCCCGTTGTTTCTTCGATAACCGTAAACAAAAGCGAATGGAAAGCCAACACGCAAGACATAATCCAAAACGCGGTGGAGAAATTTGGCCTGCCTTTGTTTGTCAAGCCCGTCTGCACCGGCTCTTCCGTGGGCGTAAAAAAGGTAAAGGAAAAAGAACAACTGCAAAAGGCCATTAATTTTGCTTTTCAGTTTGACACGCGTGTGATGATTGAAAAAGGAATCAATTGCCGCGAGATTGAATGCGCAGTATTGGGTAACGAAAATCCGCAGGCATCGATTCTGGGAGAAATTGTTCCCAAACATGAATTTTATTCCTATGAAGCCAAGTATATTGACCCTGACGGCGCGGCATTGATCATTCCCGCGCCGATTGATTCAAATCTTGCCGAAAAAATCAGAAAAGCGGCCGTGGAAGGATACAAGGCTTTGGCCTGCTCCGGTATGGCGCGGGTTGATTTCTTTCTAGATAAAAACACGAACGAATTTTATTTAAACGAAATAAACACGCTCCCCGGCTTTACCAGCATCAGCATGTATCCCAAACTCTGGGAAGCCACCGGCATCAAATACAGCAAGCTTCTGGATAAACTTATTGAACTGGCGTTGGAAAGGCATAAGAAAAAAATGGAAATCAAGACTGAAAATGTCTAGCACGAATGAAAGATGAGATTATATCATACAGGCAAATGTGTGACGCTGAGAATGTTCAAACACTACAGCGCGGAATGAACTATCGGCTTAACCCAAATTATACTGTTATCTTGATGTCCCAACGCCGTAATGCTCCATATACTGATAGTATTCTGCCTGATGGTTTAACAATAGAGTATGAGGGGCACGACACACCAAAAACATCAAGCAAAATTAACCCCAAAGCAGTAAATCAACCAAGAATAACTAAATCAGGTAAGCTCACCCAGAATGGATTATTTGCTGCAGCAGTAGACGACTATAAAGCGGATAAAAGAAATCCGGAAATTGTTCGTGCATACGAGAAAATATTTCCGGGTGTTTGGTCTGAAAAAGGTTTCTTTCGTCTTATAGACTATAATTATATTAATATAAAAAACCGTAAGGTGTTTCGTTTCTTTTTAGAAGAAACTGAAGTAGATTTTAATATTAATGGCTTATCCGAAAATAAACTTCGTCAACGAACTCGGATCATTCCCAGCCAAGTTAAAAAAATTGTTTGGGAACGGGACAAAGGGAGTTGTGTTATTTGTGGCGCCACAGATGAACTTCATTTTGACCATGATTTGCCTTACTCAAAAGGAGGCACAAGCATAACCCCTAATAATGTTCGCATCCTATGCGCAAGACATAATTTACAGAAATCTGATAAAATTGAATAAAAATATTTTAGGAGGTGTAACATGAAAAAACCCGCATCGTTAGTAGCAGCTATTTTATTCTTTGTGATGGCCATTGCCCAGTTGTGCCGTTTATTTTTACAGGTTCATATAGTTGCCGGAGACATTACCGTCCCCCTCTGGCCCAGCGCGCTCGCCGCGGTGGTTTTGATATTGCTGGGCATCTGGCTTTTGGTGGAAAGAAGCAAGTAAGAGTGAAAGCGTTAATCATTCTTTTATCAACGCCAACACGACAAACAAAAAAATAAAAAGATTGCGTCACCTGCCTATGGCAGGTTCGCAATGACAGAAGAGTGTGTCATCGCGAGATTTAAATGTCCCAGAAGAATATCACCCCGCTCGTCGGGAAAATCCATTCCCTGTCGGATACTTTTACTTTGACAAATTTTCCCTTACTCGAAGTTACCGCAGGCGCTGGGTGCCTGCCGGCAAAAAAGCTTTCTTCTCTCACGTTTTTTAGTTTTGCTTTTTGATAATCAAAATTTATTTCCACGCCTCGTGTCGGATAAACAAGATAAACGGGGAATATTTTATTTTCTTTCGCCTGCTTGGTGGTAATTTCAATTTCAATTTTAACTTCGGTATTTAGTTTTTCTTTCAGAAAGTCCGCGCCGCACCATACTTCATAGCCGCGCGCTGTTTTTTTGGCTTCGGTAATCGAAACCTTCCGGTTATCGACACGAACGTTTTCCACGCTGAAAGCGCGCGCAATATCAGTGCCTTTTGCCGCTCCCAAAAGCCAGCGGTATTCGCAAAGCGGGTCTTCGAAAAGCGCGGAAAGTTGTTTGTTATCCACGGCGCAGCCGATCATAAAAATATCGTTTTTAAGCGTTTTTTTATAGCTGACACGGGTGTTGACGCGAAAATAATTCTGTCCGTTATCTTTTGTTTTAGGCATTTGCGCGATGCTGATGTCATAGCGAAAAGCCGAACGCAGTTCCAGTTGCCGGTCTTCCTTGCCGAAAAGCGTTTCAAACATTTCATAATAAATGGCGTTGCCTAATTCCTCATTGCGCGCCCGAGTCTGAAGACAATGGCGGATAATGTTATCGATGCGGGAAATTGATTTTTCCTCATCCGGAACGAATACTCTGCGCAATCTCGGTGAAACCGCGCTTGCTTTTCCTTTTTGCAGAAAAACCCGCGGCGCTCTTTTGCCCAGCGCGCAAAGAACCTCGTAACTTATCGTTCTCGCTTTTTTGGCGATTTCATCGGCGGTGATGCGCTCATTTCCCTGCGCCCCCATTAAAACTACTTCATCGCCCAGTTCACATTCGGGGATATTGGTAACATCAACCGTGGACATATCCATGGAAATCCTGCCGATAATCGGCGCGCGCTGTCCGCGAATCAACGCTTCGCCCTGATTGGAAAGAATAACGCCGTAACCGTCTCCGTAACCTACCGGGATTGTCGCGACGCGCGTGGGTCTTTTGGTAACAAACGTGCTGTTGTAGCCGATGCCGTAATTGGCGGGAAAATCCTTGAGCAAAATAATAGTGGTCTTAAAAGACATTATCGGAAGAACCGTGGCCTTTGATTGTGTCTGCTCCGAAGGATAAATGCCGTAAGCCATAACCCCGGGACGTACCATATTTAATTTGAACGTGGGATAATTTAAAATAGCGCCGCTGTTATCCATATGGCAAATCGGAATATCGATTTCCGCGCCCTGCAGCTCGCCCAGTAACTCTAAAAACGACTGCCACTGGCGGTGATTGCCGGGAACGATAATTTCGCTCGCGGCATAATGGCTGAAAATGCCTTCGATGATGATATTGGGAAGCTTGGATATATCCATTACCAGTTTAAACGCTTCGTTGCGCATTGTTCCGCCGCGCCCCATGCCTGTGTCCACTTCTATGTGCACAGGCAGTTTACGCCCCGCCTGCTGCAGGGCTTTCTGCAGTTGCCGGGCGAAAGAAATCTCGGAAACAGACGCGGTTAAATTATACTTTATGATATCTTCAATTTCCGCCGCGGTGGAAGGACCCAGAATAACAATGGGCGCTTCAATCCCACTGACGCGCAACTGAATGCCTTCATCGGCATTAGCAACACCAAGCATTTTCGCGCCATTTTGCAGGGCGGTATTGGATATCTCTATGGCGCCGTGGCCGTAAGCGTCAGCCTTAACCGCGGGCATAAAATCAACATCAGGCCCGATCAGCCTTTTTATCTCCTGAAGATTGGCGGCAAAATTATCCAGGTCAACTTCCACCCAGCTGCGGTATTTTTGTTCTTTTTTTAGCGGCATAACTTATCAACCCCGTTGTTTATGTGCCCCCCCAATGAAATGAGATTAATCGGTATGATTGGTGAAAGCTTCTCTGAATGTTGTTTCATGGATTATTTCCTTGATTTGACGGCAAAATCATATCAAACCGACAATGAAAGTCAAGCCGTCAATGTGTTTAAAAAAAATCATTATCTGCTTGAAAGATATTTTTTTTTAAATTAGAATCGGCCGAAGTTATTAACAGAATCAGGGAGGTGAAATAAATGTCCAGAGCAAAAAAGGGAGATCTTTTGTGTTGCGAGGTATGCGGACTTGCGGCGATCGTGGAAGAAGAGTGCGGCTGCGCGAACGTGGGAGTTCTTTGTTGTGAAGAACCGATGATCAACAAAGGCCCGGCGCCGCCAAAGAAAAAAACGGCGGTAAAAAAGGCAAAAACACCTAAAAAGAAAGCCGTGAAAAAAGCGGTAAAGAAACCAGCGGCTAAAAAAGCTGCTAAAAAGAAACCGGCCAAGAAAAAGAAACGCTGATATTTTAGAGGCCGCGCTGCGGGCTTCAAAAAAAGCTACTAGATTTTTTGTTATAATTTTTAGTCGGCTACAAAAAAATAAACCGCTTGCCACGAAAAACAAATGTGCGGAAGATTCGTATTAGTCAGTGAACTGGGTCAAATTGCCGAGGAATTCAATTTGACCGGTTTTCATGAATCTACGCATCCTTGTGGCGATATGCTCCCCGGACAAAAATGCGCGTGCGTAATCGCCGCGGAAAACAAAAATCTTCTGCTTAATATGCAATGGGGCTTCCCGCCGCGCTGGCCGACAAAGACAGCGACCAAACTTCTGATAAACGCCCGCGCGGAAACATTATCCGAAAAACCAACGTTTAAAGAATCTTTTCAGCGCCGGCGCTGCATCATTCCCGCCGACGGCTTTTACGAATGGTCTAAAGATAAAAAACAATTCTGCTTTTACCTCAGAAATCAACGCTCTTTTGGATTGGCGGGCATTTACGAAGAAAATAATTCGCCGGCGGGAAAAGAAACTTCTTTTGTGATTATAACTACCACTCCAAACAAACTGATTGAACAAGTGCACAATCGCATGCCCGTGATCATACCCGCCGACAAACAATCTCTTTGGCTCGATAATGCCAGATTCGACAAATCACAACTTTCGTCTTTATTTGTTCCTTATCTTGAAGAAAAAATGGAAATGCGCCCGGGAAGGTATCAGTTACAATAATTGAATGGGAATTTTTATTGGAGGCAATTTGTCGCCTTCATACAATACTTTTTCCAAAAACAAGCCTGACGGCGGCGCGGTGAAACGCGCCGGAATTTCCGAATAGGAAGCAAGCAACTTTTCGACATCACGTTCGGATAAGTTCCCGCGTCCCGCCTCTACCGTTATACCGACCACCCGCCGTACCATTTTCCATAAATAATGAGACGCGACAATTCTTATGGCAAAGATTTCTGCAAATTGTTTTAGCTCGACGCTTTCCACGTTAACTTTTGTGGAAACGCCTTTGTCCATCCTCTTGTCGGCAAAAGAACTGAAATCGTGAAATCCCTGAAAAAGGCCAAGCACCTTTTGCATCCGGGAAAAATTGAGTTCGTCTTTTATCCACCATACATAACGCTTCGCGAAAGCGGTGCGTCTTTGGGCAATCAGATAAAGGTAGCTGCGGCTTGTGGCGTGGTGACGCGCGTGAAAACGCGGCGGAGCATTCTCCGCTTTCAGGATGTTGATGCTCGCGGGCAGATTGTCGTTTAAGTTTATGCGCAGAATGTCCGGATTAATTTTCTGGGGAATTTCCAGATGGGCAACCTGGGCAAGGGCGTGAACACCGGCATCGGTTCTTCCCGCGCCCTGAATATCAACAGCCTTGCCAAAAAGCTCGCCGGCGACACCGAGCAGTGTTCCCTGGACGCTTCTGGCGTTTTTTTGCGCCTGCCAGCCGTGGTAATTGGTACCGTCGTATTCTAAAATCAATTTGTATTTATGCATGTTATTCTGACTACGGACCCTCCGGAACCGGCGCCAATATATTCATGGCGGATATTTTATCGATTAAATATCCGTCCTGTAAATCAATGTCTTCTAATTCAGCGCCGGGGCGCAGCGTGGTAATTACAGACTGACCGATGATTTTTCGGCCATTCGTTCCCGTCTCGTCTTTTATCCTTATTCCCCAGATGTTGTGGAAAATTAGCGCGCGGCCTTTATCCTGGCCGATATAAATCATTACATGACCACGGAACCACAAAAGGCTCAAATAAGGCAGGCCTTTTTCAATAATCATTTTTTCTTTTTCTTCCGCGGTCAAGCCGCGCAGATCAAAATATTGCCCCACTTCATTAACCTGATCCGCGGAATGGCGCGGCAGCCAGATGCCAAATGGCGCGAAAAAATCTCTCGTCATCGCCGAACAATCGCGGTTTCCGTAGAGACCTCCCCAACCGTACGGCTCGCCCAGTAATTCATTGGCAACTTTTGCCGCGTTGTTATAATTAAAACTCAGAGGTTTTAACGCGGCCTGCTCACGGTAAACAAACCCGGTTTTTATTACCGCGTTGTTATCCTCATCAGAAGCGGCAACAAGTATTTCCAATCTTTCCTGCGCTTCTTTAACCAAGGGGAAAATGTGCCCGATTGAAGTCCTCAAAATAAAATTTCCGTTCGCGTCCAGTATGGAAGTCTTATTGGCAGTAATCGCGGCGTAGCGGCCTGATTCCCATTGTTTAATGAAAGCGTCATTAACACGCGCGCTGTCTTCAATGGGTATCCAACCGAATGTAAAACTCGTTTCTACCAACGCCCAAGATTTATCGGCGCTGATATGACAGACAAAGATCGGCGTATTGGCGGCTACGGACGATCTTTGCATATTGTCAAAGGGCCAGCCGGAGCTATCACTTTCGGAACTGCTGAAATGAGTCCCCTGCGTGGGCAATGCGCGAAGATTAGTGTTTCTTGTTGTTATGGCCGGATACAGGGCGTTGGGATAATTTTTCAGCGAGGCGTTTTGCTCAAGCCTATTAATCCATTCACCTGTGTGCCTGATTTTGTTTTCGCCGTAACCGGGATTTTTATAAAATCTTTTAAAATCAAGGGAAACTCTATCCGGCAGGGCGTGAAAAGGCTGCCTTTGATGCCACATGGAAAAATGAATTATATTGTAGTCTTCATCCATCTGCTGCTGTATTTGCCGCGCGAAAAGCTCTTCTGCACCAAGCGCGCCCTCGTAATAAGAAGCGTGATTTTGAGGCAAATCCCTTATGTCTCTGATAGCGCCCGCTTGGGGAAAGCAGCCGGCCAGCGCGAGGATAAACGTCAAAATAAATATGATATGTCTTTTTTTCATAAAAAATTCTTGATTTAATTTCATATACTTTTATAGTCTTTTTTTAAGTTTAGGGCAAGTTTAAACAAGCAAAAATCTGTTTTTATAGAACAGCATTAAATAATTTTGTGGAATATGGGGTCAAACGCTGATATAAAAAGTCAGAAATTAGCCGTAAAAGAAAGGAGTTCGTTAATGGCCAGTAACCGATTAATGAAAGATTTTACTTTTTTTAAAGAGTTCAGCGATGAGCAAATAGCTAAATTAGCTCCCTTAGCCAAAGAAGAAAAACACCCTTCGGGTTCGCTGCTTTATCAAAAAGGAGACCCGGCAAGAAGCCTTTATATCATCGATGAAGGCAAAGTCGCTCTTTTTATGACTACGGAAATGGGAAAAAATAAACCCCCGCTGCAGGTTACCGTGGACATCATTACCAAAGGCGAAACAATGGGCTGGTCGGCTGTTGTGGAACCATATATTTACACGCTTGCCGCCCGCTGTCTTGACGACACGAAATTTATCGCTTTTGACGCTTTTAAGTTACGTCAATTAATAGACGAGGATTGCGCCTTAGGATTTAAAATTATGCAGGCCGTGTCCAAAGTAATTTCTACGCGACTGACGCATACGCGCATTATTTTAGTCGGCGAAAGAGGTTTGTCCGTTTTAACCGAATACTAAAAACGAGGAAAAAGGATGAAAGACAAAATCATCATTTACGGCAAAGCCGGCTGACCCTACACAGACAAAGCCCGGGAGGCATGGAAAGACAAAGCGGTTTATTATGATGTAAAAAGCAATCCGGATAAACTCGTGGAGATGCTTGAATTATCAGGCGGGAGACGTCAGGTGCCGGTAATTGTAGAAAGAGGCAAAGTATCCGTTGGATACGGCGGATCCTGAGGAGTATGAAAAACCGGTCGGGAACCGGTTATTAACAAAAGGAGAGGTTAATATGAAAGACGCGAATCTTGATTCCATAATTGAAAAAGCCATTGCCAATGAAGAAGAGGCAAATCAGTTTTATTTGAAACTTGCCGGAATAGTTACGGATAAATCGGCAAAAGATACTCTGATTTACCTGGCCGGAGAGGAAAAAAAACATAAAGAATATTTGTTGCGTTATCGGCAGGAAAAGTTTATAGCGAACGCCACAAAAAGCAGTGAAGTAGCTAATTACAAAATCGCGGAATATCTTCATTCGCCGGAAGTTAAAGATAATATGGAAAGCAAAGACGTGTATCTCATCGCCGCGGAAAGAGAGCTAAACTCCTACAATTTTTATAAAGGGCTCGCCTCTCTTCATCCGGATGGAGAAATCAAAGATATGCTCTTGAAAATGGCGACTGAAGAACTGAAGCATAAAGAAAAAGTTGAATATTTATACGCCAATACAGCTTTTGTGCAAACAGACGGCGGCTGATAAGAGCTACGGCGTTTGTCTGAAAATAAATTATTCTGCCCCACCTACGGCGGAAAGAAGGAGTCGAAAATTGGATTATTTTGTCCCTAAAAAAATCTTCTTCACAAAAGGAGTGGGCACGCACAAAGATGAATTGCATTCCTTTGAGCGTGCCTTACGTGACGCCGGAATAGAAAAATGCAATATCGTGCAGGTCTCCAGCATTTTTCCGCCGGGCTGCAAGGTTGTTTCCAAAGCCCAGGGACTCAAATGTCTTGTTCCCGGTGCTATCACTTACTGTGTTTTAAGCCGCTGCTGTACCAACGAACCGAAAAGACTTCTGGCGGCATCCGTCGGCTGCGCCATCCCCGCGGATAAATCATCTTACGGCTATATCAGCGAACATCACGCTTTCGGACAGACCGAAAAACAGGCGGGTGACTACGCCGAAGACTTAGCCGCGGCTATGCTTGCATCCACCTTGGGTATTGATTTCAATGTTGATGAGAGCTGGGACGAGAAGAAAGAAATATTTAAAATCAGCGGCAAAATTGTCCGCACGCTGAATGTGACCCAATCGACAATTTGCCGTAACAATAACTATACTACTGTAATTGCCGCCGCTGTTTTTGTTTTCTAAAAGCCGGCCTCATTTATTAAAGCTTTATGGCGGGAAATTTTATCGCAAACGATATACCACAGTTAGAAAAACAGGATGTTGGCGGAGCCGAATTGCCTTACCTCTACTATGGCAGTAACGGCTCCGCGTTATTTTTCGCGCATGCCACCGGATTTCTTCCCTGGTTGTGGCATCCCATTGTAAAAGAATTTTCTGATCAAAACAGGGTTTGGGTTCCCTATATATGTAATTATCGCGAATGCGATCCGGAAAAAGGTGGCTTGAGCTGGGATATCATAGCCAAAGACCTGTCTGTCTTTTGTGCTAAACAAAAAATTCAGAAACCTTTATTTGTCGGTCATTCCATGGGCGGGACAGTGCTCACCATCGCCGCGGCGCTCTACGGCGTGGAACCTGCCGGGCTTATTCTCATCGAACCTATTTTTCTGCCGGAAGATATTTATTCGATGACCCCAACCGTGAAAGATCATCCGCTTGCTTCCAAATCAATAAAAAGAACGAATCACTGGAAAAGCGAAGAGGACGCGTGGAATTATTTGAAATCGAAAACACTTTTTTCGGATTGGGACGAAGAAGTTTTGCGCCTGTACATACAATACGGAATGGAAAAACAACAAGCGGGGGATTTGAAACTTGCCTGCGCGCCGGAAAACGAAGCGGCGATGTTCATGGGCGGCTGGAACAGAAATCCCTGGCCGCTGCTTAATAAAATTAAATGTCCGGTTCTGGTAGTTGAGGGAGAAAAAAGCGAAAATCGCGGATTTATCGATTTGCAAAGAGCCGTTTCTTTATTTCCTGACAGCATTTATAAATTGGTTGAGGGGGCGGGTCATTTAATCCCCATGCAAAAGCCAAAAGAGACAACGCGTATAATTAAAGATTTCTTAAAGCAGCTGGCCTGAAAATCAGCGCCTTTAATTTATTTTTTCTTCAGAGCTTCAATCTTTTTTCCTTTCGGCAATTTCTTAATATATAATTCCAGGCGCAAAGCTTGTGTGCGGTTCATGTTTTTGCTTACCGCGAGTAGTTTCACAGGTAGTCTGCCTCGCGTGTATTTGGAAGCTATTCCTTTATTATGTGCCGCGATTCTTTTTTTAATATCTTTGGTCACGCCGGTATAAATAGTTTTATCAGCGCATCGCAAAAGATATACAACCCACAAACTGTCTTCCCGCATGTTTTCCTGCTCCTTTTCATACAATTTATAGCATGACGTTGTCTGGATTTCTATTTTAAATGGATTAAAAAGGTTAATTTCAGCATCAAAATCCTCAAACAATTAGACCAGTTAGTCAATAATAATTTATTATATTCTTAAATATAATAATAACTTGACAAAGCGATAACCCCGTTAGTATATTTTTGTCGACCAAGCAGTCGAAATTAAAACCGGGGGATTTATGCCGAAGATTGTCGACCGGGAGAAAAAACGCGTCGAGATAGCGCAAAAAGCCATTGAGGTTCTGGCCAAGAGAGGCTTCCAGGCTACCACCATTCAGGATATTGCGGACGCGGCCAGCCTGGGCAAAGGAACCATCTATCACTATTTCAAAACAAAAGAAGAAATACTCTGGGCTGTATCGGAGCAAATGTTTCGCGAAACAGAAAGATCCCTGGGCGCCGCTCTTTTGAAAATTAACGAGCCGATGGACAAACTGGTTGCACTCATTGAAGAAGCCCTGCACATCACGGAAGAGCTGGAACACATTTTTATAATCTATTCCGAACTGTGGCTCATGACCGTCAGAGGCGAGCAGACCGGCGATTTCGTCAATGTGCTCAGGCGCCTGCAAAATGACATGACAAACCTCGTAGCTTCAATGATTCGCGAAGGAAAAAAACAGGGACTATGGCCGGGCGATACCGATGCTGACGCGCTTGCCGGTTATCTGGCTTCATCGTTTGACGGAGTTTTTGCGCACTATATGATAGATAAAGAAAATTTCGATATTAAGCGCGTAACCAATGAATTTATAAAATTCCTTATTAAACAGAGCGCGCCGAAAAATGACTAAAAAAAAGACACGGGCGGAAGACGCCGCAAAAATTGTTTTTCATGTTGAAGATCTCACTAAAACATATCAGATGGGAGAGGTGCAGGTGCACGCCCTTCGTGGCGCGAACATGGAATTATACGAGGGGGAGATGGTTGTTTTACTGGGACCCTCCGGAAGCGGAAAGTCCACTCTGCTCAACATTTTGGGCGGGTTGGATACGGCAACCAGCGGCCTTGTTGTCTATCGTGATAAAAATTTAACAAAAGCAAACGAACAAGAATTGACTGAATACCGGCGTTTTCATGTCGGGTTTGTTTTCCAGTTTTACAATCTGATTTCCAGCCTCACTGCCAGAGAAAACGTGGCGGTGGTTACGGAAATATCGAAAAACCCGATGTCGCCTGATGATGCCCTGGAGCTGGTGGGACTGACCGAGAGAATGGATCATTTCCCCGCGCAGCTTTCCGGCGGCGAACAGCAGCGCGTGGCCATTGCCCGTGCCATCTCCAAAAATCCGCAGGTTCTTCTTTGTGATGAACCCACCGGAGCGCTGGATTCCGAAACAGGAATTGTTGTGCTCGAAGCGCTGGAGCGGATAAACCGGGAACTGGGCACGGCCACCGCCATTATCACGCATAACGTAGATATCGCGGGCATGTCCGACCGCGTTATTCACTTAAGCAACGGTGTCATTTCCGAAGTAAGCATAAACAAAACAAAGAAGTCTCCTGGCGAGCTACACTGGTAAGGCGATGAAAACACTGGACAGAAAACTCTGGCGTGATTTGTGGCATATGAAGGGACAGGTTTTTGCCATTACCCTGGTCATAATGAGCGGCGTGGCCACTTTTGTCATGTTTATCACCACTATGGATTCCCTGGAATACACGAGAACAAAATTTTACCGTGATTATAATTTTGCCGACGCTTTTGTTCACCTGAGGCGCGCGCCGGAGAGCCTCATAGAAAAAATTAAAGACATCGAAGGAATCAGGCAGGCGGAAACAAGAGTCGTAGCTCAGGTAAAACTCGATATTAGCGGTTTCAACGAACCGGTCAACGCCCGGGTTATATCAATTCCCGACGGCGGCACGCCGCTGCTCAACGGGATTTATATCCGCAGAGGCTCTCTTCCCGATCCGGCCAAGGACAACGAAGTGGTAATCAGCGAAAACTTTGCCCAGGCGCATAATCTAAATATTGGAGATCAGTTTGCCGCCATCATCAGTGGAAAGTGGAAAAAAATGACGATATGCGGTATCGCCCTTTCGCCGGAATTTGTTTTAATGATGAAACCGGAAGCGATGAGTCCGGATTTCAAGCGATATGGCGTTTTGTGGATGAACCGCAAAGCGTTGAGCGAAGCCTATGATATGGACGGCGCTTTCAACAGCGTTGTCCTCACGCTGCAGCCGCAGGCTAGATTAAGTGATGTCCTGCGCGCCATTGATAATGTTGTGGGAAAATACGGGGGCTTCGGCGCTTACGGCCGTAAAGACCAAATATCGCACCGTCTTTTAAGCGAAGAATTTAAACAGCTAAAAACAAGCTCTAAAATTTTTCCTTCTATCTTCATTTTCGTTTCCGCGTTCCTTTTAAACGTGGTTATGAGCAGAACAATAAACACGCAGCGCGAACAAATCGCCGCACTGAAAGCCTTCGGCTTCGGCAATTATGACATCGGCGTTCACTATGCCAAACTGGTGGTGCTGATCATCACTGCAGGCTTGATTAGCGGTATTGGCTGCGGCATCTGGTTTGGCCACATTCTCGGCGATATTTATATGGCGGTTTACCGCTTCCCTTATCTTGTTTATATTCTCAAACCATGGGTGATAATCGCCGCTGTTTTTGTTAGTGTTTTTTCCGCGCTTGCCGGAACACTGCACACCTTGTGGCGTGCCGCCAAGCAGCCGCCCGCGGAAGCAATGCGACCTGAACCTCCGGCGCAGTTCAGGGTATCACTGATTGAGAAAATAGGGCTGGGCCGAAAAATTACCCAACCGTCAAAGATTATCATGCGGAATATCGAAAGAAAGCCAATCCGCACTCTTCTTTCTATTATCGGAATTTCTCTGGCCTGCGGCACCATGATTGCAAGCGGATTTTTTAAAGACGCTGTCGATTACATGATTAAGGTACAATTTGTCCTTTCCCAGAAAGAAGACATGAGTGTTTCTTTTTTTGACTTAACGTCAAGGCGCGCCATTTACGAGCTTCAGCAAATTGACGGCGTACAGTATGTCGAAACATACCGTATCGTACCGGTAAAGTTTATCAATGGCCACCGCTCCTACAAAACAGTTATAAAGGGAATGGATCCGGACAGCCGGCTGCAATTTCTCCTGGATACAAATCTCAACAGAGTAACCCTGCCCTCTTCCGGTCTGATGCTGACGGATCACCTGGCGAAAATTCTTAAAGTGCGGCCCGGAGACAAACTGACGATTGAAGTTCTGGAAGGTTCGCGCGCCACCCGCGAGGTGACTGTTGTCGCGCTGGTCAAACAGTACCTGGGCGTTACCGGTTATATGGATTTGTCTTCACTAAACAGATTAATGAAAACGGGTGATTCCGTCTCGGGCGCTTATCTGGTTACCGATAAAAACAAACAGGAAAAACTTTTTCTGGACTTTATTAAAACGCCTCGTGTCTCCGGAACAGTGGTGAGAGCAAATGAAATAACCAATTTCTATGAGATTCAGGCCAAAGGCATGCTTTTTTTTACTTTCATCGCCACACTGATGGCCTGCTTTATTTCTTTTGGTGTCGTTTACAACAACGCCCGCATCGCTTTTTCCGAAAGAAGCAGGGAACTCTCCAGCCTGCGCGTGCTGGGTTACACCCGCGGGGAAATTTCTTACATCCTTTTAGGTGAACTCGCGCTCATTACCTTTATCGCCATTCCCGTAGGTTTCGTGTTGGGTTACTGGCTTTGCGCTTATTTAGCGTACGCGCTGGCCTCGGACCTTTTCCGGGTGCCGCTGACTATATCTTCAAAAACTTTTTCTATGGCCGCGCTGGTTGTTTTGGTTTCGGCTTCCGTATCAGGATTAATCGTGCGGCATAAACTTGACCATCTGGATCTTGTTGAAGTATTAAAAACCAGGGAGTAAAAAAATGAATGATCTAACGCGCAGAAAATTATTGATTGCCGGATTTAGCCTGCTGGTCATCTTGCTGATTGCTTACGGATTCCTTCCGAAAAGGCAGGAAGTCGATCTCGTCAGCGTACAGCGGGGAGATTTTCAGGTAACTATCGAAGAAGAAGGAAAAACACGCCTTAAGCAGCGTTATACCGTCTCGTCGCCCTCAGCCGGATACATGCGCCGCGTTGATTTAAAAGTCGGCGACACGGTAAAAAAAGGGCAAACCCTTGTCGTTTTGGAACCCCTGCGTTCGCAAGCACTTGACCCGCGCAGCCGCGCACAGGCGCAATTGAGTGTTTCCGCGGCGCAGTCCGCCCTGGAAGCCGCCATAGAAAAGGAACGCGCGGCCGCGTCTGATTCAGAATACGCAGAAAAGAGGCTTGAAAGAATGTCCAATTTATTTTCTAAAGGCTACATTGCCAAAGATCAGTTCGAGCAAACCGAGACAGAAGCGAAAAAAGCACGTGCCCATCATCTTTCGGCCAAAGCCGCGGTGAATATGGCGCGCGCGGATTTGCAAAGCGTACGCGCGAACCTGCAAAATTTCAGCACTGTTAAAGATATTGGCAAGCAAAACCTTATTTATATTTCTTCTCCCGTAAACGGATCTGTTTTTCGACTCTACCGTGAAAGCGAGGGAGCTCTAAGCGTTGGCGAACCGCTTATGGATATCGGAAATCAGAAAGATCTGGAAATCCGCTCGGAAGTTCTTTCTTCTGACGCGGTAAAAATAAAGGAAGGAACAACTGTCTTTTTCAAACGCTGGGGGCAGGATGAAACGCTTACAGGAGTTGTGCGGGTTGTTGAACCTGCCGGCTTTACCAAAATATCCAGTCTGGGTGTGGAAGAACAAAGGGTCCTGATTATTGCCGATATTACGTCAGATCAGGAAAAGTGGCAAGCTCTGGGCGACGGTTATCGTCTGGAAGCGCATTTTATTATCTGGGAAGGGAAAGATATTCTGCAGATTCCCGCCAGCGCACTTTTCCGCTTGGGAAACGAATGGGCTGTGTTTGCGGCGGAAAGAGGAAAGGCGCGCCGGCGAACAGTTGAAATCGGCCATCGTAACGGCTTAGCGGCGGAAATTATTTCCGGATTAATGGAAGGTGAAAAAGTGGTTGCCTATCCCGACGATTCCATTAACGACGGAACCAGAATAAAGCAGAGAAAATAAACGTAAAAGATTTCTGTGTTTACGAATTGATTTTCGAGCGAATGCGCTCCTGATATTCCATAATTTCGTTTCTCAGAATATCCAAATCGGCAATGCGCTCTTCCAGCATTTTTAAGTGATTGCTTAACAGTTCCAAAAGGCGGTTGAGCACTTTTTCGTTGGACTTTTCAATGGTCCACATTGCTTCAAGTTCCTGCATGTCCGAAAGTGTCAGCCCCATGATTTTCAGGCGTTTGATTAATTTAAGGCGGCGCAAATCAGCTTCAGTATAAACGCGGCGTCCGCCTTCCATGCGTTTTATAGAGTTGAGCAGCCCGATTTCTTCATAATAGCGGATGGTGCGCTGGCTCATTTCCAGTTTTTTAGCGAGCTCTCCTATAGAGATAGATTCACCGTTCATGTTTTACACTAATGGCCTTTTCATAATTACGCGGCGTATTTCTGGCGCAATTCCCTTTTTAATATTTTGCCGGATGGATTTTTCACCAGTTCCTCGGCAATAAATACCTTTGGGGGAAATTTGAAGCCGGCCAGCCTTTCTTTACAAAAGTCAATTATATCTTTGTCCCCAACCCGCGCTCCGTTTTTTGGAACCACAACCGCCTCTACCGCCGGGTGCGTGTAGATGACTTCTTCAACTTCGCGCGAGGCTACGTTTTCTCCGCATGTCTTTATCATATCTTTCTTTCGATCCACAACATATAAATAACCGTTACCGCCTATAACGCCCAGATAGCCGCTCATCACCTGTCCGGAGCGGTGAACTATTTCTCCCCCTTCGCCCACGCCAACAAAGTTGCCCTCATCATCCATCAGGCGCGTTTCCACGTTGATCACCGGTTTATCCGCTAAACCTGCTTTGGCCAGATGATCTTCCGGTGTAAGAATAGTCGCTGCCGCGCTCATTTCCGTCTGACCATAATAATTCCAGAGACAAATTCCTTCAAAAGCATTGCTTGACTGTCCGATTACTTATATCGGCATAATATTTGCCCCGTCCACTTCAATATCCGGCTCAGCATCCGGCATAAGGGGTATTTCTTTTTTCCAAATCAAAAATAACCGGTTGGTAATTTTTCCTTGTGCAGGGAAATTATTCCCCATTTCTTTACTGACGGGAAAAGTTTTTTCTCTTTTCCACTAAATTAACAAGATTATTTTCCGCCAGCAATATTTTCGCGCCGGAATGAGAAACTACGTACGAGATTTCTTCGGTGTTCAGCATATAATTGAGCGGCACCTGCGCCGCGCCGCTTTTAGCTAATCCTAAAAGCGATATCGCGTAAAAATACGAGTTGTAGGCAGGGATGGATACGTTGTCTCCTTTTTTTCACTCCATACTCCAGTATCAAATTGGCAAAACGGCAGGCCCTTTTATCCAACTCATAAAGCGTGAGTATCGTGTCACGGAAGATAAGCACCGTCCGCTCAGGATAACGTGCCGCGGATCTTTGGGAAATGTCTCCTATTGTATCGCGATGAAAATTTTCAGTCGTTTTAAAACATCATTATTACGTATCAAACATTTATATTCTTTTGATTGTTTTTGCTAAGAAAAGCCCTGTGACAATCCCAGAATTCAGTTTTTATATTTTTTGGCAAATATTTCTTTCATCTTATACTTCTGAATTTTACCGCTTGCCGTCATCGGATAGCCATCCACAAACTCCCAGTATTTTGGAATTTTATGACGGGCGATCTTGCCCTTGCAGAATTCGGCAAATTCATCCGCCTCGGGGTTATGGCCGTTTTTCAGCTGTATAGCCGCGAGCACCTGTTCGCCGTATTTTGAATCGGGAATGCCGATCACCTGCACATTTTCAATCTTTGGATGTTTATAGAGAAATTCTTCGATTTCCCGCGGATAAATGTTTTCACCGCCGCGGATAATCATATCTTTGATTCTGCCGGTTACCTTGAAATAACCGTTTTTATCCACCTCTCCAAGATCGCCCGTGTGCAGCCAGCCATCCTGATCAATTGCTTCTTTTGTAGCCTGCGCCATTTTATAATAACCTTTCATCACGCATTCGCTACGGGTTACAATTTCCCCCTGAACATCGAAAGGCAAATCCTTTCCGCTATCCGGATCAATAATCTTGCCTTCAATATCCGGCAGAAGCCTGCCTACGGTAGCCACGCGCAATTGAACCGGATCATCACGTCTCGTCATCGTCATGACCGGCGCACATTCTGTCTGGCCGAAGGCAATGACGATTTCCTCGCAATGCATTTTCTCTCTAACCTGATTCATTGTTTCTTCAGGACAAGGCGCCCCGGCCATAATACCCGTGCGAAGGCAGGTCAAGTCATAACGGGCAAAGTCTGGATGATTTAAAATGGCCACAAACATAGTCGGCACACCATTTATGGCAGTGCATCTCTCCGAGTTTATGGCCGCGAGCGCCTTAGGGGGGTCAAAGAATTCCATCACTACCATTGTCGAACCGTGATACACAGCGTTCATCGTGCTCATCACACAACCGAAACAATGGAAAAGCGGAACCTGTATAAGAAGCTTATCTTTTTCGGTCATTCCCATAACATCGCCGACCATACGACCGTTGTTGACGATATTGCGGTGTGTAAGCATGACGCCTTTGGGAAAGCCGGTTGTTCCCGATGTATATTGCATATTGATAACGTCGTTTTCATCTAACGACTTTACGCGCGCATCCAATTCTTCATCGGATATACTTTCTCCGAGCGCTACCATCTCTTCAAATCGCAGCATACCGGGGGCTTTATCTCTATTTCCGATATAGATAACTTTTTTCAAAAGCGGAAGCTTTTCGCAAGAGAGTTCTTGCCCTTTATTTTTGTCCAGTTCCGGAATAACGCGGCGCACCGTTTCATAAAAGTTCACATCGCGGTAAGCTTCCATGACAAACAAAACGCTGGAATCGGATTGTTTTAGTATATATTCCAGCTCATGAGATTGATAATTTGTGTTCACCGTTACCAGCACACCGCCTACCATCCCCAGTCCAAACTGCAGATAAATCCATTCTGGGATGTTGGTTGTCCAGACGGATACATGATCGCCTCTTTTAATGCCCAAAGCCATGAGACCTTTAGCCACTTTTCTGCACTGAGCGTAAAATTCCTGATAATTTAAACGCACCCCGAATTCGGGATGTACAAGAGCGGCATTGAGCGGATACCGTCTGGTGGCTTCACTTATTACCTGCCCTATTGTTTCATTTACAAAACCCGTCATGATTTTCCTCTTTGCCGTTTTACACATCATTAATTTACCCGCTGATCATGTCAGCGCTTATTCAAAACAATTCTGACGAAGTTCCTTTACCAAGGACTTAGTGCCAGTTAACGTTAAGTGGCATTTTAATGGGTTAATTTAAATATGTCAAGAAATATTAGAAGCTTAGTCAACTATTCGTTTTTAAATAAAAATTATACCCATAGTCAGTAAATATTGAATCCTTAAAGAGGTTTTTCCTAAATCATCTTTTATATATGTTGTTTGCCCTTCAGATACAGATAAGAAATTTTTATCACTATAAAAAGTTTTAGATTCTTTGATGATATGATAAGCATACTCAATCTTTTACGAGAAAATTGTTTAAAAAGGAGATTCACATGTTTAATAAAAAAATTACCGTATTGGCTGTTTTATTTACACTATTATGGACGGCAGGCGCGCAGGCGGAAATCAAGGAAGGCCTTTGGGAAATCACGACTAAAGTTGAAATGAAAGGCGTGCCCATGCAGATGCCCGCCACGACTGTAAAACAATGCATTACCAAAGATAAACCCGTGCCCAAATCCGCTTCCGATGATTATGAATGCAAAGTTAAAGACTATAAAGTCAGCGGCGATACCGTAACCTACAAAATAGAATGCTGGGGCAAAGACGGCCTGATGACTACAGAAGGCAAAACAACCTATAAGGGGAACACCTTCGACGGAACTTCGACAACCAGGATAAAGACAAAAGGCCAGCCCGAAATGCAACTCAGCAATAAAATATCAGGCAAATATATCGGGCCCTGCAAAAAATAATTTAAGATAAATTGAAGGTCGGAAATAAAAAGGGTGATAACGGAAAAATGTTATCACCCTTTTTTATATCAAGATTTCTTAATGGTAGAAATTTTAAAAGGCACATAAAGCGGGCAAAAACCGATAATGCTCGTCACCACGAAAATCACCGCAATGACACCCAGCATAACTGCCGCCAGGCCGGTGATATTGCCCGTCAGATAAAGAACCAAGACAACGACGGCCAATAAAACTCTGACAACTCTGTCCACAGTTCCCATGTTCTTTTTCATACGCTTCTCCTTTCTTGTTGGTTGAGGGTTTTAATTAGTCACATTATAACCTATTTGGTTTGAATATCCGTAACTTCTTCCTTTACCTTCCTATCCTTGCCCGGACAGGCTGGCCTCATTCAGGTGGAAATTCCCAGTCGCGGCAGAAGCCAGGCCTGGAGAAAAACCCATACGCCAACTACTATAACTAAAATCAAGAATTCATTCATTTTTTCATACCTCTTCAGAGCTTATATTTTAAATACAAGCATGATTTGCCTGCGGGCAAGCCCAAGCCCCTAGACAACCGGCAGTTCCTGCTGTTTGCCCATTTTTGCCTCTTGTTCCTTTTCCTCCAAAATGATTTCCAGCGCCATGCGTGCTGTTTTTCCCACCAAAGTCGCGCATTTTTCCGGCATGCCCGCGGCCTGCGCCATCTTCAAATTTTCCATATTATAAAGATCAAAAAAACGGCCAAACTGCTTAATTTGTATATCGTGACAACGACAGGTGGAAAATTCCTTCACAAATTCCGCATGCAGTTTCTTGGCTAAAAGAAGCGCTTTTAGCTGCTTACCCACTCTGTGCAGCTCTTCTTTTTTTCTACCGAAAAAATAACTGATGGCAATTGTCCCGCCGGAGAGAGCACCGCAATGCCCGTCACCGGAAAGCCCCACCCCGTCGGCCAGTCCCGTGGCGGCTCTGATCACATTTTCATCATTAACGCCCATTACTTCCAAGATCGCGGCCAAAGAACACTGAGCGCAGTTACCTCCTATTAATTCGCCCTCTTTAGCCTTAGCGAAAACTTCCTGAAGCATTTTTTCTTTATCCATTCTGATTCCTCTCGTTATTATTTTTGTGCTCTGGCCATGATTTCAGCAATACCCAGAACTTCTATTTTATCTTCCAGATTTTCCATTTTTACCGCGTCGGTAAGCATTTTGGCGCAACTTGGGCAAGCAACAGCGATGATGCTCGCACCGGTTTCCAGCGCCTCTCTTACGCGCACGCGTCCGGCGCTGTCTTCTCCCGTGCCCAGAATATCCGTGAAGAAGTTTCCGCCGCCGCCGCCGCAGCAAAAAGCATTAAGGCCATGCCGGCGCATCTCGATAAGCTCCACGCTCGGTATGGCGCAAAGAATTTCGCGCGGAGGATTGTATATCTGGTTGTGCCGTCCTAGGTAACAGGGATCGTGATAGGTAATTTTGGCCGGATACTTTTTAAATTTTATCTTTTTCTTTTTAATCAAGTCGGCGAATATTTCCGTATAGTGCGATATTTTGAAACTCGTGCCAAGTTTAGGATAATCATTTTTAAAAGTATTTAGCGCGTGCGGATCGAGCGTGATTACTTTTTTAACGCCTTTGGTCTTGAACTGTTCGATATTTTCCCGGGCCAGTTCAGCAAATAAACCCATTTCTCCCAAGATTCTCACTTCGTTGCCGTCGCAGGTTTCTTCTTCCCCCAAAATACCGACGGACACTCCGGATTTGACGAGCAGGCTCCCCACGCTTTTGGCCATTTTTTGCCCAACCTCATCATAGGAGCCGACACAGCCAGTGTAAAAGAGATATTCCTGGCCAGAATATTTTTGCAATCCTGTGCCTGCGGCCCACTTGCCTCTTTCCGATTGCGGCAGTTTATAAGGATTGCCGCTCGTAACGATGGCTTTGAAGTAATCGCGCACGCCGGGAGGAATCAGGCCGTCGCCGACCAGTTCCGCCTTTGTTTCCTGAAATACATCCGGCAGAAAATCCTTGAATTTCGGAAACACGCATTGGTTTTTGCAATTATCACAGGCCACGCAGGAATACATAATTTCAGCGAAACGAGGACTGGTTTCGATTTCGCCTTGAAGCCAGGCGCGGATCAGCCACATTCTGCCACCCGGCGCGTATGTATCCCATCCGAAGGCTTTATAGGAAGGACAATTAAAATCGCTGTAATCTTCCGGGAATTTACAATACCCGCAGCGGAAACATCTGTGGACGATATCTCCATGTTCCAAGTTTCGTAAGTAGGCCATTAGTTCACCTCCCAGTTTCCGGGATTCATTATACCCTGTGGGTCGAGATTGTTTTTTATCATTTTAAGAAGTTTGCGCGCGGCAGGATCCATTTTTTCCAGCGCCATTTTTTGCTCGGTAAAATTAGGCTTCCAGGGAACTCCGCCCATTTCCAGGGCAAAGACCATGGCCTCATCGAGGGCTTCTTTGACTCTTTGCATCATCGCCGGATTGTTGCGGTTGAACGCAAAAGATATGCTGAACATCATGCAGTGCCCGCCGTGAATAAGGCGTGCCGCGCTGGCGAACAGGACATCATATTTTTTTGCGAGCTCAATAACCTTGGCGGCATATTGCGGATAATGCTCGATAATCGTTATCGGCCCGGAATATTCAAAACCGCCGCCCTTGGGAACATCGGCAAAATCGGCAATGCCGCGGCCGGGCATCTCCAGGAGCATGTTTTTCATATACTGCACACCCATGAATCCGCCGTCCTTCGCGTCGATGAATTCCTGCAAGGCATCCCAGATCATTTTCCTCTTAAATTCGACTTCCTCTTCCGTGTCGCCGGTGAAAAAAATGGTGACATGAAAATTGCCCGCAAATACAAAGGGCTTCGGCTGAAACCAGACATTCACATCTTCGAGCATCTCCAGATGAGATAGCTTATAGAGAATTTCCGGCACAAGTTCTACCCTATCGGTAACAAATAATTCAACATCACGTATCTTTTTGTTAGGATATAAACGCAAGCCGATCTTGGTGATAACACCCGTCGCGCCCAACCATCCCAAAAACAACCCCGAAAGGTCAGGCAAAGTGGGCCCCTTGGAAAACCAGTAAGGGCCTAAAGATGGAGAGCCGACCAGGCAAACCTCTCCTGTGGGCAATACAACTTCCATCCCCGTAACCATGTCGGAATTAAAACCATATTGATTGGTTAAGCGCCCTTGGCCGTGCAAGGCAGCATTGGCGGCAATAGTTGTTGAGGGCGGCGCGTCAGGAATACTGTGGCGCAGGTGCGGATAATTTTCCTGCAGATAAGCCTTGAGCACTCCCTGCGAAGTTCCTCCCTCCATAACGGCGTAGCGGGCTTTTTCGTTGACTTCCAGTATTTTGTTCATCCGTTTCATATCCAGGACAATTCCGCCTTTGAGCGGAATCACCAGGCCGGTAAGCGCCATGCCGTTACCCATCGGCACAACGGGTATTTTTTCGCGATTGGCAAGTTGCATAATCTTTTGCACCTGCTCAGTTGTCTTGGGCGCGACCACATAATCAGGTTTATGCGGGCTGAGCACGCCGGGGTCGCGCGCGTAGAACCAGAGCTCTTCGGGCGCGTTGGATACACCTCTTTCTCCGACAATATCGATAAGGGATTTCAGAATATCACTCATCAGGCCACCTCCCTTTCCTTTTCGCCGATCGCCATTTTACATAAATCGATTATGTGAATCGGTTTTAATCCTCTTTTGCTGACTTTTTCCGAAAGCGCTATCTGGCAAGCCGGGCAGTTGAACATGCAGTATTCGGCACCTGTTTCCAGCATATCGTTGATATTTCTTTTTTGCACATCATCCGCCAGTTTATAACCGGCAACAGAGCGAATGACTTCTCCGCAGCAAAG
>DHGA01000088.1 GCA_002402545.1 Syntrophaceae bacterium UBA4810
TATGGCTCGGTGGAGGTCCGCGATCTGCTGGTGGTCGAGCGCTACAGCCATGTCATGCATCTGGTTTCCGGGGTGCATGGGACTTTGGCGCCGGGCAAGGATCAGTTCGATGTCTTGCGCGCCTGTTTTCCCGCGGGCACGGTGAGCGGGGCCCCGAAGATCCGGGCCATGGAGATCATCGAGGAGCTCGAACCCGAGCGGCGCGGACCCTATGCCGGCTCGGTCGGGTATTTCGGTTTTTCCGGGAATATGGATTTTTGCATCACCATCCGGACAATGGTTCTGAAAAACAACAAAATTTACGTTCAGGCGGGCGCCGGTATTGTTTACGATTCCAATCCCGAGTCGGAACACCAGGAATCCATAAATAAGGCCCAGGGCATGTTGCAGGCGGTGCGCCTGGCCGCGGGCGGTTTTGTCATTAAGAACGGTCACCAGGAGAAATAAAGATGATTTTGATGATTGATAACTACGATTCTTTTACTTTTAACATTGTTCAGTATCTGGGGCAGATGGGTGAGGATGTGCGCGTTTTTCGCAATGATCAGATAAAATCCAAAGAAATTGAAAAATTAAAACCCAAGGCGCTCTTCATTTCGCCCGGTCCCTGTTCGCCGCGCGAGGCGGGTATCAGCGTGGATGTCATCCGCGATTTTTATCAATCAATTCCCATCATGGGTATTTGCCTGGGGCATCAGGCGATAGGATACGCTTTTGGTGGAGATGTGGTGCGCGCCGGGAGGATCATGCATGGAAAAACATCGCCGGTAATCAATGACGGGAAAACCATTTTTGCGGGCCTGCCCAATCCATTTCCCGCGGGACGCTATCATTCTCTGATCGTGAAGCGTGAGACACTGCCTGATTGTCTGGAAGTAAGCGCGCATACGGAGGAAGGAGAGATCATGGGACTGCGCCACAAAGAATTTCCAGTGGAGGGGATTCAGTTTCATCCGGAGTCGGTGCTGACGCCGCAGGGTAAAAGAATCATCAAAAATTTTTTAAAATATACCGGTCGAAGGGGGCAATAATCATGATTAAAGAAGCAATCGACAAGGTGGTAAAAAAACAAGACCTGCCCGAAGCGGATATGATGCAGGCCATGGAGGAAATTATGGAAGGTGTGGCCACGCCCGCCCAAATTGGAGCTTTCATTACGGCGCTGAGAATGAAAGGCGAGACGGTGGAGGAGGTTACCGGTGCGGCACGCATCATGCGGCAGAAGGCTACCCGCGTTAACGCCTGCGCGACAACAATTTTGGATACTTGTGGCACGGGAGGCGATTCTCTTAATACTTTTAACATATCGACCACTACTGCGTTTGTTGTGGCGTCGGTGGGAATTGTCGTGGCCAAGCACGGTAACCGCGCCGTTTCCAGCGGCTGCGGCAGTGCCGATGTTTTGGAAGCGCTGGGCGTAAATATCAGCGCGGATCAGGATATTGTGGAAGAATGCATACAGCAGATCGGCATAGGTTTTCTTTTCGCGCCCAAACTGCACGGCGCGATGAAATACGCCATCGGCCCGCGTCGCGAAATCGGTATCCGCACTATTTTTAATATGCTGGGGCCGCTGACCAATCCGGCGGGAGCGACCGCGCAACTATTGGGTGTTTATGACGCGAAACTTACGGAGATGTTTGCCGATGTTTTGAAGAACATGGGAACCAAAAGAGCTTTTGTCGTGCATGGGATGGATGGTCTCGATGAAGTTACTTTATCGAGAGAGACGCGCGTGGCTCAATTAAAAGACGGGATTGTTAAAACCTACAACATCAACCCGGTTGATTATTTCGGCAAGACCTATCCGTTGGAGGATATACGCGGCGGCGACCCGCAGAAGAACGCGCAGATTATCCGCGATGTTCTCTCCGGTAAAAACGGCGCTTGCCGAAATATTGTGTTGCTCAACGCTGCGCTGGCGATTATCGCCGGAGAAAAAGCGGGCGATATCAAAGAAGGAATAAAAATCGCAGCGGAATGTATCGACAGCGGTGCGGCCGTGAAAAAGTTGCAGGCACTGATTGAAATGAGTAACAGTTAGGAAATTCCCCCTTTCTTAAATGGGGAATTAGGGGAATTTAAAATTCTCCCCGACCATCCTTTATTAAGGAGGGAGCATTGAGGAAAGAATGATTTTAGATAAAATTGTCGAAACAAAAAAAGCAGAAGTGACAGAGTTGAAAAAATCCGTGACAAAAGCGGATTTTGAAAAACAGATTTCCGCGCTGGGTGCCTGCCGGGATTTTAAAAAAGCGATCAGCAGCAGGCCTTGTAACATTATCGCCGAGGTCAAATGCGCTTCTCCTTCGCGCGGCAGATTTTTGGAAGACTTTGATTATCTGCAAATTGCGCAGGCATTCGCGCAAAACGGCGCCGCGGCTGTTTCCGTGCTGACGGATGAAAAGTATTTTTGCGGGCATAAAAAATATCTTACACAAATCAAGAATAATGTTTCGCTGCCTGTTTTGCGTAAGGATTTTATTATTGATTCCATTCAGATTTACGAAACCAGAGCCATCGGTGCCGACGCGGTTTTGCTTATTGTGCGCGTTTTGGGTCAGAAGCTTAAGGAATTTATCGCGCAAGCTTACAGTCTTGGTTTGGCCGCGTTGGTCGAAGTGCATACGGAAGAAGAACTGGAAGTGGCGCTTGATGCCGGGGTGGAAATTATCGGCATTAACAACCGCAATCTGGATACTTTTATTACGGATATTAATACCAGTTGCCGGCTACGCCGGATGATCCCGGAAGGCAAACTTATCGTGGCCGAAAGCGGTATTCACGATAGGAAGGACATTGATTCGCTCATGCAGGCGGGAATTCATTCTTTTTTGATTGGCGAGGCGATGATTGCAACGGCGGATAGCGGGAAAAAATTAAGAGAATTAAACGGAGACGGCTGAAAATGGCGCAGGTAAAAGTTTGCGGTATAACGAACGAAGAAGACGCACTTTACGCGGTAAAACTAGGTGCGGCGGCGCTAGGCTTTATTTTTTATAGCGGCTCGCCCCGTTATATCGAGCCGCTGGCCGCGCGCGAAATTATGCAGAAATTGCCTCCACATATCACCAAAGTAGGTGTTTTTGTCAACGAAAGCGCGGCAGAAATTAAAAGTGTCATGAAATATTGCGGCCTGGATTTTATTCAGCTCCACGGCGATGAAACAGCCGCGTTTTGCCGCAGGTTGCCGGCAAAAAAAATAATCAAAGCAGTATCGCTTAAAGAAATTGATGACGTGGAAAATGCCTGCGAATATAAAGTTGCCGCGCTTCTGGCGGACAGTCGCCACGCGGGGCTCTACGGCGGCACGGGAATGGCTGCCGATTGGGAACTTGCCCAGAAGCTTTCCGTCCAAAAGCCGCTTATTCTTTCCGGTGGTCTTAATCAGAAAAATATCAGACAGGCCATGGAAACAGTCGCACCGCGGGCCGTTGATATCAACAGCGGCGTAGAGATTTCTCCGGGAAGAAAGGATCCGGATAAAATGGCGCGCCTGATGAGAATTGTGGAAAAAGTGAATATCGCCACCACGAGCAAAGAGAAAATTTTTACCAAGGAGTAAAAGATGATTAAAAAAATGCCTGATAAAGATGGTCATTTCGGAATTTTTGGCGGTCGTTACGCCGCCGAAACTTTGATGCCTGCGCTGATTGATCTGGAAAGGGTATATGCTAAAGCCCAAGCGGATAAAAAATTTCAGAAAGAATTTGATTATTACCAGCGCCAATACGCCGGACGACCCACGCCGCTTTATTTCGCGCAAAGAATGACCAAAACCATGGGCGGGGCAAAAATATATCTCAAACGTGAGGATTTAAATCACACTGGCTCGCACAAAATCAACAATACTTTGGGGCAGGCGCTTCTGGCGCGCCGGATGGGCAAGAAAAAAGTTATCGCCGAGACAGGCGCGGGACAGCACGGTGTCGCGACCGCCACCGTCGCGGCTCTTTTCGGCATGGAGTGCAAAATATTCATGGGTGAGGAAGACATCCGCCGTCAGGCGCCCAATGTATTTCGTATGAAGATACTGGGCGCGGAAGTTGTGCCGGTAAAAAGCGGCACCGCGACGCTTAAAGACGCGATGAACGAAGCGATGCGCTACTGGGTATCCAGCGTCCGCGATACGTTTTATATTATTGGGACAACAGCCGGGCCGCATCCTTATCCAGTGATGGTACGCAATTTTCAGTCAGTTATCGGGCGGGAAACAAAAAGACAGATTAAAAAAGAAGAAGGGCGCAATCCCGATATATTGGTGGCCTGCGTGGGTGGTGGCAGCAACGCGCTGGGAATGTTTTATTCTTTTTATCAGGAAAAGAAGCTGAAAATGGTCGGCGTGGAAGCGGCGGGATATGGTCTAAATACTTCACAACATTCCGCCAGCATCAACGCCGGAGCTGTGGGTGTGCTGCATGGCAATAAAACATATGTACTGCAGGACGCGCACGGTCAGGTACGCGACGCTTATTCGATTGCCGCGGGTCTCGATTATCCCGGAGTGGGTCCGGAGCACGCTTATTTCCACGCCGCAAAAAGAGTGGATTACGTAACGGTAACTGATAAGGAAGCGATAGACGCTTTTTCTTTTTTGTCGCGTCAGGAGGGCATCATTCCCGCCATGGAAAGCGCGCATGCGCTGGCTTATACCATGAAAATTGCACCGAAGATGAGTAAGAATAAAATAATAATTGTTTGTCTTTCCGGCCGCGGCGATAAAGACGCGCAGACAATCGTCGAGAAGGGAGATATATAATGGCAACTCGTATCGGAAAAATATTTGATGAACTGCGCGCAAAAAATGAAAAAGCGCTTGTCGTGTATTTGACAGCGGGTGATCCGTCACTGGAGATGACAAAAAAAATTATTTTAGCTCTCGGAAAATCTGGTGTGGATATTGTGGAAATTGGGGTTCCGTTTTCGGATCCCACCGCGGACGGACCCGTTATTCAGGAAGCCGCCCAGCGCTCCCTGAAAGGAAGAACAACTCTTAGGGGCGTCCTGCAAATGATTGCCGAGTTAAGAAAAATTTCACAAATTCCCATCGTCCTTTTTGGTTACTTTAATCCTATTTATGCTTACGGGGCAGAGAAGTTTGCCCGCGATGCCACCCGTGCCGGTGTAGATGGCGTGCTGGTTGTGGATTTGCCTCCGGAAGAAGCGGCGGAGCTGAAAAAACATACCGACGCGGCAGGCATTGATTTTATCTCTCTTATTGCCCCAACGACGGGGAAGCAGAGAGCAAAAAAGATTGCCAGCTCCGCTACCGGGTTTTTGTATTACATTTCCATCACTGGCGTTACCGGCACGGCCGTGCCCAAGATTGGCGATATTGAGGCGGATTTGAAAATAATTCGAAAAATTTCTTCGCTGCCGGTAGTCGTGGGTTTCGGCATTTCCCGTCCTGAACAGGCGCGCCAGATCGGGCGACTGGCCGATGGCGTCGTCATCGGTTCTGCTGTGGTGAAATTAATAGCTGAGAATACAAGCAGACGTGACATGGTTGAAATTGTTGCCGGTTTCGCAAGAGAAATAAAAGAAGCCCTCAGATAACGAGTTAATGATTACGGCGAAAATATTTTCCTCTTATCTGGATCGATTATTAAGATTAGTTCCTGGTAAGCAGATACAGACCGATGACAGAGACGATAAATCCGGATATTTTGTAAAGGCTTATACGTTCATGGAAGAGAAGCAGACCGACGGGAATCAAGAGGATACAAATAGCAACATAGGAAAATAGCGTTCCTGAACTCAAACTCCAGCCGGCGCGGTAATACAAAACATGTCCCACGACGATCCCCACAATGGATATGCCGGATAACAAATTGGCCCAGTTGAAGTGTCTGAATGTCAGATTGTTAATATCAGTGAATATGGGTAAAAGCACAACCGAAAGCGCAAGCGCAATAAAAAAAGTGCAGATGATCGATTCGAGAGGATTAACCGTCGGGGGTACAGATTTCTGGCTGGTGTGATACACAACATTGGAAACAATCAATAAAACAGCGGAACCGACAAAAAGAAGACTGCTATTATTCAAAGCTTCAATGCCTCCTTTCTGATAATAAATATAAAGTCAAAAAGGCACATGCCTTTTTTGTTTTCCGATTAATGTCAATGCTGTTTTCCGTGTCGCACCTTCCCTTCATTTTCTTTAATATTGTATTGTCGGCCAGAAATATTCTGCATCTTTTCATGAGGTTATATCAGTTTGCGCCTGGTCAGCCAGTCTCTCAACGCATAACCCGTGCCGAATTCCCAAGGGCGTAATTTTTCCGGCGGAATGGATGACACTTCCGCTAGTTCATTTCCCATGGTGATTTTGCCCCTGGCTGATATGTGGTAGGCGATAATGAGCTGATTGAGTTCATAGTATGGATAAACGCCGATCATATTTTCCAGCGTCCCCTCAAGACCAAGTTCTTCACGCACTTCGCGCAGAACCGCGTTTTCCGGAGATTCGCCTTTTTCTATGAACCCTGTAATCAATCCAAAGAATTTGTGAGGCCATGCTTTATTCCGGGCGAGCAGCACAGTCCCCTCATGCTCAACAAGTGCAGCAACAACGGGCAATGGATTATCCCAATGGACATATCCACAGTTTTTTGAAGGGCATGTTTGATAGTCTCTGCCGTTGATGTATTTTGTGCAAAGCTCTTGTGCGCAATAGGAACAATATTTTACTTGCGCCATTTGTTGACCTCCTGCAGAAACTGTTTCAACCACCGGAGACGAGTTTTGTAATTCATTATTCCATACTCCCAGATTTTTATGTGTAAAGGATCGACTTTCCTTTCCTTCATGTGCTTGATGGCTATCGCTAGATCAGCGATAATGCTTTGAACTATTTCTATCTGGCGTTGAATTTTTTCGGCGGCTTTTTTCTTTCCCAGAAAACGGATAAAATTGGACTTGATGCAGAAAATATCCTTTCGGAAGAAATCATACCGGAATGCCCGATCTTCCCCCTCACTACTTTCCAGCCACGCTTCAAAATCTTTTCTTCCCTTATCGGTGATCGAATATATATGGCGGCTGGGCGCGCCGGTCTGATGTTCCACTGTTTTCACAACAAGACCTTCTTCTTCGAGCTTTTTCAGGGTTGGATACAGTTGACCGTCGTTAATGCCGAATTCACCAGTCACCTTTTGCGCCATTTGTGATTTAATCTCATAGCCGTGAGAACAGTTGAACATCAGGCCGCCGAGGATCATGTACTTGACAGACATATTGTCTCCTTTTAAATCAGATTATAAAAAAAGAATATTTAATTTCATTCAAAATAGTCCAGCAGATCCGGCGGAACTTGTGATTTATCCACTTCAAAATATTCAATAAGGACCGCATCGGGGGCGGGCACCATAATATATTTCATGTATCCAAGTTCGGTAATGCCTTTATTGAATTGCACCCCCAAAGAAACCAGCTTTTGGTATCCTTGATCAAGATTGTCGGTTTGTATGCCAAAATGATGGATGCTTCCTCTAAGGGCGTTTTTGGGTGCTTGGTCATAGAAGTGCAATCTTCCTGTGCCTATTTTCATAAAGACATTTCGTGCTCCCGCAACATTTAAATCCAGAACAACTTTACCATCAAATGCTTTTTTGTAAAAATCCAGACTTTTATCCAGATTTTCAGCAAAAATATGAACATGATGAATATGGTTACGCATAGTCTCCTCCTTGTTACTTAATTATTTTTATAAAATTGCGTTAGAATGCTTTTTATTAAATTTATTTTTGCGAAATGTCCACCCGTCAGGTAAAACATGAAACCTTCCCTGCCGAGCAGTTTGTCTCTTATCTGCACTGGTCTGCGCCCGGCTTTATGCAGGCGGAATGTTTCATCCCGCAGATTATTCATGTATTCAACTTTATCCGCCAAGGCTTGACTGCCGTTATTTACCACTCCCTTGAGGCTGCAAAAAAGCGTTTCTATGTTAAGCTGGGATAAATTATGCAAAGATTTGAGCATCAAATTGAAATCTTCATCCTGCCGCAAATAAATATTCTTGACGCCACAAAACATGTCACCGGTGAAAAGCCATTTTTCCTGTGGTTCATACAGGCAAATATGCCCCGCTGAGTGGCCTTCGCATGGGATTATGAGAAATTGATACCGGCCGATATGAATCGACTTTTCAACGGCTTTTGCTTTTGAGCTTTCGGGATAACCCCAGACAATTTTCTGGTATGGTTTAAGCTTGAGGTTATCCGGTTTTATAATATATGGCAGTGAATCCGGGTGAGCAAATATTTCAGACAAATAAATTTGCTGAAGGAGATGATTATTGCCTGTGTGATCTTCATGATAGTGAGTATTGATGATTTTATTTACTTGTCTTTCCTTGAACTCGAGAAGAAATTCACCGCCATGGGTTTTTTTGCCGCCATCTATAATAGTGGACAGAAACTCGTCACTCGCAAATTTTGTTCCGGTGTCAATCAGGGTGTCTTCGAGCAGAAAAGAGTGTACGCTGTAAAGAACATATTTTCCGATACTTCTACCCATTTTGAAAACAGTGACATCTTGAAAGTTCGTTTTTTCAAGCATAAGCATTCGCTGCCTCAATTGATTATTCGGTGGCAGAAACCGCGCTATATACGATAGCGCAGTTTCTCTTATCCTTCATATTAACATACCTTACTATTAAGGTATGTTAATGTCAAGCATTTATTTCATGTATATAAAAAAATATTTAGATGTAGATACAGGAAATAATAAATGTTTATAGAGGCAGGCACTATGGAAGGGTCATTTAAATACACGCGAGCGAAAGAGGTGAATATTTATATTTTATGGCGAAATAATTATTAAAGTCAGGGCATACGCCGTGATTGTTTTTTTAACCGGGCGATATGATAGCGCAGGGTAAGGGCTTTTGCTCCTTCTTTGGTTTCCAGCGCCTGCAGACGCAGCTTTTTCAGTTCACGGATTTTGGCTTTAAGCTCGGGCTTGGCCATCTTAATTTTACCTTTATGTTTGTGTTTGTGCGCGGACGCTTCATCTTTTATCCCTTTGGCCTGTTTGATGAAAGCGATAAGCTCTTCTTTTTTCATGTCATGAATCGCCCGTTCATGGGGTAATTCCGCGGCGATTTCCTGCAATTTTTTAATGGTGAGTTTTTCCAGATGTTGTTCTTTTATCTTTGATTCCTGAGTCATCGCGTCTACACCTCCTAAATTTTTGATATTTGGGACAGTAATGCGCAATTTTCGAGGATGAGGATTGTTCAATTTATAGCATAAAGGAATAGTGGCTTCAACCTTTTCGGGGAGGCGGAGCTTCCCTGCGGCCATGCAGCAAATGGCGGATGGCAAGGAGAGGATGATGTTTGAGCATACGCGGGCCGGCATGGCGCATAACATTGCGGACTTTTTCCCTTGTTGCCGGTTTGTAACAATGGATCGGGCATTTCACGCAGGTTGGTTTTTGTTCCTGATAAGGGCAGTTGTCCAGGCGTGCTTTGGCGTAATTAAGAAGTTCCACGCAATCCGCACACAAGTCATGTTTAACTGTGCTGTGCAAATCGCGGCAGTAAAGTCCGATCATCGCTTCAAGTGTTTTATATTCTGTCTTTATAAAGTTGCTTTTCATTCATTTTGTTTCCGCGGTTTTTTTAAGCCAGCCGTAATAACTGCCGGAAGTATAGACGGCGGCCAGGGGATTATGGCCGGTTACCCTGTCTTTTACGGCCAGGACGGTTGTCGGCGCGGCGGCATATTTAAAAAATAATGAATCGTGCCCCACGCAAAGTCCCAGCAGGATATTGAATTGAGTTTTTTCGTGATTGGCAATCAGCGCCTGCGCGATGGGATTGCACATGGTTTCATGCTGGCCGATAAATATTTTGTTTTCTTCTTTTATGCCGATTTCTTCTTTGGGGACGCAGCCCACTTTGCAGACTATTGAGACAACTTCAAAACCATGGTTGGATAATATATCAGAAACCATTTTTGACTCGCGGGCGAGGCCAATACAAAAAATGAGTCCCAGTCGCTTATAATTCATCTTTTGGGCGAATTCGCAAATTTCCTGAATCCGCGGTTTGGTGGGATGCATGGTATACGGCTTTTTGTCTCTACCCGCGTAGCATTGACTTTCCTGAAGGGAGGCCTGCCGGGCAAATTCCTTAATCTCCGGATTCTCATAAATGCTTTTTGCTTTTTCTACCTCTTTTTTTTCATTTGCGGTCGGGCATCCTTTGTAGGCTCGTCCTTTTGGGTTCATACAGATTCTTTCATTTCTCGAAAGCCCACAGTCGGCACAAGCGGCCAATTTATTGTTTTCCATCTTGAAACCTCTCGTTTTGGTTTTTTTATTGATTATTATAAATTCATTATTCATTTTTCGTCCATAGTTTATTACATATTACAAGGGTGAATTAAATTATTTCAGGGTTTCTTTTTCTTGCGTCTGTTAAAAAACTGATGTAATTACTTTAAATATCTTTGAATATTATTACGGAAAAAACTTGCATGAAAAGAAAAACGCCCGCAAAACAAAAAGAAGTTAATAGCTCAGATGAGCAGAACATTATTCTCGATTCCATAGCGGATGGTGTTTTTACTGTTGACAAAGATTGGCGTATCACCTCCTTCAATCGCGCCGCGGAAGAAATTACCAGAGTCTCGCGCAGGGAAGCCGTGGGTCAATTGTGCAAGGATGTTTTGAAGGCGGACGTCTGTGAAAGCAACTGTTGTCTGCGCACTACAATGAAAACCGGCAAACCTATCGTAAATAAAAAAGTTCACATAATTGACGCGCAGGGGAAAAAAATCCCCATCAGTATCTCCACGGCTCTTTTGCGTGACAGCAAAGGCAAACTTCTCGGCGCGGTGGAAACTTTCCGCGATATCAGCGTTGAAGAAGATTTGCGCAAAGCTATCCATGCAAAATATTCATTTGAAGATATAATTTCCAAAAATCACCGCATACTGCAGCTTTTTGATATTCTTCCGGACATAGCCGCGAGCGGCAGCACCGTTTTGATCGAAGGAGAAAGCGGTACGGGAAAAGAACTTTTTGCCCGCGCCATTCATAATTTAAGCCCGAGAAAAAAGCATCCGTTTGTAGCTGTAAATTGCAGCGCGTTGCCGGACACTTTACTGGAATCGGAACTCTTCGGTTATAAGGCCGGAGCTTTTACCGATGCGAGGAAAGATAAACCAGGCCGCTTCCGCCTGGCGGAAAATGGTACGCTGCTTATCGATGAAATAGGCGAGATTACTCCGGCGATGCAGGTAAAGCTTTTACGCGTTTTGCAGGAGAAGACCTATGAGCCACTGGGCGCTACCGAGAGCATCGAGCATAACGTACGCATAATAGCGGCCACTAATAAAGATCTTGATATGCTGGCGCGGGAAGGACATTTTCGTGAGGATCTATATTACCGGATATATGTTTTTAAAATCAGCTTGCCGCCCCTGCGTGAGCGCATGGAAGATATTCCACTTTTGATTGATCATTTCATTACGCGTTTCAACGCAATGCAGAAAAAAAACATTCAGGGTGTAAGCGAAGAAGCCATGTCTATTTTGATGAGTTATAACTATCCGGGAAATATTCGTGAGTTGGCCAATATAATTGAATACGCATTTATTTTGTGCAAGGGTGGGCTGATTGAAAAGAAGCACCTGCCTGAAAATATTTTTTTTCTCAAGCCTGACCATGATGAAAACGAAATTGTCTCTTTGCGCGATGCGGAAGCCGGCTATTTACTCAAAGCGCTCAAACAGAACAACTGGGACCGCCTGAAAACGGCCCGGCAGCTAGGTATGCACAAGAGCACGCTCTACCGGAAAATCAAATCCTTCGGCATTAAACTTCCTTCATAACGATGTTGCAAAATAGCGACTTAGTCGCGCAATAAGTCGCGTATATGCGACAATAATAGTCTATTACAATAACTTTCCTCCTACATGTATCTGAATATATTGCTTTATTATTTTTAGTTTGTTGGCACTGCGTTTGCAATCATAATAAGGCGCTGACTTTGTAAGAGAAAGTATGGGGAAAGTAATTTAATGAAAGTAGCCATATCGGTTTTTAAAGATTCTGTTTCGACGGTATTCGATGCGTCGCAGCATCTGTTGGTTTTAGAGATAAATGGCGCAGGTGAGCAAAAACGCGCGATGGTGAAGCTGAAAACAATTGACCCGATCAGACGTGCTTCCCAACTCAGTGAAGAAGGAGTCAATGTTCTGATTTGCGGTGCTATTTCTATGCCGATGCAGGCTGCTATATCGGCGAGAAGTATTTTTGTTTATCCGTTTGTTCGCGGCAAAGTCGAGGATGTAATTTCAGCTTATCAGGATGGCAAGTTAGGGCAAGCTGTTTATGCGCTGCCAGGTTGTCGCGGCAGGGGGCACGGAAGAGGCCGGGGCAGAAACCGAGGCACGCACTGTAGCTGGCGCTAAAATATTTTAACAATTAATTTACGAGGGAATATTTCATACAGAAAGGGAGAATAAAAAATTGAACGAGTATATTCCAAAGAAATTATTTTTTACCAAAGGTGTCGGTACGCACCGCGAACAGCTTCATTCATTTGAGTTGGCTCTGCGTGATGCGGGAATCGAAAAATGCAATCTGGTGCAGGTATCCAGTATTATGCCTCCAGGCTGCAGGGTGATTTCCAGGGCGGAAGGTTTGAAAAAACTGCAGCCGGGCGCGATAACTTTTTGTGTGATGAGCCGCTGTTGCAGCAATGAACCGCGCCGGCTTATTTCCGCATCGATTGGCTGCGCAATTCCCGTGGATAAAAGCGCATATGGTTACATCAGCGAACATCATGCCTTTGGTTTTACTGAACGCCAGACCGGTGACTACGCGGAAGACCTGGCGGCGGCGATGCTCGCCTCAACGTTGGGAATTGATTTTAACGTTGATGAAAGCTGGGATGAAAAAAAAGAATTGTTCAAAATCAGCGGGAAGATCGTCGGTACAAGAAATATCACGCAATCAAGCGTCCTAAAAAATAAGGATTACACCACTGTGCTGGCGGCGGCAGTCTTTGTGTTTTAGGACGATGAGAGATTGAAAGGGAGGAAAAAAATGAACGCAACAAATCGAGGCGGAAGAGGAATGGGTGGCGGCCAGGGACAAGGACGCGGTGGAGGCCGTGGTCGTATGGGGGGACCACTTGCGGGTGGTGCTGGTGGCACCTGTTTATGTCCCAAATGTGGTCATCGTCAGTCGCATGGGCGAGGCGTGCCCTGCGCGCAGGTAAAATGTCCGAAGTGTGGAACGACGATGATTAGAGAATAAAATATATATTTAAGAAAGGAGGATTGCATTATGCCTAGAGGAGATGCAACAGGTCCCATGGGCATGGGACCAATGACCGGCCGACAAGCCGGATATTGTGCAGGTTATAATACGCCTGGTTATTTAAATAACGCCGCAGGACGCGGTTTTGGAAGAGGTTTTGGACGCGGATTTGGTTTTTGGGGACGCGGTGGCCGAGGCGGCGGATTTGGTTGGAGAAATCGTTTTTTTGCCACAGGCGTTCCGGGTTGGTCCTGGTTCGGTGGTTATAACGCACCGTATCAAAATGTTGATCCGGAAATGGAAAAAAAGGCTCTTCAGCAAGATGCTGAAGTTTTAAAATCTGAAATGGATGCAATAAAAAAGCGATTAGAAGAGCTGGATGCTAAGCCTAAAAACAAATAATTAAGCTAGAAGTTGCAGCGCTTAATAAAGAAGAGCGTTATGCCCGGTGATGACAGTGCGGTCAGTGAATACCGCACTGTCATCTGGTTTAATTAATTCCAAGATAAAAGGAGAAAATACATTGAAGATAGCGTTAACGACATCAGGTAGCGATTTGAAAGCGCCACTGGATAGCCGTTTTGGGCGCGCGCCAAAATTTCTTATTTATGACTTGGAAACAGGAAATTTTGAAGTTGTCGACAACGCGCAAAATCTTAACGCGGCGCAGGGGGCGGGAATTCAATCCGCGCAAAACATCGCACGGTTGGGTGTTGGGGCGCTTATCACGGGGCATTGCGGGCCAAAAGCTTTTCGCGTGCTTAAGCAGGCGAGTATTAAGATATACAATGCCTCTGCTGCTACTGTAGGCGAGGCGTTGGAGCAATATCGCGCGGGAAAGCTTGCCGAAGCAGCGTCAGCTGATGTGGACGGACATTGGGTATGATCAGCAGGCCAATTATTTACCGGCCGATAGGTGTTATCCACAGTGAGCATATGATTGCGGAAAAAACTCCGATTCAGCCGGTCTATGCCAAAGGCTGTAAAGGACAGGTGAAAGTATTTGCGGAATTTGCCGATGGGTTGAGAGACCTGGATGGGTTTTCGCATATCTATCTCCTGTATCATTTTCATCAGGCGCCTCCGGCGAAGCTGTTGGTGAAGCCCTTTTTGCAGGATGTGGAGCGAGGCGTGTTTGCCACAAGAGCTCCCTGCCGTCCCAACGCCATCGGCCTGAGTATTGTGAAATTGCTGAAACGTGAAGGAAATATTTTGCATGTAGAGGATGTTGATATTATCGACGGCACGCCGCTTCTGGACATTAAGCCTTACACGTCGAAGTTTGACCTGCACGATGTCACAAAAAGCGGCTGGCAGGATGAAGTGGAAGAAACCGCCGCGCGCAAGCGCGGAAAGAGGGATTACACAAGATGAAAACATCTTTGGAGTGCATCCCCTGTTTTGTTCGACAATCTTTGGATGTGGTAAAAATGATAACGGACAACGCTGCCGAACATGAACGTTTAATGCGTGATTGTTTAAAGTGGATAAGTGAAATCAATATTGGGCTGACGCCGCCGGCTGTGGCGCAGATTTTACACAGAAAAATGCGCGAAGTAACAGAAGTAAAGGATCCTTACAAGGCAGCCAAGGACGCCCATAATAATTTGGCCAGTGAGCTTGTTGCCCCGCTCAAGTCGCGTCTGCGATCTTCGAATGAACCCTTTTTTATGGCGCTGCGTTATGCCATCATGGGTAACGTGATCGATTTGGGGGCCAAAAACGGTATCAGCCGTGAAGATATTTATGCGGAAATGAAAAACGCGGACAAGCAGCCACTTTTCGGTGATCTGAACGCTTTTAAAAATATGGCCGCTGAGGCGAAGAAAATACTTTACCTTGCTGATAATACCGGAGAGATATTCTTTGACCGACTTTTTATTGAGCAACTTCCGGCTTCGCGGGTTACACTCGCTGTTCGCGGCGCGCCGGTCATCAATGACGCGACGCGCGAAGATGCGGAATTAGCGGGTATTGGGGAAATCGCGGAAATTATCGACAATGGTTCCGATGCGCCAGGTACTATACTGCAAGACTGCAGCCCGGAATTTCAGCGGCGTTTTGAAGATGCCGACATGATTATCTCCAAAGGCCAGGGTAATTATGAGACGTTAAGCGATGTTGAGAAAAACATTTTTTTTATTTTGAAGATAAAATGCCCGATAATTAGTGCTCACGCGGGATTGCCAGTAGGAACATATGTGGCAAGCAGACTGAAGCCAAATAAGTAAATTTTTATACAAGGAAAGGAGCAGGTACACGAAAATGAAACCTGGAATTATTGCCAGTGAACTAAGAAATCACGCGCCCTTTACCACTTTTGGAACAGTGACGGGAATTGTGATTATGGCTGTTTTCGTGCATTTTCAGATACCCAAGGATATTTCCGCCACTTTATTTTGGCTGACGCACCCGCTGCATGTTTTTTTGAGCGCATTGGTCACGACTGCCATGTACAGAATTCATGGAAAAGGCGGTGCTATACGCACAATCATTATCGGCTATTTGGGCGCGGTGGGAATAGCAACGCTCAGCGATTCTTTGATTCCATATGTCGGGGAATGGATGCTTGATTTGCCTAATCGGGGTATTCACTTAGGTTTTATCGAAAAGTGGTGGCTTGTAAACACGCTGGCTTTGGCGGGGATTGCCGTGGGATATTTCTTGCCGCGAACCAAAATCACGCATGCTGGTCATGTTCTCTTGAGTACTTGGGCGTCTTTATTTCATATGCTTATGGCTTTGGGAACGCAAATTGACGTGGCCACGTGGATTTTGGCCGCGCTGTTTTTATTTTTGGCCGTGTGGGTACCGTGCTGTACCAGTGACATTGTTTTTCCGCTCCTATGGATAAAAGATAAGGAAGATGAGACATGAAAATTTCTGTAGCTTCCGGGAAAGGTGGTACAGGCAAGACAACGGTCAGCGTCAATCTGGCGCGCCTTTTTAATGCCCCTGTTGTACTGGCTGACTGCGATGTGGAGGAACCGAACGCCCATTTGTTCTTGAAAACGGCCACTTTGAGCGAGGAAGTAGTTTCCGTTTTAGTCCCGTGGGTGGATGAGAAATTATGTGATTCCTGCGGTGAATGCTCGAAAATTTGTGAATTTTCAGCAATCGTTACTTTCGGAGCGACGCCACTAGTTTTTCCGGAAATGTGTCATGCCTGCGGCGGATGCGCCAAAGTTTGTCCCACCGGAGCAATTGTCGAGCAGGAACGTCGCATTGGTGTTGTCGAAACATCACACGATGAGAATATTACGCTCATTACAGGAAAGCTTGATGTTGGCGTGGCGATGGCCCCGCCTTTAATCCGTGCGGTTAAAAATCGTTTGTCACAGAATAAAGCGGCAATTCTTGACGCGCCGCCCGGAACTTCATGCCCGGTTATTGCCGCTATTCGCGATTCGGATGTTGTTTTACTGGTAACGGAACCTACTCCTTTCGGCTTGCATGATCTTACGCTTGCGGTGGATATGGTAAGAGAGCTTGAGCTTCCCTTTGGTGTCATTGTTAATCGTATGGGCAGCGGGGATAAACGTGTGCATGATTTTTGCCGGGAAAAAAACATCCCCATTTTTTTGGAAATTCCCGACGACCGCAAAATCGCCGAGGCTTATTCCCGAGGAATCCTTATGGTGGACGCATTGCCTGAATACAGGAAGCTTTTTGAGCAACTTGCGGTAAAAATAGCTGATTTTCAAAACAAGGGGAGTGTATAAAAATGCCTTTTTACGAGTATCAATGTGAAAAGTGCGGTAAGAAATTTGAAAAGCTTATTTCAATTTCAGAGGGTGATAAAAAGCAAACCTGCCCCAATTGCGGCGGGAAAAATACAAAGAAAATACTTTCTGTATTTGCCTCCAAGTCTTCTCCATCCGCCGGAAGTTCCGGCGGTGGTTTTACGTGAGGCACAAGCGGTTGCTGACCGCGGTCGCGGCCAATCGAAAAATGAATGTTGGAGAAATATAAAACAAATTTATAAGCCCCAAGGGAGTGCAAATTATGCCGACCTATGAATATGTATGCACAAAATGTGGCAAGCATTTTGAAATACAGCAGAAAATGAAAGACGAACCACTCAAAGTTTGTCCGGAATGCGGAGCGCAAGTGCAAAGGCAGATAAGCGGCGGCAGCGGGTTTATTTTTAAAACATCGGGCGCCACGCGGCGTGATTCGAATAAAAGTTGCACGTTTGAAGAAACAGGAAAAACCTGCTGCGGCGCTAATAAGCGCTGTACAGACGCGCCCTGCGGAGATTAAAAATATGGGTACAAAAAAATTTAAACATATTTATGGCCCGGTGGCGTCCCGACGTTTGGGGCGTTCCCTGGGCATCGATTTGATTCCGCATAAAACATGCAGTTATGACTGCATCTATTGTCAGTTGGGCAGAACCACACATAAAACCGTTGAAAGGCGCGAATACGTACCGACGAATGATGTTTTGGAAGAACTACGCGAAAAACTGTCAGCAGGCGTGTCCTGCGATTACATCAGTCTTGCCGGTTGCGGGGAGCCGACTTTGCATTCATCTATTGGCAAGATTATCGAAAACATAAAAGAAATGACTAAAATTCCTGTCGTAGTTTTGACTAATGGCTCTTTGCTTTATCTTCCCGAAGTTCGCGATAGCCTGATGAAAGCGGATCTCGTGATTCCTTCACTGGATGCGGGGGACGAGGACATGTTTCAATATGTCAATCGCCCGCACAAGGATATTTCTTTTGATTTGATGGTCAATGGCCTGATTGATTTTTCCCGGCAATTTTCCGGCCAGGTATGGTTGGAAATTCTTTTAATTTCCGGTGTTACCGGCATGGCCGCGGAGGCGAAAAAAATTGCCGTATGGGCAAAAAAAATCAGCGCGGAGAAGATTCAGCTAAATACGGTAGACCGACCGGCGGTGGAAGATTTTGCCTGCGCCGTGGAAAGAAAACAAATGGAAAAACTTGCCGAATTATTTTCGAAAACGGTAGAAATTATCGGTGGAGCGCAAAGCGCTAATATTTCTGAAGAAACGTATCGGGATACGGCAGACGCGGATGTATTAAGTCTGCTAACCAGAAGACCAAGCACGCTTTCCGGTATTTGCGCCGGATTGGGACTACACCCGCATGACGCGGCCAAAAGGCTTCAGCGTCTTCTTGAAGAAAAAGCAATCACGACAATACGTGCCGACCATGATTTGTTTTATAAGCCGGTCGGCAAATAAACGGAAAACCCTGATGAGAAAATGATGGAAAAAGAAATAATCGAAAACCATAACCGCTTTTTAGAACGCGTAGCTTTGTACAAGGAATATGGATATGATATTGAAAAAGAAAGGTTTTTCATCATCGAAAAGGCTCGTCCTGTATCCGGAGCAATTCTGGAAGCTGGCACCGGGAAAGGATATTTTACATTGGCACTGGCGCGGGAAGGTTTTACTTTTACCTCTTTTGATATTTCTGACGAGGAACAAAAATATGCCCGGCTCAACCTGACGTATCATGGCTTGGAGGATCGGGTGCATTTCGACATAGCTGATGCGGAATGTTTGCCTTATAACGACGATTCTTTTAACGTTATCTTTGCGGTCAATATGATTCATCACCTTTCTTCCGTGCGAAAGGTTTTTGATGAATTTATTAGAATTTTATCTCCACAAGGGAAGATAATACTGTGCGATTTCAACGACAGAGGATTTGCTTTGCTCGATGAAATTCACGCGCTTGACGGCAGGAAGCATGAGTCAGCCGGCACAATAGATGAAGCCAGAACAAAATTGACCGAGCGCGGGTTTATGATGAAAGAATACAGCAGCGAAATGCAGTATGTCATTGTGGCTTCCAGCGCATCGGCATAATGCAACCAAACACTTCGCCAGGCTTATGCGCAATGTAAATATCTGCTAAATTGATTGGAAACAGCAGTATGGATACAAGTGAAGACGTGAAAAAATACATAGAAACATGCCAGGAAACATTCTGGCAGAATATTTTCCGTTTCGAGGCCGAATACCTTGTTTCGAGTCTGGAGAATTGTCACAATGTTTTAAGCGTGGGATGTGGTCCGGCAATTATTGAAGGAAAATTGAGCGAGTACGGTTTTAATGTGACCGGTCTGGATGTTTCCGCTGAAGCGCTAAAATGCGCGCCGGACAGTGTCAGAAAATTCGCGGGGCGTGCTGAGGAAATGCCTTTTGCGGAATCTTCTTTTGATGCTGTTATTTATGTTGCCTCGCTGCAATTCATCGAGGATTACCGAAAGGCGCTGCAACAATCGTTTAAAGTTTTAAGGCCTGAAAGCAGGATTATAGTTATGCTGCTTAATCCCCAGTCTGATTTCTTTAAGCAAAGACGCTTGGAGCCTGATTCGTACGTAAATCTTATCAGGCATACTGACTTGCGTGAGATAGAAGATGCCGCAGGAAAGTTTTTTGATATAAAAACGGAGTATATTTTAGGGGTTAGAGACGAAAAGATATTCGTGAGCAAATCCCCGGATGAAGCGGCTCTATACGTTATTTTTGGGGGAAAAAGATAGTAATAAATGAATAGAAATCGTGAACTGGACAGCGCAAGGCGTTTGTTAGGAATAACTAAAAAAGGCACGGCAGAAGATGCCAAAAAAAAATATCGGGAATTGGCCAAAATATGGCATCCCGATGTTAATAAAAACCAAGAAGCGCATGATAAAATGCAGGCGATTAACAAAGCTTATGCGCTGTTGATGAAAGAAGAGTTCGGAATTCTTGATTGGTGGGAAGACTATAACCGATGGTGGTGGCGGCAGTACGGAAACGATCCGATATGGGGTAATTATTATCCTGCAGAGACTCTTGCGGAAAAAAATAAAAAGAAAAAAATAACTGAGAAAAAGGACATTTAACGGCAAAGAAAAAGAGGGTTTGATGAACGAACTTGTTATTATCAGCGGGAAGGGCGGAACAGGTAAGACCAGCGTCACGGCTTCATTCGCCGCGCTGGCCAAGCGGCCGGTTATTTGCGACTGCGATGTGGACGCGGCTGATTTGCATTTGGTGCTGGCGCCAAAAATTATCGAAGAACATGAATTTTTAAGCGGTCATGAAGCGGTAATTCGTCAGGATGACTGTATCGGCTGCAGTATTTGTCAGGATGTATGCCGCTTTGACGCGGTAAAGACTAAGCAAGCCGGCAATGGAAAAATTCTTTTTTCCATCGATCCCGTTTCCTGTGAGGGGTGCGGTGTGTGTGTGTATTTCTGCCCGGAAAAAGCAATTGATTTTCCCGAGCGGATGTGCGGAAAGTGGTTTGTTTCTGAGACGCGCTGCGGCCCGATGGTGCACGCGCGTTTAGGGGTGGCCGCGGAAAATTCCGGCAAGCTTGTGTCCACTGTGCGCCGTGAAGCCCGTCAGTTGGCCGAAGAACGTAATCATAACCTGGTAATTGTGGATGGTCCGCCCGGTATCGGCTGTCCGGTAATCGCTTCGCTCACCGGCGTGTCGCAGGTTTTGGTGGTTACGGAACCGACGGTTTCGGGAGAACACGATCTGGAAAGAGTACTTTCTCTTACCCGGCATTTCCAAATTCCCGCGGCTGTTTGTGTCAATAAGTGGAATATCAATCCGGAGATGACCGAACAAATTGAAGTAAAAGCTTCCGCTTCGGGAGCAACAATAGCCGGGCGAATCAGATACGACAGTGCCGTAACCCGCGCGCAGATTAAGCAAAAAGCGGTTGTGGAAATAGAAGCGGCATGCGCTGAGGATATTATACAAATCTGGAAAAATCTTAATTTGCAGGAGGAAGTAAATTAGTATGGAAGTGATTAGTCTGGATGAGCTTTATTTAACCGCAATGGAACATGTAGACGACCCGCGCAATATGGGGCCTCTTCAAGAATTCAACGGGCACGCAAAAATTACCGGCCCCTGCGGCGATACTATGGAGTTCTGGATTCAGGTGCAGGAAGGCTCAATTAAAAAAGCTTCATTTATCACTGATGGTTGCGGCCCGTCTATCGCCAGCGGTTCAATAACAACTTGTTTGGCGCAAGATAAGAAAGTTGATGAGGCAAAATCCATCAGCCAAAAAGACGTTTTAGAGGCGCTGGAAGGATTGCCCGAGGAATCTCAGCACTGCGCTCTTTTGGCGGCAAATACTCTGAAGGCTGCCTGTGATGATTATCTGAAAAAGCAAAAAAATCAGGAAAGGATTTAGACGGAGAAATGGAAGAGAAAAAAACATGCGATTCATGCGGAGATAACAGTTGCTCAGCAAAAAAGCAGACCAAAGATGAAAGTCCGGAAGAATACGCAGATCGCCGCAAGCTGCAGGCAACGCTGTGCCGTATCAAGCATAAAATTATTGTTCTTTCCGGAAAGGGAGGAGTGGGCAAAAGCACTGTTGCTGTTAATCTGGCGACGGCACTGGCACTTAATGGTCTGAGTGTTGGTTTGCTTGACGTTGATATTCATGGACCCAGCGTTCCTACAATGCTGGGTTTGGAAAATGAACATCTGCAAGGCAATCCAGGCGGTCTTTTGCCTGTAGAATTTGGCGGTTTGAAAGTAATGTCGCTGGGGTTCCTTTTGCAGAACCCGGATGACGCGGTTATCTGGCGCGGGCCGATGAAAATGAGCGTTATTAAACAGTTTTTAACGGATGTGCAATGGGGTGATCTGGATTATCTAGTTGTTGATGTACCGCCCGGCACGGGTGACGAGCCTCTGTCAATTTGCCAGCTGATTCAGCCGCTCGACGGCGCGGTGATTGTCACCACGCCCCAGAAAGTGGCGGCTGTTGATGTGCGCAAATCCATCAGTTTTTGCCGCAGGCTTGATGTGCCGGTGTTGGGCGTTGTGGAAAATATGAGTGGCTTTGTTTGCCCAAAATGCGGTGAGGTAACACAGATTCTGCCCGAAGGCGGCGGCCGGAAAATAGCGTCTGACATGAACGTGCCTTTTTTAGGAGCTATTCCCATGGACCCGGCTGTTTCACGTTCCGGCGATTCCGGAAAGGTTTTTATTTACCATGAATCTAAAACTCCCACGGCAATAATTATGCAGAAGATAATTGATCAGATAATTGATTCAGATAAAACAAAAAAAATAAATTCATAAAATCAGGAGGAAAATAATATGAAAATTGCAATACCATTAGCCGAAGGCAAGCTGGCCCAGCATTTTGGGCACTGTGCAAGTTTTGCTATCGTTGACGTGGATATGGAAACAAAAAAAATAATCAAACGAGAAGATATTGCCGCGCCTGAGCATCAGCCCGGTCTTCTGCCGCCTTGGCTGGCCGAGCGCGGCGCTAAAGTGATTATCGCCGGTGGCATGGGCAGCCGGGCACAGGATTTGTTTGCACAGCAGGGAATTCAAGTGATTGTCGGCGCAGCGGCAGACACGCCTGAGGGTATTGTTAATGAATATCTTGCCGGCACGTTGAAAAGCGGAGATAATCTCTGCGATCATTAAAAGGAGAATTACTATGGCTTCAGCAAAATTGAATGCTGTGGACAAAATTGAAATTCTGACCTTACAGGATAACTATATCGAGATGACGGCGATGGATAACAGCGCGGTTATCTCGCGTGCCGTGCCGCTTAAGGAAGGGGAGATACGGGCATCCATTGTGGCGGAGCACGGTTTTTCGGCGCTGATTAAAACCATGTCCAAAGGCAAAGCGCACACGCTGCTTTTTGATTTTGGTTTTTCCGAAGAAGGAGCGGCGCAAAACGCCAAGACACTTGGTGTTAATATGAGCGAAGTTGAGGCGGCGGCGCTTTCGCATGGCCACAGCGACCACACCGGAGGGCTTTTTAAACTTGCCGCCTTAATAGGTAAAAAGAATATCCCTTTTGTTGTGCACCCGTCCGCTTTTAAGTCGCCGCGTTATATTAAATACTCCGAGGATCTGAAAATTAATTTTCCAAAACTGACACATGAGATGGTTGAATCCGCCGGTTTTTCCGTAGTCGAAAGTGACAGGCCATACTATCTTCTGGATGACACCATTCTTTTCCTGGGCGAAATTCCCCGCCGGACGGACTTTGAAAAAGGGTTTCCTGTCGCGCACTGGCAGAAAGACGGCAAAGAGCTGTGGGATGCCATCGAGGATGATACCTCCATTGTCATGAATCTTAAAGATAAGGGGCTGGTGATTGTTTCCGGCTGCGCGCACGCGGGTATTATAAATACCGTAACACACGCGATTGACGTGACGGGTATTAATAAGATTCACGTAGTTATGGGAGGTTTTCATCTTTCCGGGCCGTTGTTTGAGGGAATCATAGACCGGACAACAGAAGAGCTGAAAAAAATGAATCCGGATTATGTAATTCCCATGCACTGCACTGGGCGTAAGGCGATTATGGCGATGGAAAAACAAATGCCGGATAAATTTATTTTGAATATGGCGGGTACAAAACTTACTTTTGTCTGAGATTATAATTATATTTTTATCAAAGGAGATTTCATGGAGAAAAAAGCATTTCAGGAATACTATCCGGACGATTTGAGCCACTGCTATGGCTGTGGGAGTCTCAATGATCATGGGCTGCAAATAAAAAGTTATTGGGACAAAGATGAATCTGTCTGTATCTATACACCCAGGCCTTACCATACCGCTATCCCCGGTATAGTTTACGGCGGTCTCATCGCATCCATAATTGATTGTCATTCCACCGGCACGGCGGCCGCGGCCAAATACAAAGCGGAAAACCGCGCGATGGACACAATGCCGCCCTTGCGTTTTGTTACCGCATCGCTCAATGTCAATTACTTGCTACCCACGCCGATTGATTGTTCTCTGGAGGTGCGCGGCAAGGTGAAAGCAATCAAGGGGCGCAGGGTCGTGGTGGAATCACGTCTTATCGCAAATGGTAAGGTCTGCGCGACAGGCGAGGTTGTTGCTGTTCAGATGCCGGAGCATTTGATGCCGGAGAATATAAATAAATAAAATATGGGAGAAATATATGGCGCAAAAGAAGAGAATAATTGTGATCGGAGGTTCAGCCTCCGGGCCAAAAGCGGCGGCGAAAGCCAGACGTATCGATAACGACGCCGAAGTAATTATTTTGCAAAAAGACGCGGATCTTTCCATGGCCTCCTGCGGCTATCCTTACTATGTTGGCGGGTATTTTGATGACCGCAATCAGCTTTTGTGCACGCCGACGGGTGTTGTGCGCAGTCCGATGTTCTATCTAAACGCCAAGGATATTGAGGCGAAAGTGAACACAGAGGTAACTGATATTGACACTAAAAAACGCTTTGTTTCCTTCAAGAATGCTTTATCCGGAGAAACCGGCACATTGACTTATGATAAACTCGTTATCGCTACCGGTGCTGTTCCGCGTATGCCTCCCGTGCCCGGCGTGGAACTCAAAGGCATTACAACTCTGCAGTCCATGAAAGACGCGGACTTTCTCCGTAAAATTCGTGATGAAAAAACAATCAAAAAAGCTGTTGTCATTGGCGGTGGACTCATCGGCATCGAGACATGCGAGGCGCTGCAACTGGCGGGCATTGAAATAACGGTAATTGAACTTTTGCCTCAACTGCTTACCTTTCTCGATTGGGAACTGGCCAAGCTGGTGGAAAATCACGTTCGCAGCAAAGGCGCGAATGTTATCACGGAAAACGGTATTGCCGCGTTTTTAGGGGAAAATGGAAAACTTACGGCCGTCAAACTGCAAAACGGCACGGAGCTGCCGTGTGAGCTTGCTGTCGTAGCAATTGGTGTGCGGCCTAATGTAAAACTTGCCCAAGCGGCAGGTTTAAGAATCGGCGAACTGGGCGGTATTGAAGTCAACGAATACATGCAGACCTCCGATCCGGATATTTACGCTGTGGGTGATTGCGTGGAAACGCTCAACCGTATTACCGGGAAAAAAGTGCATGCCCCTTACGGCGATTTGGCCAATCTGCAGGGGCGCGTGGCGGGAGAAAATGCCGCTTCCACAAACTGTGTTACCTTTCCCGGTACGATTCAGACCGGCATCTGCAAGGTTTTTGATTACACGGCAGGTTCTACAGGGCTTTCGGAGACGGCGGCTAAACGTTTGGGATACAAAGATATCATCACGGTTATCAATGCCAGCCCGGATAAGCCAGGCTTCATGGAAGGGAAATTGTTAGTCACCAAAATGACCGCTGATGCCAAAACAGGCCGGGTGCTGGGCGCGCAATGCATCGGGCCGGGTAATGCCGCCAAACAAATCGCTCAATGGGCGATGGCCATTCAGGGGAAACTGACCGTCGAGGATTTAATCAATGCCGATCTTCCTTACGCCCCGCCTTTTTCATTGGCGATCGATCATTTCATCTCCACGGCACATTTGATGCAAAACAAAATAAAAGGAAGACTCAAGGGCATTAGTTGCAGGGAAGTGAAAGAAAATTTAGCGGCAGGTGAAAAACCATTCATCCTGGATGTTCGGGGGCCGGAAGAATTTGAGGAAATACGCCTCGGTATCGGCGAGACGCTTATTCCTTTGGGCGCGTTGCGCAAACGCCTTAATGAGCTGCCGGAAGATAAAAATAAGGAAATCATCTGTTACTGCAAGATTTCTCTGCGTGGCTATGAGGCGCAACTGGTGTTAGAGGGCAACGGCTGGAAAAATGTCAAGGTTATGGAAGGCGGCATTATGGCCTGGCCGTATACGAGGGAGAAGTAAATGAAGCCATCCATTAATGCGACCATCACGGCCGATGCAGCATTGTTGGATATCGTTTCCAAATGGCCTGCCACAGACACCGTGTTTCGCCGATATGATGATGTGGCAGGCGTTTGTCTGTGCTGCAACTGTTTATTTGATACAATTGAAGAAATTGCAAATAAGTATTCGCTTGATTTGAGCAGTATTATGCGGGAAATCAATGATGTTATAACAGAAAGAAATAAGGTGAATGAAGATAAAAATGTTTTATAACGGGAGCAAGGAGAATATTTAAAAGAACATTTGGGGAAAGAAAGGAGGTTTTTTATGGCTGAAGAAATCAAGGCCGGCTGCGCCAGACCCACCGGCGGTCCGGTCGGAGAAAAAGTTGACAATAAAAAAGAAACCCCCAAACAAGAAGCCATCAAGGAGGTGAGGGCTATGGTAACCGTTGGCAAAAAGGCGCCGGATTTTACCGCTCCGGCTTATCATAAAGGTAAATTCGTTTCCGTGAAACTTTCCGACTATCTGGGCAAATGGGTGAGCCTTTGTTTTTATCCCGGCGATTTTACTTTTGTCTGAGCAACGGAAATTTCGGCGGTCGCCGAAAAATATCCAGAGTTTCAGAAACTCGGAGTGGAAGTATTGTCCATGAGCGTGGATAGTGTTTTTGTCCACAAAATGTGGGATGACCATGAACTTTCTAAAATGGTCAAAGGCGGCATTCCTTTCCCGATGTTGTCTGATGGCGGAGGAAAAGTAGGTTCCGTATTCGGTGTTTATCTGGAAGACGCGGGTGTGGAGGCGCGCGGCAGATTTCTTATTGATCCCGATGGTATCATTCAGGGTTTTGAAGTTCTTACTCCTCCGGTGGGCCGCAATGTGGGCGAAACTTTACGACAGATGCAGGCCTTTGAGCATGTGCGCAACAGCAAGGGAACCGAGGCCACGCCATCGGGCTGGAAACCGGGCAAGCCAACACTCAAGCCTGGCCCAGATCTGGTAGGCAAAGTCTGGGAAGTGTGGAAAACCTCCATGGCGTTTGATTAAGTAATTTAGTTGTGCGTAAAATAGGTTTATGTGACTAACAGTTAACTTTTTTTCGTCTCTTGCGGTTTCTCAGCGGCAGGTATAGTGCCGCCGCTGAGAAACCGGTCTTTTTGCGATGCTGACTGAAACCATCGCAAGACAGTTAAATTTAAATCACACCAGATCGAAGCGGTCGAGGTTCATCACCTTGTTCCAGACCGCCACGAAGTCGTTGATAAACTTTTCCTGGGCATCCGCACAGGCGTAAACTTCCGCCACGGCCCGCAACTGAGAGTTCGCGCCGAAGATCAGGTCAATGCGGGTGGCGCTCCACCTGGGCTCGCCCGTCTTGCGGTCGCGTCCTTCAAAAACATCCGCGTCAATCGCTGAGGGCTTCCACTCGGTGCCCATATCCAGCAGATTGATGAAAAAGTCATTCGTCAGCGCTCCGGGTCGCGCAGTGAAAACGCCGTGGGGCGAACCACCAAAGTTTGCGCCCAGCACACGCATGCCGCCGATCAAAACAGTCATCTCCGGCGCGGTAAGCGTCAGAAGTTGTGCTTTGTCTACCAGCATTTCCTCGGCGGATACGGCGTACTTTTTTTTCGAGTAGTTGCGGAATCCGTCTGCCTTCGGTTCGAGCACCGCAAAGGAGGCCGCGTCGGTCTGCTTTTGGGATGCGTCCATGCGTCCCGGCGAGAAAGGAACCGTTATTTTGTAACCCGCATTTTTCGCGGCTTGTTCAACGCCCGCGCAACCGGCCAGAGCAATGACATCCGCCAAAGAGACCTTCTTGTCGCTTGTCTGCTCTTTATTAAACGCCTTCTGAATGCGCTCCAAGACCTTGAGAACTTTGGCAAGCCTTTCGGGTTCATTGACTTCCCAATCCTTCTGCGGGGCCAGGCGAATGCGAGCGCCATTGGCGCCGCCGCGCATGTCGGAGCCGCGGAAGGTGGAAGCTGATGCCCAGGCGGTCGAAACCAGCTCTGATACCGACAGGCCGGAAGCCAGAATCTTGCTTTTAAGAGAAGCGGCGTCCGATTTGTTGATCAGCTTATGATTGACGGCCGGAATCGGGTCCTGCCAGATCAGCGCTTCTTTGGGCACTTCCGGGCCGAGATAGCGTGAACGCGGGCCCATGTCACGATGTGTCAGCTTGAACCAGGCCCTGGCGAAAGCATCCGCAAATTCTTTGGGATTGGCCAGATAGCGTCTCGAGATCGGCTCGTAGATCGTGTCAAACCGAAGTGAGAGATCCGCCGTGGTCATCATCGGGCGGCGTTTTTTGGATGGATCGTGCGCATCCACCACCATGTCCTCATCTTCAACATCTTTGGCCAGCCACTGGTTCGCGCCGGCGAGGCTTTTGACCAGCTCCCACTCGTATTTGAAAAGCACCTTGAGATAGCCCATGTCCCACTTGGTCGGGTTGGGTTTCCAGGCGCCCTCGATGCCGCTCGAAATAGTATCGCCGCCTTTGCCGCTTTTGAAGCTGCTTTTCCACCCCAGACCCTGCTGTTCGAGAGGCGCCGCTTCCGGCTCGGGGCCGACATGGGCGGCATCACCCGCGCCATGGCATTTGCCGAAGGTGTGTCCGCCGGCAACCAGCGCGACGGTTTCTTCATCATTCATGGCCATGCGCGCGAAGGTTTCGCGCACATCACGACCGGAGGCGACCGGATCGGGATTGCCGTTGGGGCCTTCGGGATTGACATAGATGAGACCCATCTGGACGGCGGCCAGCGGATTTTCCAGATCGCGATCGCCCGAGTAGCGGTTATCGCCTAGCCACTTGTCCTCGCTGCCCCAGTAAATGTCCTCTTCCGGCTCCCAGACATCGACGCGCCCGCCGGCAAAGCCGAATGTCTTAAAGCCCATCGATTCCAAGGCACAGCTGCCCGCCAGAATCATCAAATCGGCCCAGGAGATTTTCTTTCCGTATTTCTGTTTGATCGGCCACAAAAGCCTGCGCGCCTTGTCAAGATTGACGTTATCGGGCCAGGAGTTTAGCGGTGCCAGTCGCTGGGAGCCGGTGTTCCCGCCACCGCGGCCGTCGCCCATGCGGTAGGNNGCCGGCCACCAGTCCTGCGAGTCGGTCATCAGCGCGTAGAGATCCTTCTTGATGGCTGCGAGGTTGAGTTTTTTAAATTCTTTAGTATAGTCAAACGCCTCGTCCATCGGATTGCTTTTATGAGTGTGCTGGTGGAGAATTCTAAGGTTCAATTGATTCGGCCACCAGTCGCGGTTTGACGTGCCGCCGCCGGAAATGGGTTTTTTCATCTGACCCGTCACCGGGCACTTGCTTTCTTCCGTCATAATGTTTCCTCCTTTCACAGTTATAATTGATTAAATGTTACACAATTTGTTGAATATCAAAGTATGTCCAGCCATGTAATTTTTACGCAGCAAGGACGCCTCCCGTGTATTCAAGGTTTGTTGTTCGTTTTTGATTTTGAAAATTCAAGTCCATTATTATTTGATCTTTTTCAATCAGGAATCATTCCGAATAAAAAAATGTTACAACAAAACGCGCCTTTTATCCGCCATTTATTCTGAAAGCGGTTCTAAGCTTTACGTTTCAGGCAGTCGCGGCAGTGCCCGTAATATTCCATGCGAGCTTCTGTAACGACGAATCCTGATTTTCTGGCAATGTCTTTTGGTTCGACTGTCGCGGGGAGGTTGTAGTCGAGAATTGTTCCGCAGCTCTCGCAGATAAGATTGATGTGCTCGGAAAGATTGCCGTCATAGCGGTTTTCCATCCGGTCGAATTCCAAAGATTTGATAAGGCCTTTTTCGGAAAATTCTTTAAGCGTCGCGTATACTGTAGATAAACTAACGCTTTTGGCCTTTTTTCGCGCATCTTTGTAGATTAGAGATGCCCCAGGATGAGCCTTCCAATTCTTAACCAGAGCGTTGATAATAGCCAATCTCTGTGGTGTTAGCTTCAGGCCTTTTTCCCTTAACTGATTTATAAGGTCTTCTTTGTTTATCATCTTAATTCGGAATGATTCCTAATTAGGTAAATCCATAACTTTGCGCGAGAATATTGTCAAGGCATATTTTTCAGGAGAGGCAATATGCTGATTATTAGGGCTATTTGAGGATTAATATCGACCGGAGATTATAAGCTTCAGGTATCAGTATTCTGCTTATTTGTTTTTTTCTTTTAGATGGGCAGCTGTTCCAACCATTGCCTGATTCGGTTAGCGTCGCCGATGCGGGTGAGTTTGCCATAGGAATCAAGCAAAACAATAATCAGTGAGCGCTGAGCCACTTCCGCCTGCATCACCAGACATCGTCCTGAGGCGCTGATGAAACCGGTTTTGGAAAGACCGATATTCCAGCCGGGGTTTTGAACTAAACGGTTGGTGTTATAAAATTCTCTTACGTGCTGGCCTGCGTCGATAACAGTTTTTTTACAGGTAGTAAATTCCCTGATAAGATCATATCGATACGCGGCATCGACCAATTGGACTAAATCCCGCGCGGAAGAGACATTATTGCTGGAAAGTCCGGTGGGTTCTACAAAGCGTGTTTCATTTAATCCCAAAGACTGAGTTTTTTCGTTCATAGCGCTGACGAAGGCTTCCATGCCTCCCGGATATGTGCGTCCCAACGCGCGGGCGCAACGATTATCTGAAGACATAAGTGTTAGCAAAAGCGCTTCTCTTCGTGTAATCTCAGTGCCTGCCGGCAGAAGAGCGCGAATACGGCGGCGAAGGCCGAACAGATCCTCGCTCTCGATGGTTAGTGATTCTTCAAGATTCATGTCCGCATCAAGAACGACCATGGCGGTCATCAGTTTAGTGATGGAAGCGATAGGTACTACGGTGTTATCTTTTTTCTGAATGATGAATTCGCCTGTGTCCTGGTCAACAACCAAAGCGGTGGCGGAACGTAACACCGGCATTTTAGGAATATGGCTCGATGGGGTGGAAGAATTTAGTTCTTTCGCAATTCCCGTAGAGATGGTTAAAAAGAACAAACCTATACATATGGCGAAAGTTGTCAACGCCGCGCGATTTTTATTTGTCATGATTTCCTCGTGATTTTGAAGATACTGCAATACATATGTTATTCATTACATTACACAATATTTAAAATTCGTCAATCGTTATTAACTGGAAAGATATATCATCGCTCTTTGAGATTTGTTTTTTCAAGGAAATTTTAGAGACGGATTTATTCAAGGTTTGATGCTAATTTTCATTTATGAAAAAGTGGATGCCGGGCTGCGGCCAGATTAACGATTCGGCTGCCCATTTGACCATAAGAGTAGCCCGCTTCAGCCGCGGCGTGGGTCATTGAAGTTTGCGGATTAATGTCGGGATTCGGATTAACGTCAATGACATAGAAAATCCCGTTGAGATATCGGACATCAACGCGACCATAGTCTCTGCAGCCGGTGGCCTTATAAGTGGCAAGGACTATCTTTTCCAGTTCGGCCAGCGCTGACGGTTCCAATTGGGCCGGGACGCACATGTCAATACAATCATAGAGGCGAGAACTGGAAACATACTTAGCTTCGTAAGTAAAAAGACGGTCTCGGATATCTGTAAGTTCGCTGTAATCCATTTCCACGGCGGGAAGCATGGATATTTTTCCATTGCCCCAAACCGCGCTGAGAAATTCCCGTCCGTTGATAAATTCCTCGACCAGGGCGGGCTGATTGTAAGATTCAAGAATGAAAGCTACTCGATTTTCCAATTCCGCAGGCGAGGTAACAATAGATTCAGAAGAAATGCCGATGCTGCAGTGTTCATTGGCCGCTTTAACGATGGAGGGATAAATATTCCATTCTCCAACATCAGGAGTATCAAAGACGTCCCATGGCGGTGTCGGAATATTTGCTTCGTCAAGAACACGTTTTACCCGCGGCTTGTCGTAAGAAAGAGCGAGTACATCATGAGAAGAACCGGTGAACACAAAACCCATTTTTTCCATTACCGCGGCAACTTCCGGTTCGCTATGCGGAATGCCGGGAATTTCTTCACACCAGTTGAATACAATATAATCACGCGGATCAAACGTGCTGAGCCGCTCGACCAGACGCTCGTCTTCCACAGCTACAATTTCGATGGGATGACCTAACTCATTCAACGCATTGCCAAGTGTGGCGACATCTTGTCCGCTTTCCGATTTTTCTTCGGGTGTCCATTCAGGATTCATGTTGTGCAAAAGAAGCACAGGCAAGCTGTGTCGGAGTTCATCCATGAAATTTCCGCCTTGCCGCCCAGTAGAATGAGATTTTTTTCGTTTCCGGTTGTCGGGGCGAAATTATTTTATTAACCGTATGCAGTATAACAAAATAATTTTATATAATTCAAGTAAAATAATCATTTTTTTCAAAAAATATTCATTGATAAAATTCAAACATGAAAAAGAGCGGTAATGATTTTTTGCGTGTGAAGAATTTTTTTATTATTAACAACAGTCTCTTTTGCTCATCAGCGATAAAGTTTTTCCGGATATGCGAAGAAACAAGTAAAGTATTTACAAGTAGGATTACAAAAATGTTAATAATATTTTCTTTTCAGACGAACAAAATTATAGTATGTGCTGAGCACAAATTTGACGAGAGGGTTGCAATATGAAATCGCTGTTTCATAATTTTATTCTATTTGCTGTTGTGCTTTTTCTGCTTGTTTTAATTCCGCGCAATGCCTTTGCGGTAAACTTTTATGACGGTTCCCGCGCCAGGCAGGGCTTATATTTTCTTACTTATACTTATGCCTACTATGCTGACGAGACCACCGATAAAAGCGGAAAAGCAGTCAGTAAGGACTTTGGTCTTTTCAGCGCGCAGGAAATACTGCGCCTTTGCTACTATTCGCCTGATTTTGTCGCGACCGTTGTTGTTCCTTTTGGTTACGCAAAAATCAGTTCGCTGGATCAAGACTCTTCCGGGTTGGGGGATATTAGTCTTGGCGCTGGTTATTTTCTGTCGGTAAAGCAGGTTGATATACTTCCTATGTTATTTGTAAAATTCCCCACGGGAGAATACAACTCCTCAAAGGCCGCCAACATCGGCTCAAATCAGTACGACATCGCGCCCATGGTTTTTATTCACAAGACGATAGGCAGTTTCAGTATGGATGCCGCCGCGAAATATTATTTCCGTTTAGAAAATAATGCCACCGATGTTTTACCTGGAGACGAACTTCACCTGCAGGCGCTTTTAGGCTATAGTGTGACGGACAAATTTAAATTAGGCCCTTCGGTCAACTGGATGATTAGCAAAGATAAACAACAAGACGGCTCTAGAGTTAGCGGCACCGCCAGAGAAAAGCTTTCCATCGGCGCCGATTTTTATTACCGGTTTCCTTGGTTGAGTGTAACCCTGACGTATCTTTACGATGCATACGCGGAAAACTCTCCCAAAGGACATTTTCTCCAGCTGAAAACAGTTTATCGCTTTTAATCGACTGCGCTCTTTTTGAAAGCAGTTTCGCAAATATCCGGACAATTTTTTTCGTCGCTACCTTGTGTGGCGGTCGATTTCCTCAAGCAGCGCATCGGTCTGATTCGGCAAAAGCCCAAAGCCCATGTCTTTGCGGTAAATGATATTCATTTTTTTATCGATAATCAGATAAACGCGCTTGGAAAGCGGTAAAATCCAGTGGTCCGCGTCATAGAGTTTGGCGATTTTGCCTTTTTCATCTACCAAAAGCGTCAGGTCATTGAGCTTGTGCTTGGCAATAAAGTTGCGGTGCGATTTGGCCGAATCCCGGCTTAAGCCCAAAACTTTGATATTGCGCTCTTCGTATTTTTTGATGTTTTGTTGAAACTCAACAAATTGTTTAATTCAGAGGCCTGTATCGTCTTTGGGATAAAAAGCGAGAACCACGCCGCGGTAATTTTTCAGGACTTCGCCAAGCGTCCATAATTTTCCGTCCTGATCAGGCAGGGTGAAATCCGGGGCGATAGCGCCTGTAGAAGAAGGCGACTGCTTCATCTCTGCCGAGGCGCAGGCCAATAAAAGTGTGAACGTAAAAACCGCTAAAATAAAATTTTTTATATGCATTTTACCTCCTGATGACAAATCGTTTATTTTTTGGAAAGAATGAATCCCTTCTACCTAATATGCTGATAAAAAAGCTTTAAGCGGCAAGAGAACTAGAAGTTTTGATTGGCGCGCAGCAGGTGAAATGGGCCGGCGTTATTAACGCCGGCCCCAGGTACTTTACTTTTTCAGGAAATTAACCAGTATTTTGTTTACCGGTTCAGAATTTTCATAATGTACCAGATGCCCGCCTCCCTCTATTTCGTGATACACGACAGACGGCATCGCATTTTTAATGTTTGCGACAGAATCGGTCATAATTACTTTATCAGCAGTGCCCCAGGTGAAAAGAACCGGAATCTTTGTTTTACCAACCGCCTCATATTGCTCAGTAAAATCGGCCAGTGAATCGCCGCGCAAATTGGAAATCCTTGCGCGCTTGAATCCTTTATAGGTAAGTTGCTTTGTATAATTTTCCGTGTACTCTGCTGGTATCGCTTTTGGGTTCGCAAAAACTTTTTCCGGGTAGTTGGTGTTGACCAGGTCAAGTAAAACGCTGCCCAGATATTCACCGATACCGGGAATTTTTATCAGTGTAATTATCGCTTTCATGGGCAGAATATTGATGAACGGTGATAAGAGGGCAAGTTTTTTCACCTTTTCCGGATGAGTGGCTGCAAAGTAAACAGCAATACTTCCTCCCTGAGAGGTGCCCACAAGATTGACCGGACCTTTTATGTTAAGTTTCTCAAGAAGTTCCATAAGCTGGCGGTCGTAAAGAGCGCGGGAATAGTCAACATCCGGGCGATCGGAGTAGCCGAAGCCGTAGAGATCATATCTGATAACCCGGAAACCTGCGCCAGTAAGTGCAGCCATATTTTTATCCCACGAAAAGTAAGGCGCCGCGTTACCGTGCACAAGGACAACTACTTCTCCGCTTTGCGGCCCACTGACATCATAGTGTACCATTCCATCAGTAAGCTGGAGAAACTTCAACCCGAGTCCCTTTCTCTCCTCGTCGTTAAGTTCCTTTGTTTCAAGGTTTCCAGTTATAAAAGGAAGCGCCGCTAAAATAACCGCTATCACAAAAACGACAAGTATCAATTTTTTCATTAATTCCTCCTTCCTGCCACCGAGTTAATTTTTAATTTTTCTTAAAAAATAAGATGCATTTTTTAAGAAATTATTTTCTGCATCCACTTCGCAATTCCCTTGAAGGTCTGTTCTCGGTTCACTTCATTGAAGTTCTCATGAAAGTTATTTTCATGGACAATTAAAGTCAGAAGTTCCGACGGCATCGAATTCAGGGCATTCTTGCTGCCCTCGACATCGGCAAGTTGATCATCGCCGGCCAGCACGGCATACACCGGGAAACGTTTCCATGCTTTCAGGTTTTCAATCACCCACGCCTGAGTTTTTTCACTCTCCACGCCCAGCTTTGCCGAAGCTGCTGTTCCTCTCAGACCTATTTCTTCGTCGCGATGATGACGGGCGGTAATGTTTTCGTCATGGGTCAATAAATCCGTAAGGGAAGGGGGCTTGACGGCAAACGTCGGATGAATCCCCGCTATTAGCCTGGCGATCTTTTTCAAGATGGCCGGAATTTTTACCCTGTTTTCCAGCCAGGGAGAGGAAACAATAAATCCTTTGATGTCTGCATTTTTCGCCAGTGTCAGGCCGTACTTCAGAGCTATGAGTGCGCCGTTGGAATGGCTGATAATAAATATCGGGGTTTGGGGATGGCGTTCTTTTACCCATGTATAAAATTTGTGTATATCAGCGACATATTCATCGTAGGAATTGATATGGAAAAAAACTTTGCCCTTTTCATTATACTTAGGGTAGGTTCCATGCCAACGCAGGTCGGGCGCGTATGTGGCCACACCCTCTTTAGTGAAATAGAGCGCTGGAGTAACCCAGTCGCCGCCATGCGCCATGCCGCCGTGGATGGCGATCATTACGGCCTTAACGTTCTTGTCCGGCAGCCATTCGTAGACGAGTAATTTTGTTTTTTTGTCAGCCTGAAATAATTCTGTTTTTGTTTCGGAAAAATTCATAAGTGCTCCTTTGTGTTTTTTAATAGCTGTCATTATTTTGTAATTGCGCTTAAATATTGGAAAATGTTGGATATGTCAATATTCAATACTTTTTATCGGCTTGTCTTTCATCCGTATTGCTTTTGTGGCAGCTGGCTCTCTTACTCTCTTAAAAAATTCCACCCCAGAAAGCTTAAGCTTTTTGTTTTGGGTGTCCATTTGCACTCGAAGGCGTCGTTTTTACTGTTGTAGGAAAGGCAGGCATAAGCCGCGTTACCGTAGCCGCCGCAGTCGGTATCGTATTTATCGTAGTTGGAAACTCTTATGTATAATCTTTGTGTTTTGGGGTCGTAGTGCCAGGTGGCCGGGTTGAATTTTTTAAAACCACCCAAAAAAACAAGGTTGCCGTCGGGATAAAAGGCCATCGACATCGGCTCGGCGCTACCGCCCGGATAAGTCCATATTCCTTCCGGCGAATCAGGTGCTTCGATGATCATTTTTTTGAGCGCGCACGAGGTAAGTAGAAAGAGTAAAAAGCAAAGGCTCAAAAGTAGGGCACTTTTGATTATTTTTGACCGGGTATTTTGGTAGCCGACCTGCATAACGCACCCAACCAAAGCGCTGAAAATTTTAAAAGTCCTTTAATAACTATCATGCTGGTGCAAAACGCCATCCAGCTTTATCTCCTGATTCCGGAGCCAGTCCGGAATGAAAAACAAGAAGTTTTCCAAAGATTTCGTATTATTAGAATAAAACAACTTTGCTTATATTTTGTCAAATATTTTTTCATAAATTAATTTTGGCGCAGTGCGCCGAAAAATTTACATTTTTTGTCCCGATGTCTATAAATTAAATGTTATTTCCCAAGCGAAATTTTATTGCCTTGACACAGGTATGACGTTTCCTTATAAGTAGGTTGTTTCGCTCAACGCATTCTTTTGCAATAACAAATTAGTGAAATATTAAGGAGGTAACGTCATGAATTTTCCTACCGTATTTGATAAGACCTATCACTTTATAACCAGGCGTATGGTGGAAACCGGGCAGGCTCCGCACTACACGGAAATAGCCAAAGAGCTGGGCGTTTCTATGGAAGAGGGGCGTCAGAGGCTGCGCGAGCTTATTTCCAAAAGAGTTCCCGGCTGGCTCGCGCCCGGCACGGATTTTATTGCTTCGTTTGCGCCGTTTAACAATCAACCCACGCAATTTAGAATAACCATCGACGGACAGCAGAAATGGTTCGGCCAGTGAGCTTTTGAATCGCTGGCGGTCTGCTGGCTTTTCCCGGGTAAAAAGGTGAATATCGATACGCCATGCCTCGATTGCGGCGAACCGATTCACCTGGAAGTCAAAGACGGAGTTATTTTAAAGGCCGAGCCAAAAGAGATAATTGGCTATGTGGCTGTGCCGTTTGCGCGATGGATGGAAAATATAAGTTACGCCTGATCGACGATGACATTCTTCCGGTCGGAAGAACATCTTCGTAACTGGGCGCAATTCAAAACGGGAACGGAAGAGGGGATATTCGCTCTTCCTGATTTGCTTAAATTATTTTCGGGACAAATGTTTAGACGAAGGCTGGATCCGGATTATTTTTCACAAATGCGCGAATACACCATTGAGTGGATAACAACGATGCAGGAAATCGGTAAAACCGGACCCTTCTGGTCGCTGAAAAAATAGTAATCTTTGAAATTTAACTGCGAATAAATGAAGATTTGGCAACTTAAATTATATGGAGGCGGTTGATGTATAAATTGAAATTCAATGAAAAAGTTTGCGCGACATGTCCTTCCAGCGATTGTCTTTTGAAGTGCCAGTATATGACCTTCAGCGGGCATAAGGAAGCGCACGCGGAGATCATGAAGATTATTCGCGGCAAGGATTCACGCGTTCTGCATGAATGTGTCACCTGTTACGCCTGCGAGGAATACTGTAAAAGAGGCAATCACCCCTATTATCTAATCTGCGAGCGGCGCGAAGAAAAAGATATGTTAACTGCGCCGCGTCCCATTACCAATCAGTGGATTAACATGACACAGATGCAGGGCAAGTGCATGGTAGGCGATGTCAAGGACAAAGCTCTTTCCTGCTGTTACATTCCCGAGCTGGGGGCTTTAGGCACGGGAGAAATTTTCAAGGATGTTGCTATGGCCGGCACCTTCGGCGCGGAATTTATGTGCCCGGCCGTGCACACGCATTTTGCTAAAATGTCGGTAATCAAAGAACGCTTGCCTGTGGCCATTGATAATTTCCGCAGGCTAGGCGTGAAAGAGGTTATCTGCTTGCACGATGAATGCTACGGCACTTTCACTTCGATTGCTTCCGCCTACGGCATGGAAGTGCCGTTCAAGCCGGTTTATTACATGGATTTTCTTTTGCAGAGAATGAAGGAGCTAAAAGGCAAAATCAAGCCTCTTAACATTACTGTCGCTTACCAGCGCCCCTGTTCCAACCGCCTTATTCCCGATAAATTGCCGCTGGTCAAAAAGATATTGAATTTGATCGGCGTGAAAATGCCTAAAAGAACTTATCAGGATGAAAACTGCCTTTGCTGCGGAGAAGTCATTCGCT
>DHGA01000052.1:0-2434 GCA_002402545.1 Syntrophaceae bacterium UBA4810
GAACACGCTGTCGCAGGAAATAAGAAAAATGATTATCGATACAGTTGCGTCCCGTGGCGGTCATCTAGCTTCTTCCCTGGGAGCGGTGGAACTGACCCTCGCCCTGCACTTTATTTTTAACACGCCGCAGGACAAAATTATCTGGGATGTCGGTCATCAGTCCTACGCGCATAAAATCATTACCGGACGTAAAGAACAATTTTCCTCTTTGCGCAAGCAGGGAGGCATCAGCGGGTTCCCCCGTAGAGAAGAAAGTATTTATGACGCTTTTAATGTGGGGCACAGCGGGACTTCCATCTCCGCGGCGGCGGGATTCGCGCAGGCAAAATGCCTGAAGGGTGAGAAGGATAAAATAATTGCCGTTATCGGTGATGGTTCCATGACTACCGGAATGGCTTTTGAGGCATTGAACTGGGCGGGAGACAGTAAAAAAGATTTGATCATTGTTTTAAATGACAATGAAATGTCCATTTCTCCCAATGTCGGCGCACTGTCTTCATATTTGAACCGCATAATGACTGGTCATAGAGTGACTAAATTGAAAGCGGATGTAAAAGGTTTTTTGAAAAACATTCCCGGTATCGGTGAGTATATCGTCAAGTTTTCACAGCAGATAGAGGAATCGCTGAAGACATTCGTGGTTCCCGGCGGTCTTTTTGAAGAACTTGGCTTCACTTATGTGGGGCCGCTGGAAGGTCATCGCCTGGACTATCTGATTAAGAATTTTGAAAACGTCAGGGATCTGGAAGGCCCCGTGCTGGTGCATGTGATTACAAAAAAAGGCAAGGGTTATAAATTTGCCGAGGAGAAACCGTTAAGCTATCATGGGATAGCTCCTTTTGATGTGGAAACGGGACAAGCGCTTGCCGCCGTCAGTTTGGTTCCCGCTTACACGGAAATATTCGGTAAAACGTTGGTTGAACTTGCCGAGGAGGAAAAGCGCCTTGTCGCCATAACGGCGGCGATGTGCGAAGGAACCGGGCTGGAACACTTCCAAAAAGCTTTTCCCCAGCGTCTTTACGATGTGGGCATTGCCGAACAGCACGCGGTGACTTTTGCGGCAGGCCTTGCCGTGGAAGGATTTCTTCCGGTGGTGGCCATTTATTCGACGTTTCTTCAGCGGGCGTATGATCAAATTCTACATGATGTTTGCCTGCAGAATCTTCCGGTTATTTTTGCCATCGATCGCGCCGGCATTGTCGGCGAGGACGGCGCGACCCATCAGGGAATATTTGATTATTCCTACCTGCGTTCTATTCCCAATTTGATTGTCATGGCGCCCAAAGATGAAAACGAACTGCGGCATATGTTGAAAACAGCCGTCAGTTGCGGATCTCCCGTGTCTCTGCGTTATCCGCGCGGTAAGGGCGTGGGGGCGAAGCTGGATAAAAAAATCAAAACTTTAAAAATCGGAAAAGGAGAGGTTCTGCGCAAAGGCTCTGATTTGGCCGTGATTGCCGTCGGCGCCACTGTTTATCCGGCGCTGGCCGCTGCGGAAAAAATGGCCGGCGAAAAAGTCAGCGTGGAAGTCATCAACGCCCGGTTTGTAAAACCGATTGACAGCGCGCTGATTTTAAATACCGCCAGATCATTCAAAAAAATAATCATCGTGGAAGAAAATGTTCTGCAGGGAGGTTTTGGAAGCGCCGTTTTGGAAATGCTGGCCGAAAAGAGCGTGAGTAACGCGAAGATAAAACGGCTGGGTATTCCCGATGAATTCGTCGAACATGCCACACAGGCACAATTGCGACATAAATACGGAATCGATGAAGAAGGAATCATCCGGGCCATAAAGCAGATGGTAAAATAAACTTTCATTCTTACGCTGTTACCTTCGAGAAAACATGAGCACTGAAAAAATCCGCTTGGATAAACTGCTGGTCGAACGCGGGATCACGCCCACAAGGGAGAAGGCGCGCGCGCTTATTCTAGCCAGGGCGGTAAAAATTAACGAAAGCTATTTGGATAAAGCAGGTACGCTGGTTGCCGCTGACGCGCAGGTGGAGATAAAAGGTGAGGATAACCCTTATGTCAGCCGCGGCGGTCTTAAACTGAAAGGGGCGCTGGATGAATTTAATCTGGATGTTCGTGGCTTGGTCGCGCTTGATGTCGGAGCGTCAACAGGAGGGTTTACAGATTGTCTTTTGCAATCCGGAGCGCGCAAGGTTTACGCGCTTGATGTCGGGTATGGACAGCTGGCGTGGAAATTGCGTCAGGACAAAAGAGTTTGCGTCATCGAACGACAAAATATTCGTTATTATGACGGGGATTTACAGGAAAAGCCTGATCTGGCGACCATTGATGTCTCATTTATATCGCTAAAAATTGTTTTGCCGCCCGTGGTAAAATTAATTTCAGAAAAAGGGATAATTTTGGCATTGATTAAACCGCAGTTTGAAGCGGGAAGAAGTGAAGTGGGCAAAAACGGCCTGGT
>DHGA01000052.1:2474-8405 GCA_002402545.1 Syntrophaceae bacterium UBA4810
CCAGCGGGCAATAAAGAATTTTTTATTTTGTTGAGGAAAAATTAAATAATTGGAAATCAAGCTTGCTAAAAGTGCCGGTTTTTGCATGGGCGTGCGGCGCGCGGTCGACATTGTTCTGGAAGTTGCCCAGCACGAAAAAGGTCGTAAAATTTACACTTATGGGCCCTTGATTCATAATCCGCAAACAATCGAATTGTTCAATAGCCGCGGAGTTAAACCGGTAAGTGATATCGACGAAATCAAGGATAAGAAAAACTCAGTGCTTATTATCCGGGCGCACGGAATTGCTCCCGACGAACGCAGAAAAATCAAATCCAGCGGCATAAAAATAATCGATTGTACCTGCCCTAAAGTCGGTTACGTTCAGGCGATAATCAAGAAACATACATCCCTCGGTTACACGGTAATTATTGTCGGTGACCGAGAACATCCCGAGGTTGACGCTCTTTTGGGTTATACCGGCGGTAAAGGTATCGCGCTAAATTCGGTTGATGATGTTGAAAAATTACCGTCATTGGAGCGGGTTTGTGTTGTTGCCCAAACCACGCAAACCATGGATGATTACTCCTTGATTGTTGATAAAATAAAAAGTTATTATCCTGATGCCTTAATCTTTAGCACTATTTGTTCTTCCACGCAGGAAAGACAAGCGGAGGTTGTGTCTTTGGCAAACGATATGGACTCCATCGTTATTGTCGGAGGCAGAAACAGCGCCAACACAAAGAGGCTGGCGGATCTGGCGCGCCGGACAAAGACACCAACTTTTCATATTGAAACGGCGGCGGAAATGGAAAATATAGATTTACGACCTTACGACCGTATCGGTGTTTCTGCCGGGGCGTCAACGCCCAACTGGATCATTGACCGCGTTATGGATAAAATAACATCAGGTCAAAGAGTAAAATCGAAAACGACCGGTTTTTTTATGAAGCTCTGGCTAGCGGCGATCAAAGCGGATATATACTCGGCTGTCGGCGCCGGATGCCTGTGTGCAGCCGTAGTGCTTTTACAGAAAAGGACTGTTTTGATAACTGATGTTGCTATCGCCGCTTTTTTTGTTTACGGCATGCATGTGCTCAACAGGCTGATCAGCCGCAGACCGGCCAGTTTCATCGGCTCTTTTCGCGAGGAAACTTATCTGCGGTATCCAAAAATTTATCGCAACGTGGCTATTCTTTCCATTGCTGTAGCTTTGGTGCTGGCTTTTATGAATGGTTTTCTCTCTTTTGTTTTTCTTTTTCTTATGTCTGTCACCGGTGCGCTTTATAATATGAATATATTTCCCGGGAAATGGCGTTTCCAGAGCCTGAAAGATATTCCCGGTTCAAAAAATATTTTTATGGCCGCGGCGTGGGGAATGGTAACGGCGGTTTTGCCTGTGCTGACATCGGAAAATATTTTCAACGCGGGGACGGCTGTAGCTTTCAGCTTTGCTTTTGGTATTGTTTTCATACGTTCGGCGATGTCCGACATTCTGGAGATGCAGAGCGATAAGTTGATCGGGCGGGAAACGATTCCGGTGCTGCTCGGAAAAGCTCGGACAAAAATTATTCTTAACTTAATTTCCGCGATGCTATTGATACTTCTTATTTTTTCTTATTTTGCAGGCCAGACATCGGAGCTCGGCCTTTTTTTGCTAGCTTGTGTATTATATATGTGGATTTGTTTAACTCTTTGTGATAGAAAGGCCGGGCTTTCAGGGGCGGTAACAGAAGGACTTCTGGAAACCGTCTATATTATCGCTGGGTTATGCGTTGTTCTTTGGGTTATTTTCTGAAAGAAATATTATAAAGAAAAAGCAGGAGGCTTGTTTCCGGTGCCCAAAAAAGTACATCGAATAAAAATATTTTTATTATGCATTTTTATGGTGTCTGCCTGCACAACTTTGCGTTTTTCACAGGTTGACCCCGCGGCAAAAGATTTTCATCCGCGAAGCATAGCTATTTTAAAAGTGGATATTGGTCCCCACGGGGAAGCAAAAGTGGTTTTGGAAAATGTTATCGCTAATGTATTGACTGATAAGAAATGGTATTCCAGCGTGATTGATAATCAAAATCTTGAAAACAAAATACGGGACAATGAAGAGTTAAGCAACGCCGTTAATGAGTACCTTTCTAAATTAAAAAAATTGAATTATTCTGATCCTTATCTGAGCAGAAAAATTAGCGAGTTGATTGGCGCGGAAGCCTTCTTGATGGTTTCTGTTGACATTTGGAACTACACGATGGAACAGGATAAAAAAGTAGCTAAAGTAAGTCTAGGCATGAGACTTTACGAGGCGTCCACCGGCCATCTGATGTGGAGAGCGGGACACCATCGGGCGGAAAGTTATATGTTGATTAAACCGGAGCTGGCGTCAGTTGCCCGTAGGGTGGCAAATGATATGTTTAGCCGAATGCCTCGTTAAGAAAACGCCCAAGTATTTATAGAAAAAAGGAGAGGACAAATGAAAGAAGAGGTGCAAAAAGCGATAGATCTTATCAGGCCGGGCCTGCAGGCCGACGGTGGCGATGTGGAACTTGTTGATGTCAGTTCTGATGGCGTGGTTAAAGTAAAATTAACCGGAGCTTGTCAGGGATGTCCGATGTCGCAGATGACGCTTAAAATGGGCATAGAAAAAGTAATTAAAAGCAAAGTTCCGGATATTAAAGAAGTGGTATCTGTTTAGTTTTTTTACTTGGTATTATAAATAATAGTAGCAATGATAACCAGTTCTCATTGTATTATTTGGTAAAGAATTTATCACAATATAATAGAGAAATAATTTTTGTGTAAAAGGAGAAATAAAGAGTCATGGCTTATGTGATTACTGATGAATGCATCGCTTGCGGTTCTTGTGAGGGCGAATGTCCCGAAGGAGCAATTTCCGAAGGTGAAGAAAAGTACGTTATCGATCCCAAACTTTGTAATGATTGTGGAACGTGTGCTGATCAGTGTCCCGTAGAAGCAATTGTGCCGGGAGAAGAAAAATAAAAATACTCAAAGGCTTTCAAGGACAAATCGCCCAATTTTGGCGGTTTGGCCGCGCGCTTTTCTTGTAAATACAAAAAAGTAAAATCTTTTTATTCCGGGAGTCGCTTCGGTTACTGAAAAACTTAAGGCAATTTCCCATTTGATTAAGTGGCGGGGGTTGGATCGATGCAGGGACTAATTACCTTCGAGGGTATTGAAGGCTCCGGTAAATCTACGCAAATTAAACTTGCGTCCGATTATTTATTGCAGAAAAAAATTCCGCTTTTTGTTACATCGGAGCCTTCCGGCACAGATATCGGCCGTAAAATCGGCGGTATTTTGTTTGATCCATCCCACAATTATATGTGCGCGGAAACGGAACTGTTTTTATTTTGTGCCGCCCGGGCGCAGCATGTGCGGGAAAAAATTATTCCGGCGTTAAACGCGAATAAAGTGGTATTGTGTGATCGTTTTTCTGACGCCACCTACGCTTATCAGGGTTTCGGTCGCGGCTTGAACCGGGATATTATAAAAACTATTAATGATTATTCGTCGCTGAACTTGAAGCCGGACTTAACCCTGCTTTTTGACCTTCCCGCGGAAACAGGTCTGAAAAGAGCGATTCAAAGGAACAATTCCCTTAACACTTCTGATCGATTCGAAAAAGAAAACATCGCCTTTCACAATCGCGTTCGCGAAGGTTATCTTAATGTCTGTAAAAGCGAACCCGAGCGCTTTCGTCTGGTGGACGCTACGCCGGACGCGGATATAATTCAGAAAGAAGTGATCGCCCATATTATGGATTTTATTAATAAGCGAAAGTCATAAATCCTTTGCCTGAAAAAATTTGATTATGTCTTTTAACGATATTTATGGCCATGAAAAACAGGTAAACGTTCTTCGGAAAACGTTATCGCAAAAACGCATCGGGCACGCTTATCTTTTTAGCGGGATTCCTTCGATCGGCAAGAAAGCGCTCGCCGTGGAGTTCGCTCGGGCGTATAATTGCGAAAAAGCAGACGCTGTTCAAGGTTCCTGCGGCACGTGTTTTTCCTGCCGGAAAATTCAGAAAAACAGACACCCTGATTTTTTTGTCGTGAAACCGGAAGGCCAGTTCATCCGCATCGACGCTATTCGCGAAATTCAGAACCAGATGACATTTAAGCCGTTGGAAGCTCTTTGCCGTATCTTTATTGTTGATGATGCCGATAAAATGAACGAGGAAGCGGCTAACGCTCTGCTCAAGACATTGGAGGAGCCATCTTTCGCGAACTTGATAATTTTAATTACCAGCCGTCCTTACGCGCTTGCGTCAACCGTTTTGTCCCGCTGTCTGCATATGCGCTTTAATCCGTTGCGTCAGGATATTGTGGCTAAGCTACTAACAGAAAAAATGGGCATGGAGCAGCAGAAAGCGCTTTTGCTGGCTGGCTTATCCGGCGGTTCAATCGGCCGGGCTCTGGATTTAGACGATGAAGAAATTATATCGTTTCGCCAGGAAACTTTTGATTTGCTTGCCGCTACCAGAAAAAGCGAGCTTTTCAGCCTGATTAAATTCACGTCTTTTCTTCATCAGGATAAAAAGAAAATCAGCCTTGCGTTGGATATAATTATCAGCTATTTCCGTGACGCTCTGGTTTATAAGGAAACGAAGAAATCAGGGACATTAATCAATCAGGACAAATTATCTTTTATTGATTCTGTCGCCCAGCGTTTATCGGGCGAGCAAATTCTTTATAATATCGATTTGGTGGAAAGAGCGGAAAGATATATCAAACGTAACAGTAACAAATTATTGACATTGGAGACAATGGCATTTAAATTGAGCTACTAAATTTTGGCGGTAAGGATTTGTTGACGAATATTGTCGGTGTAAAATTTAAAAAAGAAGGCAGGATTTATAGCTTCAGCGCGGCGGATCATATTGTCCATGTGGGAGACCAGGTCATAGTCAACACGGATAATGGTTCAGCAATGGGGATTGTTGTCACGGATGTTGTTAGACGCCAGGAATCAGAACTCCCCGCGAATCTGAAAAAGATTATCCGTAAAGCCAACACCCATGACTTGCAGATAAAGGCGGAAAATGAAAAGCTGGAAGAAGAAGCAAGAAAATTCTGCATGGAAAAAATCGCGGAACAGAAATTATCCATGAAGCTGGTGGATGTTGACTGTCAATTTGATAAAAGTAAAATAATATTTTATTTTACCGCCGATAAAAGGGTTGATTTTCGCGATCTGGTCAAAGAGCTTGTTCAGAAATTCAAAACGCGCATAGAGCTGAAACAGATTGGCGCCCGCCAGGAAGCCCGTATCACAAAAGGCATCGGTGTTTGCGGGCGAATCGTCTGCTGCGCGGGAATACTGCAGAACCTGGAAAGGGTTACCGTGAAAATGGCCAAGGAGCAAAGCATGTCACTGAATCCGGAAAAAATTTCCGGATTATGCGGCAGGTTGATGTGCTGTTTGGCCTTTGAACACGAAGAATACGCGGGAAGCAAAAGAAACAAACAAAAAGCTATACAAAGCGTGGATAAAGCAACCGGCGCCGTTTTGAACGAAGAAAAGGAAATTGAAGAGCTGGAAAAATTAGAAGATGAAAACGGCTTTACTGAATAAAAAAGGATCTTAATATGCCAGAAGCTTTTTATATTACAACACCCATTTACTATGTTAATGCCTCGCCGCATATCGGGCATGCTTATACAACTATTGTTGCCGATGTTCTGGCGAGATTTTACCGCATGAGCGGAGCTGAAACTTATTTTGTTACCGGTACAGATGAACACGGCGATAAAATAGCCGNNGCGCTCAGTTTAGCGCTTTATGGCCTCAGCTTGCCGTGGCGAACGACTATTTCATCCGCACGACGGATAAAAACCATGTCGAAACCGTGCAGCATATTTTACTGAAAGTTTACGATGCCGGTGACATATATTTCGGCAGTTATGGCGGTTATTATTGTTTTGGCTGCGAAAG
>DHGA01000028.1 GCA_002402545.1 Syntrophaceae bacterium UBA4810
ATCGGCTGTATTGCTTTTGTTAGGCGTCATTATCACATGGAATGTAGGCCACATATATATTTGACGCTTCAAAAAATTGCATTCTGCCTCCAATAAGACCGTTATCGTCAGGCGGTAAAACTGAGTAAGAAAACACAGTTGGATTATTACCATATTGAGGCTCTTGGTCAAAATGTGGTTTTACGATTTCAGCTACAGTGCGCTGGTTATAATTAGACTTGACGGCGCCTTCTGTTTCATAGTGAAGCATAAAGTCAGCAAATATCGAGCATTTCCCTTTAAATTTTCTTCCAAAATGGTGGAAATACAAGCCGTGCGCCATATGGGTTGATGCGCGAAGAAATCGTTGGTAGTCAATCTTGGCCAGCGATGCCGAAATTGCATCACCTTGAAACTCGACAGACATAACAGGGCTGCTTTTGCTAAAAAAATGATTTGGAAGATTCTGGTTACGCAATACTGCCCGTAGTATTTTTGTCAAACCCTGACGCTTCGCAAGAATATTGTTTGCAATATTTAGAGTCAATACAAATAGCATTAACTCATCGTCTTTTGACTTCTTTGAGTTATGAATATCACACGAGGGAACCGTTATTAAATCTTTTCTAAGATCCTCACCGCTCTCGATATCCTTCTGTTCTGGAAATATACATAGAGGCGGAACATGTTCACGAGAGGTAGAAGGTGCCTCACACATATAGCAAGTTTCCATATTCATATTTTGCCTTGTTCGGCGTTATTTATCGGGTCCATTTGGCATATTCAGGAACTTTGTCTTTCATATCTCTATAGAGCCAAACCATTCGATCAAAGTACCAGAGTTTCCCCACATACATTAACAGCCCACCCAAGAGGGTAGGCCAAAGACTTAATAGCAAAATGCCGTAGGCATAAGGGAGAATGCCTGCTGCACTTATGACAAGTAGCGTGTTGGCGGCGATGAAATGGTGTCTAGGAATCGGAATAACCTTTCTGTTTAGCCAAACCCTTTCCCCAAAGACGCCTTGCGAAGCCCAATTGTCGGTTGACTTTGGTTCGGGAAAAACTCTGGGGTTGATCCAGATCCAAAGCAGGGCGGCGAGAAGAGGCAATATAAACCATCGCCCAATCCATGCCCTGCTCCATAGGGATAAGGTCAATAAAGGGAGACATGTAATGATCCTTGTCCATGCACTCCACGGGTTGGCGTGTCGTAGCCAAGTGGTATCGGACATTAACAATATTTTCGTAATCACGTTATTTTGCGTTTTCATGATGATATTTCCGCCGAACGCGCGAATCAGCCGGAGCGCAGCGATCGGCTGGATGAGTCTTGTTGGGCTTTTTCATTTGACTGCGGCTACGAGATCCCGCAGATCATCTATTGTGAAAGGAGGATCACTTCGGTGAAGCATAGCGTGGCAATTAGGACATACAGGCTGCATATCATTAATTGGGTCTACCTCGTACTCTTCATCCCGCAGCGCTATTGGGTATAAATGGTGAACATGGATGAAGCCCTGGCCAATTGTGCCATAGGTAACCTGAAAATCTATGCCACAAACGATGCATGCAGTGCCATAGTGCTCAATGCATGCTTTGCGTGCTTTTGGGTTTCGCTCATAGGCATTTACGGTTACCTTCTTTACCGCGCCTTCTGGGTACCTTGCACCCGGATACACATCATCCGGGAAGCCCGAACTAGCGCCTGTTTTTAATCTCGGTTCCGCTTTCGTTTGGTCGTTCAGCTGCACTACCCAGTAACTGCGCTGTTTTGCCGATGGCTCGATCTGCAATTCAGCACACAGATTGAGGTATTCGTCTTCCATTTTGACGCGGTTTTCGTGCGAAATACCAAGCACCGATGTTATTCTTGGTGTTGTAACGCTTCCGCTTTTATATTCGAAAGCAAGGTGTTTTTCCATTGTATTCCATTTATATCCCGCAAACCTGCTTGGACAAAACAGCATACCTTTTTTGGTGGACACGGCTACAAAATTCTTACCTAGCCGGATGCGATCAGCGTAAAATTCTCGTTCCGCTACTACTTCAGAAGCGCGGTAACTATTGAACGTTAGAACGTTCGACGCGATATCGCCTAAATCGTCAACGGTCTTCATGCTCTCTCCTTTTATGCCCAACGAAAAGCTAAGCCGGAGCCGCGAAGCGGTGATCGGCTTGAGCGCCGGGTTATGCAGGTTCCTTTATAAACGCTTACGAGCAAAAGAATAAATTACACATATTAAAGCGCCCAGCACACATGCCCAACCGAACCAATCACCCCATCGCGAATAGAAGGTTCTTATTCCTTTTATGGGAACATCAGCAACCATCATACCGTCTTTAGACTGCTCGGAATCCATCGTAGTCAGGACGTGTCCTTGATAATCAATCGCGTAGCTGATTCCGTTATACGTGGAACGAACAAAGGAAAATCCGTTTTCGATTGCTCGCAGATAATACGATGGACTTACGCTTTTAGGAAAATCGTATGATGGCCCTAGCATCAAGTCGACTCTCTTTTGCCCTGCCTGCCGGATATAAGAAGGAAAGCTCATGTCCCGGCACGTTGACACACCGACTACGCCATAAGGTGTAACGGCTGTCTGAATCACTTCAGGACCTTTTTTAAATACACGTGTTTCACCGAATTCACCGAATCCCAACAAAAATCGTTTTGCATAGTGGATCAGGATAACCCCTTCAGGACTGACCAACACATTCATGTTTCGGCCTTTTTCATTTTTAGAAAAATATGAATAGGCCAGATTCAGGTAAATCTTGTTCTCTCTGGCAATACGTTGAATCTCCTTCAGCAACTTTTCCCTGTCCTCTTCAGTCACGATGATGGCGTACTCCTGAAAAGAAATAATCTGCACTGCGTTCCGAGATGCCTGTTTTGTCATATCTTCTATCCGACTCATGACATTCTCAAAAGGCGACGCCTGTTTATTGTTAAAAATATCCATCATTGAGACAGATTTGCCATCGTGTGGGATTAAGACAGCTGACGCAACTTTTACAGTATTCTGGTTTTGATCCGGTGATGTTGCTAATTTGAACAGGCCAAATCCGGACAGGATTAGAAAAGCGCCGATTATCGCAGCGAATGCCGGCGCAACAGTTTTCCGTTGGAAATGGTTTTCCCACAAATAATTCACAAAAGACGCAACCCACGAAAACATGAAAACAAATCCCCATAAACCGAACAAGGATGCAATCTGCTGAAAGAAAAGCGGTCCCTGGGAATAAATGTCTTTAGCAACGTCTCCATCGAAAGGGCCTACCAGGGAGGATAAAAAAAGGATGGCTGTAACCAGTGTCGGAAACACAAGTGTCTTGATGGTGCCGGGAAGCTTAATTCTCTGATAGATCAAGCTGTCGAGCATGTAGGGAATAAAGAATAATACGGCCAGGAGGGAATTTCTGATCAAATTTACAGCAAGGGTGCCGAATCCACTACCTATATTGAATAAACCAAAAAGCGCAATATTCAAACTTAGCAGAAATCCGATAAAAGTCAGTATCAAAGCATGGCGCTTTTGAGTTCGGAGAAACCTCAGAATAAAGATCGGAGAGATAATGATTGCACAGCCAAAAGTAGGAACGAGTTCGCTTCGGCGCGAAAACATAAAAATGCCGAAGCCTAAAAGAAAAAGGATTAACTGGATGCTCTTTTTGTTCATAAATCGGTCCTTTCTTGCATAACTGATCGATGAGCTGTGCAACGGGTACTGGCACAGACAATTTAAAATTGCAAACCATTTGAGATTTCACAGAACTTTCGCCGCGCAAAACGTACTAGTTGCATCAGGCTCGATCGAATGGTTAGCACTTCTGCTGAAACATATATTTTCGTTTTTATTTTACCAACCTTCAACCAGCAACATCTTTTCATTCGGTAAAGAAAATATTTCTTTTTTATTCTTGCGAATTAAAAACAGCGTTCATTGCTTGAAAATAAACCGACTTTCATTTCAAAAAAATCCTTCTTTGCTTCGTTCAGCAATGATTTTCTTTGCAGAATATTCCTCAGCAAATTCTTTATGAAATTCATTCGCACTATAATCATTCAGAACGAGAATGCCAAAAGCAATTTATTTATTTCTCGCAAAGACCTGAACATAAATTTTAAAGCACCGATTGCCGAGACCCGCTAACGACAAAATCAGCTGTGCGAACCGCGATGCGGAATCACGGAGCAAGATCCGTGAAAACTTCAAACGCAATTTATAACAAAAGCAGATTGCGGTTCGCATCAGACTGGATTTTATTGTTAGCCTCTGTTTTAATATTTAATCTTCATGCCGAACAGAACACGAAGCACATTTATGCGCCTTACAAGAAATTCATATATTAAGACAGTGATTATAAAAGAAGCAAGTGCTATAATTATATATTTAATTGTCATGCCGACAGTCCATTGTATCACGAAGAAACCAATAAGATAAACTATTGTCATATGCAATATATAAAACGGCAGTATCGCTTCGCTTGCATATCCAAGAAATCTATTACTGAAATTTAAAAAACGGCCAGCTAAACCAAGTATTGCTATCATCCAGAAGCAGGCGGCTAAATGCCTTAACACAAAAAATCCGGTTAATGGCCATGTTAAATCCGGCGGAGACGAGGATGAGAGATCATTAAAATTCATTAGCATATATGAACTTATTTCCGGCATTACAGAGCTAAACTCAATTAATAAATAAATGACAGTTAGTAATAATGCTATAGCAAAACTGGCAATACAGTACCTTTTCAGTGATTCTTTAATTTGTTCATTTGTAAAGAAGAGATATCCGCAGATGATAAATAACAAATATGGCAAGAAATCCCAACCGCCTAACAATCTTTTAGAATAAATTTCCAATGGAGCTATTGCAATCAAAGGTATGAAAAGAAGCAGCAATCCCCATGATTTTTTAAATAAATTAGAGAATCGTAAAAAAATACTCGCCTTCTGTTTCCCAAAGGGAATAAAAAATACAAATAAGATAAATGTATATACAAAAAGAAAAATTAAAAACCAAAGATGACCAGTATACCCAGGATTCCATGTTTTTAAGTAATGGGGATACCATTTGAAGAAGTTATCGCTGAATTGTCCGTTAATAAATTCTATTAAATAACTCAACGGAGGGGCTATTACAAATACCCCTATAATGATTAATGGTAAAAGAATACGCAGAAGACGTTCTTTGATAAATTCTCCGACTTTACGGCTTTTCAAAGAATAATATATTGCCGCACCGGATATCATGAAAAATAGAGGCATCATCCAAAGATTATCAAATTCTCTATGGATAGTCGGTAGAATACCTGTTATTGCGTGAGCATTCCGGAGATCAAAAATCCTGCTACAATGATGCAAAAAAACAGCAATAATAGTAATTAATCGGAGCCAGTCAAGGTAATAGAGTCTATCGTTCTTGTCATTCAAGCTAGATTTACTTAAATAAGATGTTTCATCTTTCATATTGGTACTCCCGAGTTCAAGGCTAACGCAGAAATCAGCCGGAGCGCAGCGATCGGCTGGATTGCCTGGTTGGGCAATATTTTAATTTGGAACATGGAGGCACATATGACCCCAGAACAAAAATTACATAACTACGCCAAGCGTAATGGATGGACAGCCAAAATGCTTCACACTCTTAGCAAGACTATTTTACTACAAGAGGCCATTTGCTCTTATAAGTCACCTTTTAAAAGCAAATTCAAATCTTCTGTAGAAAGTTGTCGCACCTGATGAGGAAACCAATGATGTTTGTCGCAAAGAAATCTTATAATAGCGTCCATGCCCTCAAGGTCTTTATATCCCTTCTTTTTTGCAAGGGCATCACCTTGACGGGTTGTGATGTATCTCAATTCGGCATCACTGATAAAACATTTTCTTTCGGCTTCATGCAGTTCATCTTTAACGCTCATATTGGCTCTCCTCTTTTTAGATTATTATTTATGCCCAACAATTAATATACGTAGTTAGTATTTTCCGAACTTTTGTACAATTTTACTTTATTTTACAAAAAATGAAAAGGTAAAATACATAATGTAATCAGCTTAATTCGACTTTCGTTGGTTGGTATTTTGTGGTAATAAAGGGTAAATACCAACTTGGTAAAACATGGGAAAAATGGCAAAAACGATTAACGATACGCTTCTCGAGTTCCAAAAGTACCTCCTGGAGAAGAATCTAGTACCAACTAAAAATACACCTTTTTTTGCTCATTGGGTCAGTCGTTTTCTTAATTATGCCAGAAGAAATGATTTGTCAACTATCGAGTATCAGGAAACAGCGGTTTTAGAGTTTCTGGAATCCCTAAAAGCAGATAAACATATCCTTGATTGGCAACATAAGCAGGCAAGCGATTCTTTGAGGCTTTATTTTTTCCATTATCTAGGTAAAACAGATTCGCGAACGGCAAAAGTCATTAATTCACAAAATATTACCGAAATCATTCAGAAAACAAAACGATTAATTAGGCTAAAACATTATGCCTACAGCACAGAAAGAACTTATATTCAATGGATAGAAAGGTTTCTTGAATATATTGCGCAAACAATAAAGAAAAAAATATCCGATGTTGACTCAACTGATTTTAAGAATTTTATTAGTCATCTGGCGTTGAAACAACGTGTTTCTGCGTCTACCCAGAATCAGGCGTTTAACGCGATTTTGTTTTTCTTCCGGTATGTTTTGGGAAAAGAAGCCGGCAATATCTCCGATACTGTTCGTGCCAAACGTGGGCAGAAACTGCCTGTTGTCTTTTCAGTAGATGAAATAAAAAGATTGCTGGATTGCCTGACTGGCAGAGATTTGCTTATTGCTGGATTGATTTATGGCGCAGGCCTAAGATTGATGGAGCTTGCCCGTCTGCGGGTCAAGGATGTAGATATGGATTTGAATACGCTGACTATCCGCAGCGGTAAAGGTGATAAAGATAGGACAACAATCCTGCCTGTGGCGGTTAAGGAACAACTAAAGAATCATTTAATCGAAGTAAAGAAACTGCACGAAAACGACCTTTCCCGCGGGCATGGTGAAGTTCATTTGCCCGATGCATTAAACAAAAAATATCCCAAAGCGGGCAGGCAATGGGCGTGGCAGTATGTTTTTCCAACCAACAATCTTTCTGTTGATCCGCGCAGCGGCAGGGTGGCCAGGCATCACATCAGTGATACGGCTATTCAGGATGTGATGAAAAAGGCTCTCGTAAAAGCTAAAATTCCAAAACATGCCACGGTACATACGCTGCGGCATAGTTTTGCCACGCATTTATTGATGAACGGTGCTAATATTCGTGAGGTACAGGAGCTTTTGGGCCATAAAAACGTGGAAACCACAATGATTTACACGCATGTATTGCGGGATATGTCGCACGCGCCGAAAAGCCCGCTGGATACCTTGCTGCAGGGTAAGAAAATCAAATCCGCGTAAAATAAAATTAATTAGTTATAATATACGGGATGCTGGTAATTTTACGGCATGTCGAAAATATTTGTTCCTGCGGGCGGCTGGAACTTAAAAAGATTATCGGAAAGACCCGCGTTCATCACGATATTGGAAAATTTCAGCGTGGTTATATTGCCCATCAAATCTTCAAAGCTTATTTTAATAATAAAATAAGTATCTTTATCCAAAGTGATGCCAAGAGCCTGCAAAGAAGAATTTTTCTCTTTAGGCGTCAGTTTAAGCAGATAATTGCCGTGTTTATCAAGAGCTTCCGGATGGGCGTAATTTATTTGAAAATCATCCCTGAGCTTTCCTAAACCGGATAAAAACCTGAGTAATGTTGCCGATTGGACCAGATTATCCGCTTTCTGGAAGTATGCCGTCTTTTCGCGCGGCAGATAAAGCCAAGCTTTTTGAGGGTTAATAATCATTTTTTTGACTTCCGGTTTTAAGTAATCCCAGCGCATATTGCGCGGTTTCTTAAAAAAAACGCTGCCTTCTTCTGTCATGGTTCTTTTTAGGGATTTATTGAAAGTTTCCTGCGTAAAAGCAGCGCGGAAATCGCCGGTTTTTTCATATACAAGCTGTAATTTTTGAACTGTATCATCGATAGGCGCAATTTCCTGGGTGTTGCCCGCGGAAAATGAAAAAAATACAAGAAAAATTGTCGCGGCCACACATTTGCTGAAGTTCATCGTTAAAAAAAATTCAGTTAACAGCGATTTATTTGACGAATTTTTAATCATTTTAACACCAAAAAATTCTTGCGCCATGGCACACTTTTTATTTGTAGTTTATATCTGTTTTATCAGGCTGCTTATAAGTATCAACGATAACACGATATATTTACAAAGCATTGATTATATTATATATTTATCTTGCCTGAATCTTGTGCAATCCGGTGCAAAATCACGTCAAATGGGCTTTCGCCGAGGTTGCCAACAGAGTTATCAACAGCTTTTTCCACAAGTTTGTGGAATGTATTTGCAAGTGCTTGTATCAAAGAAGAAAATTGAATTGTAATTTTTTTCCCCTTTACTCTATCCGTGAATTTTGACCCGCCAGCCGAACTCGTCTTCCTTCAATCCGTATTGAATTTGCAGTATCTCATTGTATAATTTTTCCGAAACAGCGCCTGTTTTGCCGCCATTTATCATATATTCTTTGCCCCGGTAATAAACCTGACCCACCGGCGAGATAATTGCCGCTGTTCCGGAAGCGAAAACCTCCTTGAGTGTGCCATTTTGCGCGCCCTGGGTGACTTCATCGATGGAAATATGTCTTTCCGTGACCTTCATGCCAAGATGACGCGCCAGATGAATAACGGATTTACGCGTAATGCCCGGTAAAATAGTGCCGGTAAGCTCCGGCGTAATCAGTTCATCACCGATTAAGAAGAAAATGTTGCTTGTGCCGACTTCTTCGACATATTTCTTCTCGCACGCGTCAAGCCATAAAACCTGCGTGTAGCCCATATTTGTGGCAATGCGGCTGGCATAGAGACTGGCCGCGTAATTTCCGGCGGCTTTAGTCGATCCTGTTCCGCCGGCTGCCGCGCGCACATACTCTTCAGAAACATAAATTTTTGTCGGCGCGAAGCCCTGCGGATAATAAGCTCCCACAGGGCCGACAACAATGAAAAACAGATATTCGTCCGCGGGATGAACTCCCAGCGCCGGCTCTGTGGCAATCATTGTCGGCCTGATATACAAAGATGTTCCCTCGCCGTGCGGAACCCAATCTTTTTCCAGCAAAACCAGTTTTTTTAAAGCGTCCAGAAAAACATTTTCATCCAGCGCGGGCATGCACATTCTTTCCGCGGAGATGTTCATTCTTTTGATATTTTCCGTGGGGCGGAAAAGATAAATTTCTCCGTTTTTGCCGCGGTAGGCCTTCAAACCCTCAAATATTTCCTGCGCGTAATGCAGGCACATTGCCGTGGGATCCAGCTGCAGCGGCCGGTATGGTTCAACCATCGCGTCATGCCAGCCTTCACCTTCTTTGAATTTCATGGTGAAAATGTGGTCGGTAAAAATTTTGCCAAAGCCCAGTTTGGATTCATCTTTGGGCTTCGATTTCATTTTTTCCGGCGCCGCTTTAACAATCTTGATATCCATATATTCCTCTTTAAAAATTATAAAATTACTGAAAGATCAGTAGAATACGATATGCATAGCATCAAATCAAACTGCGATCAAGGCTGCGATACTGAATGGCTTCAGCAACATGAGATGATTCTATTTTTTCCTTGTTTTCCAGATCGGCAATGGTGCGCGAGACTTTTAATATCCGGTTTATCGCCCGGGCGCTCAAGCCCAGTTTTTCAATCGCCATTTCAATAAGTTTGTGTGAATCTTCATCTATGGCGCAAAAAGCCTTGATTTGTTTTTCGCTCATTCTGGCGTTGCAGGCCAGGCCGTCCTGATTAAAACGGTTTTTCTGAATCTCGCGGGCGGTGGTCACTCTGCTTTTTATGGATTGAGAAGATTCGCCCGCTTCTTTGCCGGATAGCGCACGGTATTTAACCGCGGGGACTTCAATGTGTAAATCAATGCGGTCCATTAGCGGGCCGGAAATTTTTCCCTGATACTGGCGGATTTGCTGCGAAGAGCAGCGGCAGGTTCGGACACGGTCGCCGAAATAACCGCACGGGCAGGGGTTCAT
>DHGA01000014.1 GCA_002402545.1 Syntrophaceae bacterium UBA4810
AAACAGCAAGTCTTTGAAAAAGATCAGCATTTAGCATTAGGATTTTTTCGAGAGGGCGTATCTAGTGGAAGCACGTATTATGCATTCATGTGCTATTCAAAAATACTTGAAATACCGTTCAAAGATGGGAGGTCGAAGGGAGCTTGGATCGAGAAAGAGATCCCCAGCCTAAAAGGTGAATTAGCTGTATCGTTTCCAGATCGAAGAGTTCACATGCTGGGAGGAAAAACCCTTGGCATGTGGCTGAAAGAAGATGGGAGAGACGCACTCTCTCATGCAAACATTCAGGGCGGTAGCACCGTGAGGGACCCTAATAGTTATCAAGATTGGGACGAAATCAAATGGGGTAATACGGTGATGCAAGAATTAGCCGAAAAAGCTATGATTGATTGCCTAAAAATCCCCAAAAAAGAGAGCCGAACAAGGCGGTGGAGGACAACGATTTAGGCTGCGCCTAAATCGCGCCTCATCTTGAGCGTTCGGCAATAGGATAACGCAAATGAAAATAGATGATCGGCTCTCAACGACCAAACCGATTCTCTATGAAACTGGTTTTCACGTCAAATCCGGGGGACAATATATTTAATTCGGCATTTTTATTTCGTCGAGTTTTCTAATTTCAGCTGCCTGATTAAAAAGCTGTCCAACTGGTTGGCAAATGCCTGACGGTCTTTCTTGCTGAATTCAGCCGGACCGCCTGTCATCATGCCGTTATCTCTTAGTTCATTGAGCAAATTCCGCATAGCCAGCCTATCTTTGATGTTGTGCTCCGTGTAGAGTTTGCCGCGAGGATTCATCGCAAAGGCTTTTTTGGCGACTACCCGGTCGGCAAGCGGGATATCGGCTGTGATCACAAGATCGCCCGGCTTTACCAACTCGGCAATGCGATCATCGGCCACATCAGACCCCTCCGGAACCAGGATCAAGGATAGATTTGCCAACTTCTCGAGGCGCAGCGGTTTATTGGCCACAAAGATCAGGNNGCATCAACAAATATCTGCATAAAACCTCTGTTTGTATTTGAGCATAGTGAAGTCTATGTGTTGCGTCTTATACCCTCTCGCTTTCAAGCGAATTGACATTAGGTAATTTCTTTGACCCTGCCCACAATCCCGCCCTCCAGGCGCACCTTTATCCCATGCGGGTAAGTGCCTGATTTTGTAAGAATATTCTGCACAATGCCTTCGGTCAGATTGCCCGTGCGCTGATCCTGCTTCTGCACAACTTTTACACGCGCGCCCACTTTGATATCGGCGCGGTTAGTTCCTTTCATTAAGCGAGACCTCGCAATAATTTGCACGACATTATCATGATCTATTTAAACAATTCAACTCGCATATTTTTGGATGAGCCGTTTTGCCTGCCTGTGATTAAATTTTGCGCTAAGTATTTGATTGACACACAAAACTAACTTTTTTATGCTCAAAACAATAGTATCGCGCTTGACTTGTTTTGTTTTCTTAAAGATAATAAATGAAGCTCCCCGCCGCAAGCAGCGGGGTATCCTTTTGTCATGCCAGCCCCGCATGCCCTGCATTCGCTGGGGTTCCCTGCAGGGTAAACATCCCGCTGGCACCCAGTTTCTGGATTCCGGCTTTCGCCGGAATGACGATGCAAGAGTCGGAGCCTTAAACCCAACAGAGAATAAAAAAAGGGAGGCCGTAAATCATGCTAAATGAAACAGAAAAAGAAGCGGTTGAAAAAGGAATGAAAACGCTGTGGATTATTTGGTTGGCATTAATGGGCTCACTTTTAATTTATCTTTACATAGCGCATGCTTTCGGTGACGAGATCATGCCTCCGATGGGACAGGATTTCCCCCTGGAGCTGCTACGCAATATTTTCTACGGCCTGTCGGTAATTATGTTGATTGCTGCTCATTTTCTGAGAAGATTTATAATGAATGCCAAAAGCACAGGTGTATCGTCGGAACTATTCAAATACAGGACGCAATCGAATCAGCCTCTATTTATAGCCAAATATACGACGGCCGTAATGGTTTCTCTGGCGCTTGGGGAAAGTATCGCGATTTACGGCTTAGTGCTTTTTTTAATCGGTGCCGAATATCAAACTTTCTACATATTTCTCGCTATATCCACGCTTGGAATGTTTTATTTCCGCCCCAAAAGAGCGGAGCTGGAAGAATTGGCACGTGCCGATCAGCCAAAACCAGCATTCTAGCGCCGTGCCCGCAAAAATAATTGACATGACAATAAGCACTGATAGGAGTATATAAAAACGAAACGTAAATTTAATCTCTGCAATTCTTAACTCTAACGTCGGGAGGTGTTCGATGGAAGAGAAAAAAAATGTCGTTTCCAAAGGAACAATAAAAGGTAAATTCACGGGCTTCAAAAGTAGTAAAATTTTTGAATTTACCGACGGCCAGAAATGGCGACAAAGCGAAGCCAAATTCGTAAATTACTTTGCCGTCAACCCAGAGGTGGAAATTTTTCAAAAAGACGGAAAATATTTTATTGAAGTAAGAGGCTTGGATAAGACCGTCGAGGTCAGAAGAATTAAGTAAAAAGGAGCAAAAAAATGAAAGCGGCTGTGCTCTGCGGGGAAAAAGAAATAAGAGTGCAAAACATGCCCGAACCTGTTTGCGAATCCCACGGGGTAATCATCAAGGTTAAACTTTGCGGCGTATGCGGCTCGGACCTGCATGTTTATAAAAAAGACGAAGGCAAAGGCACTATCTTCGGGCATGAATTCAGCGGCGATATTGTTGAAGTCGGTTCCGGTGTTCAGGGCATTACAACCGACATGCGCGTTACGGCAGTGGGGTTTTCCCCGTGCGGTAAATGCTATTGGTGTCAGCAGGGCAAATCGCATCGCTGTTCTGATATGGCGCTTCTGGGCTATCAGCTTCCCGGCGCGATGGCCGAATATGTGCACGTGCCTTTTGCCGCGCTCGGGCGCAATGTTTTTCCCCTACCGGAAGAATTGACTTATGAGGACGGGGCTTCGGTAGAGCCTCTTTCTATTTCTTATTTTTCTGTCAATCGCGCGCAGCCCAAGGAAAACGAAATTGTCGCAGTTATCGGATTGGGAGTAATCGGCCTTTATTCTATTCAGGTGCTCAAGGCTATGGGTGTAACCAAAATCTTCGCCAGCGGCAGAAGGCCTGCGCGCCTGGCCGCCGCGAAAGCATGCGGCGCGGATTTGGTAATTGACGCGGCTAAAGAAGACGCGGCCAAAATAATTATGGAGGCAACAGGCAACCTCGGCGTGAATACCGTAATCGAATGCGCGGGCAAACAGGAAACATTTGACCAATCTGTGGCCATCACTCGTGGCGGCGGCAAGATCATGCTGGTGGGCGTCTATGAAGAACCGATTAAATGGGATCCCATCACGGTTTTGAGCAAAAACCTCACTCTTATCGGCTGCCTGGGCGGAAACTTCCCCGCGGCAATTGAACTGCTAAAAAGCGGCAAGGCCAAAACCAAAGATATAATTACGCATATTTTTTCTTTAGACGAAGCGGCCGAAGCTTTCCGGGCGCAGCTTCAAGACCCGCGAGCCATAAAAGTTATGATAAAACCTTAGAAAAGGATCCATCCCGATGCAGTTTACCTTTGCGCACAACAATATAAATGTTCTGAATCTGGAAAAAAGTTTGGCTTTCTATAAAGACGCTCTGCAGCTTAAAGAAGCTAAACGATATGAAGCGCCGGATAAGAGCTTTATTATCGTTTACCTTTCCGACGGAAAAATGCCGCACCAATTGGAGCTAACCTGGCTTGCCGACCGAACTGAACCTTACAACCTGGGAGACAACGAGTTTCATCTGGCTTTCAAGGTTGATGATTTTGCCGCCGCCCATTCCCTTCATGAAAAGATGGGCTGCATCTGTTTTGAAAACAAAGCCATGGGCATTTACTTTATCAACGACCCGGATGATTATTGGCTGGAAATTATTCCGCAAAAAAGATAAATTAATTTCCACTGATAATAACTGAAAAAAATACCAAAAAGGAGGCAATGAAATGAAAAAGTTGATTTACACAACAATCGTTTTTGTGTTCTTAATGGTTGCTTCAACGGCTATGGCGCAGGTAAGCGTGAGAATTAACATTCCCCTGCCCCCGCCCATAGTGTTTCCCGGCCCGCCGCACGTCGTGATCATCCCGGAAACTGATGTCTATGCCGTTCCTGACGTGCAGGATGAAATATACTTCGTCGGCGGCTGGTGGTGGCGCCCCTGGCAGGGACGCTGGTACCGTTCCCGGTATCATGACCGCGGCTGGAGAGTTAACAGCTTTCCCCCGCCTTTTTACAAAACAGTTCCTCCCGGCTGGAGAAATGATTACAGAGATCGCCGCTGGAAAGGTCATACCTGGCAGCACGAAAGAATACCTCACGATAGGCTTCATAAAAACTGGAGGTCATGGCATCACGACAGATACTGGGAAAGAAACAAATCTTGGAACGTACAAGGTTTACCGCCAAAAAAACATTACCAAAAAACACCTTCTAAACGTGGTCCAGCGCAGCCACCACGTGGAGCTAAAGGTCCAAACAAACATGACAAAAGAGGTCGTTAACCACAAAAGAACAACTTCTCTCTAGGTAAGATGACTGTACCCCTTTAATGGGTACAGTCATCTTTATATTAAACAGAGGCATCGAAAATGAAAAAAGAAAAAGGCGGATCAAAGTTAGTTTTTTTGATAATTATCAGTGTCATCATTGCCTTCATATTCTTCTGGTTTAAATACTTTTCCAAACCAGTAACAACCGTCTTAACCGGCGGTGCGGAATATTCCCTTCCGGCGCTGGATAAAGCTAAAAAAGTCGGAGATAGGGCAAACAAGGCTGTACAGGCAACGGATGAGGCAACAAAAAGAATGGAAGGAATGGAATAGGGCGATTAAGACATATTTATCGACTAAAAGAAAAAATTTCTGGGCTCGTTCCTAAAACACAAATTTAATTAACTTTTTCAAATATTTTCTCTTGACAAACATTTTTACTTTGTTTATATGAAGCACAATTAAAGGACAGGTTTTTATTGATGGACAGAAAAATCAATGCAATGAACAATTTTTACGGCTACTGGTTTTATACCTATTTTGCATTGGTCTGCCCATTGAGCGAGGACTAGTTAAGGTAACATAACCAAAAACAGCCATGGGTGGATCAAGAAAGCCGCCCATGGCTTTTGTGTTTCTAGAGGCTATGGCGGCAAAAACGTCATGGCCTTTTTTATTTAAGGAGAGGGAAATTATGATTATTGTGATGAAAAAACAGGCAACAGAAAAACAGAT
>DHGA01000056.1 GCA_002402545.1 Syntrophaceae bacterium UBA4810
CCAGCGGCTATTTCGGCTGGGATGAAATCATTCACAACCTGCCGCATATGAAGGAAGATCCCTGCGCGATTGAAATCAAATACGGCCAGGGCGCCAAGCCGGGCGATGGCGGACTGCTGATGTGGTATAAAGTTAATAAGCTCATCGCGGCAATCCGTGGCGTGCCGTGGGGCGTTAATTTGCCCAGTCCGCCGACGCATCAAACCAAATACTCTATTGAGGAAGCTGTGGCTAAAATGGTTCAGTCCATGTCGATGGCTTGGGGTTTCCGTGTTCCGGTGTACCCGAAAATATCCGCTACAAGCACAACATTGGCTGTTCTCAATAATTTAACGAGGAATTCTTATGCCGCCGGTCTGGCTATCGACGGTGAAGACGGCGGCACGGGCGCGGCCTATAATGTTTCGATGGATCATATGGGGCATCCGATTGCCAGCAATCTGCGCGACGCTTATTTGAATCTGGTCAAGCTGGGAAAACAAAACGAAATTCCCCTGTTTGCCGGAGGCGGCATAGGTAAAAACGGTAACCTGGCCGCCAACGCCGCGGCACTGATTATGCTGGGAGCCAGCGGTGTGCAGATCGGAAAATATATTATGCAGGCGGCAGCGGGCTGTCTTGGTTCGGAAGCTGATCGCTGCAATATCTGCAATATCGGTCTTTGCCCCAAAGGCATTACCTCGCAAGACGCGCGATTGGATCGCCGCCTCGATCCGGAAAAAGTAGCCCAGCGCGTTGTTGATGTTTATTTAGGATTTGATACGGAATTAAAAAAAATATTCGCGCCGCTGGGACGCTCCACTTCTTTACCGATCGGCATGTCCGACGCGTTGGGAATAGCTGATGCCGCCGCCGCGGAAAGATTAAAAATTAAATACGTCCTGTAGAACGGGAATCAGATAAAACTTATGGCGAAAAGAGAATCGATAAAGGTAACAGGTTTTGAAAACAACGTTCGCGTTGAATCGCGGATTCTTGAGGAGCGCATACAAAAAGCGGTTTCTGAAGGTTTCCGTCATATCGAAGTCACCGCTTACGGTCAGCACGGTATTGGTGGACGTCTCTGGAGCGCGGGTGATGAAAAAATTACCGTTAACGTATTAGGCACGTCCGGGCAACGCCTGGGTTCGATGGGTTTTGCCAACACATTGATTGAAACTTTCGGGCCGGCATCGGATGATGTGGGCTGGCTGAACGCCGGAGCGAAGATTATCGTTCACGGCAATGCCTCTAATGGTGTTGCCAACGCCATGGCTCAGGGGAAAATTTATATAGACGGTGATATCGGCGCGCGCGGCATGACGATGACTAAGCATAACCCCCGTTTCGAACCGCCCGAGCTGTGGGTGATGGGCAAAGCCGGTGACTCGTTTGCCGAATTCATGGCCGGGGGCATTGCCGTTGTATGCGGCGTCGGCGCGGAAGTGGAAAAAGACGTTTTAGGCTATCGTCCCTGCGTGGGCATGGTTGGAGGAAAAATATTCTTTCGTGGAAAACAAAGCTCTTACAGCTTATCCGACGCTAAACTGGTTACTGAATTGCCTGCCGATGAATGGAATTGGCTTAAAGCAAACCTGAAAATATTTTTACAGTCGATTGGTAAACAATATTTGTTTGGAGAGCTTTCCGCCAAGCGCGCGGACTGGCAGCTTTTGATCGCTTTGAAGCCTTATGAAAAAACCGGCAGAAAACTGCGGCCGATGCCGTCTTTTAAAATTGATGTTTGGGAAGGTGAGCTCGGTGGCGGAGGATTGATCGGAGATTTGACCGCTGAAGATCGTTCGCCCATCGGTGTTATCACCACTGGTGAACTGCGGCGCATTGTCCCCATCTGGGAAAACGAAAAATATCTGCCTCCCTGTCAGGCTCATTGTCCGACAGGAATTCCCGTGCAGAAAAGATGGGCGCTTATCCGTAAAGGTAAAACACAAGAAGCCGTTGATCTGGCCCTGCAGTATAGTCCTTTTCCCGCCACAGTTTGCGGGTATCTCTGCCCCAATTTGTGCATGCAAAACTGTTCGCGCCAGATAGTCAATCTGCCTGCCGTGGATATCCGGGTTTTGGGAAAAGCTTCGCTGGAGGCGAAAGAACCAAAGCGTGAACCGGCGACAGGAAGAAAGATTGCTGTAATTGGCGGAGGCGCCGCCGGTTTGTCGGTAGCCTGGCAGTTATGGCTGGCAGGTCACGAGCCGGTTATATTTGAAGGGAAAAAACAGCTGGGAGGGAAAATTGCTGAAACTATTCCCAAAAGCAGAATTCCTGAAGATATTTTCGAGCAAGAGATCGCCAGGCTGACAAACAACATCGGCCATATTCGTTTGGGTGAGCATTTAACTAAAGATAAGTTTAAAAAACTGAAAAACGAATTTGATTTTGTTGTCATTGCCACCGGCGCCGCGAATCCTCGTAAGCTCCCCATTGAAGGTGTCGAAAAAGCGGTTACCGCGATCGATTTTTTAAGAGAGAGTAAACGCGACAGGGCGAAAGTGGGAGAAAAAGTAGTTGTTATCGGCGCGGGCAATGTAGGGTGCGATGCCGCCGCGGAGGCCGCGCGTCTGGGCGCCAAAAGCATTACTCTGATTGATGTTCAAAAGCCCGCTTCTTTCGGTCCGGAAAGACGCAGTGCCGAGGCAGCCGGGGCTAAATTCATCTGGCCTCGTGTTGTCCAGGTAATCAAAAAAACCGGTGTGCAGTTGACGGACGGTGAATTAATTCCCGCGGATACAGTGATTATCGCGGTAGGTGATACGCCCGATTTGTCCTATTTACCCGAAAACATAACAACGAAAAAAGGATTCATTGCCGTTGATGAAAAATTTCAGACCAGTGATGAGCAGGTATACGCAATTGGCGACACGGTTAAACCGGGTTTGCTTACCGAAGCGATCGGCGCGGGGCGGGTTGCCGCTTCAGCTATTGATGGTATTTTAAAAGGCAAGATGGATACATACGATAACCTTCCGGTAATTGATTTCGCGCGGATAAAAACTCAATATTTTGATGCGCGTGAAACCGGTGTTGCCGATGTTAAATCCTGCGCCGCGCAATGCGCGTCATGCGGCGCTTGCCGCGACTGCGGATTATGTGAAACTATTTGTCCGCAGCGAGCCATTTCGCGAAGAGCACTTGGCGATGACGCCTACGAATATGTTGTTGACGATGAATTATGTATCGGCTGCGGATTTTGCGCCGGGGCCTGCCCCACCGGTGTCTGGTATATGGTAGAAAATAAACCTTTAGAATAAAAAAAATATAAGGATGGTAATTATGAAAAAAACAAAACTAACAATTGCTGCAGAAAGACAATACTCGATAGAAAAAGAAAAATTTGTCCCGGTTTCGCAGTATTTCGGAGAAGACACTTTCAGCCACAAGGTAATGAAAGAAAAACTTCCCAAGGATGTTTTTAAGAAAATTATTGCGGCGATAAATGAGGATGCGCCGCTGGATGCGGAAACAGCCAATGTTGTCGCGCACGCGATGAAGGAATGGGCGCTGGAAAAGGGCGCCACTCATTTCGCGCACTGGTTCCAGCCGATGACGGGAATTACGGCGGAAAAACATGATGCCTTTGTTGATCCGATCGCGCCGGGCGAAGTAATTGAGAGATTCTCCGGAAAGCAGCTGGTTCAGGGTGAACCGGATGCGTCATCCTTTCCTTCCGGCGGCATTCGCGCGACGTTTGAAGCGCGCGGCTATACCGCCTGGGATATGTCTTCTCCTGCTTTCATTAAGCGGCATGGCATTTCCACAACATTATGCATTCCCACTGCCTTTATTTCCTATACCGGACAGGCCCTCGATAAAAAGACGCCTCTGCTGCGCTCGATCCGCGCGTTAAGCAAAAGCGCCGTGGCCATGCTAAAAATCCTTGGCGTGAAAGATGTAAAAAAAGTTTTTTCCAATCTCGGTCCGGAGCAGGAATATTTCCTGATCGATATGGATTATTATTATAAACGTCAGGATCTCGTCCTGGGCGGCAGAACGGTAGTTGGCGCGCCACCGGCGAAAGGGCAGGAGTTGGAAGATCAATATTTCGGCAGCATCAAAGAACGCGTTTCATCATTTATGCATGATGTCGAAGAAGAGCTTTTCAAGCTCGGCATTCCCGCAAAAACGCGCCATAATGAAGTTGCGCCCAGTCAGTTTGAATTAGCGCCTGTTTATGAAGAAGCGAATCTGGCCATCGATCACAACCAACTGGTTATGGAAACGCTGCACTCCGTTGCCAAGAAACATCATATGGCGGCGCTTTTACATGAAAAACCGTTTGCCAAAATCAACGGGTCAGGGAAACACGTCAACTGGTCAATGTCGGACAACAACGGGAACAACCTGCTCAATCCCGGTTCCACGCCGGAGGATAACATTCATTTTCTGGTTTTCCTGATCGCGACCGTGCGTGCGGTTTACAAGCATGCCGACATTCTCCGCGCGTCCGTCGCTTCTTACGGCAATGATCACCGCCTGGGCGCCAACGAAGCTCCTCCGGCAATCATTTCTGTGTTTTTGGGTGAACAATTAACACAGGTTCTGGAATGCATAGAAAAAGGAACAGTAACCAAAGCAACTAACGCGGAAATAATTGATCTGGGAATTTCTTCCCTTTATCAGGTGAGCAAAGACAATACCGACCGCAACCGCACTTCGCCGTTTGCTTTTACCGGCAACAAGTTTGAGTTCCGCGCGGTTGGTTCTTCCCAGTCTATTTCCACGCAGATCATCGCGCTTAACACCATAGTTGCGGAAAGCATCGATGAGCTGGCCCAAAAAATAAAGGCGAAAGGCGGCAACATAAATAAAGCTGTTTTTGAAGTTCTGAGCGAAGAAATCAAGGAAATAGAACCGGTTCTTTTCAATGGCGATAACTACAGCAAGGCATGGGAGGAGGAAGCGGCAAAAAGAGGACTCCCCAATGAAAAAACAACACCGAGCGCGCTCAGAGCGCTGGTCACGGAAAAAGCGCTGAGCCTTTTTGAAAAGTATGAGGTGCTTTCCCGTGTGGAGTTGAAATCCCGACAGCTAATTCATCTGGAGCGTTACATGAAGGACATGGAAATTGAAATAAAGTGCCTCCATAATATCTGCATGAATCAGATTATTCCGGCGGCGGTGAGCTATCAGAAGAGACTGGCCGGCGCGATTAACGCCACAAAAGAGGCGCTCGGCAGCGCGGCAGTTGTTTCTTCCCAGATTGAACTTTTGAAGAAGGTCATGGATCTGATCAACAACGTTTATGCCACGGATAAGGAAATCCTGGCCAGAGTGGATGCGGCCTGCGCCATCCATGACGAGCAGAAGAAAGCAGAGATGCTCGGCGCGAAAGTCAAACCAAA
>DHGA01000009.1 GCA_002402545.1 Syntrophaceae bacterium UBA4810
GCTTCCACGCTCCAGCCCTGCTGATTTATCTCGCGCGCGATAAAAGAAGCGTTGGCATCAGCCGTGCGTCCGGAAATTAATTCATTGCCGATCGTTAAAATGCCGATTTTCATAACACACCAAAAACCACTAAAAGCAGCAGCACCGCGGCAGCGTAAATTCCCGCACCGATGTCATCGACGACCACACCCCAGCCGCCGGGAAGTTCCTGAAACTTGCGCAGCGGATAAGGTTTCCAAATATCAAATATGCGGAACAAAACAAAAGCGAGAGCTAAATTTATAAAATTTATCGCCACCGGCAGCATCGCCAGAAGAAATCCAGCGATTTCATCAATAACAATGCGCTGGTCATCTTTTTTGCCATAAATTTCCTCCGCGCGCTCGCTCACATAAACAGCAACACCCACCAGAACCGCCACAAATATAAACCGGAAAATCCAGTGCAGGGGCAAAAATGCCAGGCAAATCAAAACGCCCACCAGCGTCCCAGCCGTCCCCGGCATCACAGGCGAAAGCCCCGCGCCGAAACCGGTGGCCAAAACCTTAATAATTTTGTCTTTTGTAATCATTATAGAATGCCCGGATAAAATATTAATTGTTTTCAGCTAGTTAAATTTTTGCAGGCTAGCTTTTTTCGCCTTGCGTGTCAAATATTTTTGCCCGTGCTTTCAAACCTGCCCCTATCGCCCGTAACAAAAATCCTTGACAATAGAACAATCGTTCTATAGCATAGCCACCATGAAAGTCAAGCGAACTTTATCGGATGTGGAAAAAAAGATTTTCACCTTTTTCCGAAAAAACCGGCGCATGCCGACTTATTCGGAAATGGCGGATATTATCGGCGTGCGCTCCAAAAGCGTTGTCCACTTCTGGGTGGAAAAATTAATCAGCGCGGGAGTGCTGCAAAAAGACGCCAAGGGATTTCTCGCACCGGCGCGCCTGTCGCTTGCACTGCCTCTGGCCGGAGATGTCTGCGCCGGATTTCCCTCGCCCGCGGAAGAAGAACTGCGCGATGTGATTTCCTTTGACGAATATCTTGTCAATCGCCCCGAAACGTCTTTTCTACTTTCCGTCACCGGCGATTCCATGGAAGGCGCGGGCATCATGGAAAAAGATTTGGTGATTGTGGAGCGCGGCAGAGAACCGAAAAACGGCGATATCATTCTGGCGGAAGTGGACGGCAACTGGACAATGAAGTATTTCTGCAAAAAAGGAAAAACGGTAACGCTGGAAGCGGCCAATCCCAAATATCCGACGATTATTCCCAAAGAAGAACTGCGCATCGCCGGGGTGATTACCGCCGTGGTACGCAAATATCATAAGTAATTTTTTTAGGAAAACAGAGGAAATCCTATATGCAAAGCAAAATTATCTTTTTCGAAAACATTTTTAAAGTGGAAACCATAGATAAACCAAAAACATTCCATCCCGCAAAACTACTCCACAAGTTCCGCCGATTTATCGAATGCAGCGATTGGGAGGAGAACTTGCTGAAGTACGAAAAATACATCACTTGGTTTTCCTACGGCCTTATTGCCGCATCGGCTCTCTTCTTTCTTCCTGTCTGTATATCGATTCTGGCCCGCTAAACTCGCTTTATCACATAGGGCGATTGAAAATAAAAGAGGTTGATTGTTATTTGATGTTGATCTATTAAATTCGAAATTACAGATTTTATAGAAGGGTGTTGGGCCGACAGCGTTGTCGGCGGTTGCAATATTAATGAGACCCCAAGTTTCAGAAGCAAAGTGTGCTGAAACTTACAGATCGAATTATCCCGCAAAGCGGAGGGCTGAAGGCCCGTGGGCACCGATCCATATAAACAATGTTCGTCCGACCGCATACGCAGTCGGACGAACGGAGCCGCGGCTGAGCTGCGGATATCCTAATATTTACTAGGAGAAAATATGAAACGAACGATTCTAATAATTGTCATCTTTTTACTGATACCGGCTTTTTTTGCCCAGGCGGAGCTATCAAAAAAGGATAAATATTTAATTCTTTCCGCAGAGCTTGGCCAGATTGATGATGTTAAAAATGCGCTAAACGAATTTCGCGCAGATATCAATGCCAGAGATACCAACGGATTGACAGCTTTGATGTGGGCATCGACAAAAGGTCGCACTGACGTCGTTAAATTCCTTCTGGAAAAAAATGCTGACGTCAATGCAAAAACGGCTCAAGGCATAACGGCGCTTATCGGGGCATCCCAGCAAGGCCATGCAAATATTGTCAAGCTCCTTTTGGATAAGGGTGCTGATATCAACGCCGACGGGACAACAGCCATTATAGGAGCCTCAGGGACGGGTCACACAGAAGTTGTAAAACTCCTTCTGAGCAAGGGCGTCAACGTGAATGCTAAGAGTTCCCATAACGGCTCAACTGCCCTTCTGTGGGCATCCCAAGAAGGGCACGCAAGTGTTGTGAAACTCCTTCTGGATAACGGCGCTGATGTAAACGTGAAGGAAACATCTTACGGCGCGACTGCTCTTATTATGGCATCTCAGAGAGGTTACACAGAGGTTGTTCAACTCCTTCTGAATAAAGGAGCTGATGTAAATACAAAGGACTCCACTCCGTACGGAGCAACCGCCCTGATGATGGCATCGTCAAGAGGTTATCCAGATGTCGTTCAACTCCTTCTGAATAAGGGCGCCGATGTAAATGTAAAGAGTTCCAACGGCACAACAGCCCTTGGGTTTGCCAAAAGAAGCGGAAATAATAACATAGTACAAATGCTGGAAAAGGCAGGAGCAAAATAAGATCTATAAATGACAACACCGTCATCTTCACACTGGAACGGGTGCAGAGATAACCGGCATTTCACCTTGATACATAAATGGGTAATCTTTACCATAACTTACTGAATATGCCCAATAGTCAATGTCAATTTTGTGCGTTACTGGACGATCTTACCATATTTCACCAGGGTGAAACGGGGTCAAAAGGGGAACCATAAATAAGTAAATAACTCACGGTAACCACGTTTACGTAAGAGGACTAGAACGCCCATCAAATTGTCAGAGTATCAATGGGAGCCGTGCAGCAGGCCCTCAGGAGATGAATCGCCCAACCAGCCGCTAGAGCCGATCGCAATATTAATTACTATATTGCTACCGTTTATTTGGTTATTAATGCTAATTTCTCAAGATGGATCATTTGCAAATTTATTATCTTATGCAAAGTGTAGTCATTGCGGTAAAAGGTATCAAACGTCGTAGAATAAAAATTCATAACAAACCAATCCAGCCGCTCGTGTACCTCCCCCAATAAAGTAGACACTCTCAACTAACTAGAAGGAGGGAGTGTAAAATGCCAGCCCCAGTAAAGATGAGAAAAGTTCATAAATACAGTGATGAGTTTAAGATTACCGCAGTAAAGCTGGCGGGTATGCCGGGCACGTTGATTCAGGACGTTGCCCGGATATTGGATATTCATCCTTTTATGCTTTCACGGTGGAAGAAAGAGTATCGGGAAGGGAAAATCAAAGGGTGTGGTCATCCCGATATCGGGAAGCTGGCCAAGATGGAGGAGAAAGTGTCTGAACTCAAACGTATTCGGGAACTGGAGGCAGCCTTGAAGAAGGCCCAGATCGAGAACGACCTTTTAAAAAAAGTTACCCAGTTCAATTTGGAACAAAAACGGACATCTTCACCTTTATTGACCGGTATCATCAAGCGTACGGGCTTAAGTTCCTCTGCAGATACTATGGGGTCTCCCAAAGTGGCTACTACGCCTGGAAAGAAAGGCCGATAAGCAACCGGATGAAGGCCAATAGAACATTGCTTAGGCAGATCGCCACCATCCACGAGACGAGCCACGAGACCTATGGCAGTCCACGGGTATTTGAAGCCTTGAAGGATCATGAGGTACCCTGCGGCAAAAACCGCGTTGCCCGGTTGATGCGTCAAGCTGGTCTGCAGGGCCGGGTTGTGAAAGTCACCCGCCGGGCGCCCGGTGTGCAGCAATTCTTTGAACGGCACGAAAACCTGCGTATCGGAAATCCTGTTCCTCCCATGATCAATCGGCAATGGGTCGGAGATATCACCTTTTTGCGCGTCCAGGGACAGCCCTGTTTTCTTTCGGTGATCATGGATGTCTGTTCCTGCAAGATCATCGGATGGGCCCTGGGCAGAAACCGTTCCACGCAGCTTACGACAAGAGCCCTGACCCGTGCACTCGAAAAGCGCAAACCGCTTCCCGGATGCATTTTTCATTCAGACCGTGGTTCCGAGTACGGGGGCTATGATTATGCCAATGTGCTGAAGCGGTATGGCTTCCGCATCAGCATGAATCGGTCCTATCATAGCCAGGATAACGCCCACATGGAATCTTTTTTTCATTCCATGAAGGCGGAATGGATACGAGGCCGGTCATTTGAGAGTTATGAGCATCTCGAATCGGCATTAAAGACATACATGCGGTTCTATAACCGTTATAGGCTGCACTCGGGTATTGACTACCATACGCCTGTAGAGTATGAGAAAAAAATAACCCATTGAGACATGTCCACTTTTTCGGGGGAAGATCATCGCAACGCTCCGGCTTAGCTTTTCGTTGGCATAAATAGATATTGCCATTATAACGTTATAGTGCTATGGTGTCATAACGTTAAAGGAGGTGATCATATGAGCACAGGAGCAATGCGGGCCACCGTATATTTAGACCCCGAATTACATAAAGCACTTAGGCTAAAAGCCCTTGAAACATCTCAGTCTTTATCAAAGCTGGTCAATGATGCCATTAAGGAATCTCTCGCGGAAGATGCTGAAGATATTGCGGCGTTTGAAGAAAGGGTAAAAGAGCCGCTCATCAGCTATGAAGCAATGGTCAAGAGACTGAAAAAAGATGGCCGAATATAAAATATATTTTAAAGAATCTGTTGAAAAAGATTTTCGTAAAATACCGAAGAAGGATATTAAAAAGATTCTTTCCCGTATCAAGGCTCTTGCAGAAGACCCAAGACCGCCGGACCACGAAAAACTTTCGGGACAAGAAAAATATCGTATCCGTCAGGGGCTGTATAGAATTATCTATTCTATTCAAGACAAAGAACTTACTGTTTGGGTCGTAAAGGTCGGGCATCGAAAAGATGTTTATCGATGAAGCGGATAATACGCTACAACCGATCGCTCCGCTCCGGCTGATTTTTTTGTACGCTGAGTGTTTTTCGTCCTGGATAAAGTGAAGTCGATTTTTAATTATGAATAATTCAGACAAACAATTTATGCAAATGGCCATTAGGCTGGCGCTGGATGGTATGCGCAAAAATGAAGGCGGACCCTTTGGCGCTATTGTGGTTAAAGATAAAACGGTAATCGGAAGAGGAAATAACCGTGTCCTTTATAAAAATGATCCGACCGCTCACGCGGAAATAGAGGCCATACGCCAGGCCTGTCAGAACATCAAAAGCTTTCACCTGGAGGATTGCACCCTCTATGCATTGTGTGAGCCGTGTCCCATGTGCATGGCCGCTGTTTATTGGGCGAAAATAGCAAAAGTTGTTTTCGGCTGTACCAGAAAGGACGCGGCTAAAATAGGTTTTGCTGATGATTTGATATACAAAGAATTAAATATGCCGCCTTCCGAACGGAGCATTCCTATGGAATCAATGTTGAGAGACGACTCGCTTCGCGTCTTTGACGAATGGATAAAAAAGCATGATAAAATAAATTATTAAAGGTTGTTTAGCTATCCAAACCGGTTGGAACTTATTTTTGTCAAAAACCGTCAATAATTGAAGTTTTCCTTAAATTTTTACTTACACTTTTAAAACGTTTTATGTCTCAGCAATTATTCTCTCTTTCTTCTTGGCCGCGCGCGATTGTTCATATCGACGGCGACGCGTTTTTTACTTCCTGCGAAGAAGCGATTCATCCGGAACTTAAAGGCAAACCGCTCATCACCGGCGGCGAACGCGGCATTGTGGCCTGCGCGAGCTACGCGGCAAAAAAGCTAGGCATCAAACGAGGCGTCCCTCTGCATGAGGCACGTAAAATCTGTCCGGGGCTCATCGTTCTGCCATCGGATTACGAAACTTACAGTCTGTTTTCGCGGCGGATGTTTTCCATCATGCGCCGCTTCACGCCCGACGTCGAAGAATATTCTATTGATGAAGCTTTTGGTGATATCACCGGCATGCGCCGCGCGCTGCGTTCCTCTTACGAGGAAATCGCGCTGAACATGAAAAAAGAAATCGAAAAGGAGTTGGGCATTACCGTTTCCGTGGGTTTAAGCATCACCAAGGTGTTGGCAAAAGTCGCCTCCAAGCATCAGAAACCAGCGGGAATAACCGTGATCAAAGGTAAAAACATCGCCGAATATCTCTGTGATTTTCCTGTGGAAAAAATCTGGGGCATCGGGCCTGCCACCACCAATTATCTGGCCAAAATGGGCGTGCGCACAGCGCTGGCTTTTGCCGGGCTTCCCGAAGAAACTGTTTTAAAAAAATTCACCAAGCCGGGCGTGGAAATCTGGCAGGAATTGCGCGGCAAATCCATTTATCCGGTAGTGCCCGAAGAAAAAAGCACCTATGCTTCCATCAGTAAAACCAAAACATTCGCGCCGCCTAATTCCGATGCCGCATATCTTTTCGCGCAGCTCATGCGCAATATGGAATCCGCCTGTATCAAAGCCCGGCGCTATAATCTCGCGCCGAAAAAAATTGCGGTGTATTTAAAGATGCAGGATTTTGAAACAACGGGCAGCGAAGCCGTGCTTTCCCGCCCCTGCTGCCGCCCGCTGGAATTTGCCGGTGTTGTCCGCGAGCTTTTCAACGAGTGCTACCATGCGGCTGACCTCTACCGCGCCACCGGCGTGATTCTGTGCGATTTAGTTTCCGACCAGAATATCCAGTATTCGCTTTTTGATGATCCCGTGCAGGCGCAAAAAATAAGAGAAATCTATCGCGCTGCCGATGAGTTGGGGCAAAGATACGGCAAGCACACTCTGCATTTGGGCTCATCTCATCTGATAGAAAAATTGGGCCGGGGCCGCCGGGGCAACCCTACAGTTCGTGAACAAACGCAGCTTAAAGGCGAAACCCGCCGCCGCCATTTGGTACTGCCGCTTCTTTACATAAAACCTGAATGACCGCCGCTCACCAATCGCGCATTTTTTGTCATCTCCAATATATAAAACTCGCCTTACGACAAAGGCATTGCGCTAACATCTTCAATATGTTAGATAACTCGCCGATTATTTAGTTGTTTTGGAGCAACCACATATATGAAATACGCACCGCAAAAGATTGAAGAAAAATGGCAGGCAAAGTGGAATAAAGAAAAAACTTTTAAAGTTACCGAAGATATCGGCAAACCAAAATATTATCTGCTGGAAATGTTCCCCTACCCTTCCGGCAAAATCCATATCGGCCATGTCCGTAATTATACCATTGGCGATGTCGTCGCGCGCTACAAACGCATGCGTGGTTTTAATGTTTTGCACCCGATGGGCTGGGACGCTTTCGGCCTGCCCGCGGAAAACGCCGCTATCGAACACAAAATCCATCCACTGAAATGGACGAACGAAAACATCGCCCACATGCGCAAACAGCTCAAACGCATGGGATTCAGCTACGACTGGGACAGAGAAGTATCCACCTGCGAACCGAAATATTACCGCTGGGAACAGCTCTTTTTTATCTGGATGTATGAAAAAGGCCTGGCCTACAAAAAACGCTCCACGGTAAATTACTGTGGCAAATGCGAAACGGTGCTCGCCAACGAACAGGTGGAAGCTGGTCTTTGCTGGCGCTGCTCCACGGAAGTGACGGAAAAAACGCTGGACCAATGGTTTTTCAAAATTACCGCCTACATCGAAGAACTCCTCGATTACTGTGACAAACTTCCCGGATGGCCGGAAAAAGTGCTCACCATGCAGAAAAACTGGATCGGCAAAAGCTACGGCTGTGAAGTTGATTTCCCGATGGCTGATGGTAATGGCGCCATCAAAGTATTTACCACCCGTCAGGATACGCTCTTCGGCGCGACATTTATGTTAGTGGCCGCGGAACATCCGCTGGTGATGGAATTGGCCAAAGGTAAACCGTGCGAAAAAGAAGTTGTTCAGTTTGTGGAAAAAGTAAAAAAACAGGACAAACTGATGCGCACTTCCGAATACTACGAAAAAGAAGGACTCTTTCTAGAATCCTATTGTAAAAATCCCCTTACCGGAAAACAGATGCCCATTTACGCCGCCAATTTTGTTTTGGCCGATTACGGCACCGGCTGCGTGATGGCTGTCCCCACACACGACCAGCGCGACTTTGAGTTTGCCAAAAAATTTAATCTGCCGCTGATTGTCGTCATCCAACCCAAAGACAAAACTCTTGACGCGGCGACAATGACCGAAGCCTACGTGGACGAAGGCGTTCTGGTCAACTCCGGACAATTTGATGGCATGGAAAACACCAAAGTGCTCGATGCCATCGCTGATTTTCTAGAGAAGGAAGGAAAAGGCAAACGCACTATTCAATACCGTCTGCGTGACTGGGGAATTTCCCGTCAGCGCTACTGGGGCGCGCCCATTCCCATGATAAACTGCGACAAATGCGGCATTGTACCCGTGCCGGAAAAAGATTTGCCCGTAATTCTGCCGGAGAAAGTAAAATTAAGTTCCGAAGGCGGCTCGCCGCTGGCGGCACTCAAAGAATTTGTGGAAACAAAATGCCCTAAATGCGGCAGCCATGCAAAAAGAGAAACAGACACAATGGATACATTTGTGGAATCTTCCTGGTATTTCGACCGCTTCTGCTGCCCGGATTTTGACAGCAAGCCTGGGCTGGACCGCGAGAAGCTCGATTACTGGATGCCGGTGGATCAGTACATCGGCGGCGTGGAACATGCTATTCTGCATCTGCTTTACGCGCGTTTCTACACCAAGATGCTGCGCGACTTCGGCGTCATCGGCGTGGACGAACCTTTCACCAATCTCCTCACTCAGGGCATGGTCTGTAAAGAAACGATGAAGTGCTCCGAGCACGGTTATCTTTTTCCCGAACAGGCGGCGGAAGGGAAATGCCATCTTTGCCAGAAAGAAGTCATTATCGGTAAAACGGAAAAAATGTCCAAGTCGCTCAAAAACGTCATCGACCCGGATTATCTGATAAAAACATACGGCGCGGACACGGCACGCATTTTCGGTCTTTTTGCCGCGCCCCCGGAAAAAGACCTGGAATGGAGCGATCAGGGGGTGGAAGGTTCGTTCCGTTTTTTAAACCGCTTGTGGCGTATATTTATTGAATATCTGGAAGACATTAAAAAAATCAAAGCTCCCGATGCTGACCTTGCGCTGGAGGGCGAGTGGAAAAATCTGCGGCGCAAAACGCATCAGACCATCCGCAAAGTAACCATTGACATTGAAGACCGTTTCCATTTCAATACAGCCATCAGCGCCGTTATGGAACTTGTAAACGCCGTTTATCTGGTACAACGCCCCGCTAAAGACAACGAAAAAGAACTGTCTGTTATCCGCGAGGCGCTGGAGGCGGCGGTTGTGCTTCTGGCTCCTATAGTGCCGCACATCGCGGAAGAGCTATGGCATATGCTTGGTCACAAAACAGCGGTATGCGACGCGAGCTGGCCCAAATATGAAGAAGCCATCGCCAGCGAGGAAGAGATAACAGTGGTAATTCAGATAAACGGAAAGCTGCGCAGCCGGATGACCGTACCTGTAGGTGAAAACGCGGAAAAAATAAAAGCGGACGCGCTGGCCGATGTTAAAATAAAGGCGTTGCTTAAAGACGTATCAGTTAAAAAAGTTATTTACGTACCCAACAAACTGGTCAACATTGTTGTTGCCCAATAAGAAAGGTGCCCTATGAAAAAAATAAATCTTAAGAAATCTTTAAAAATAATCACCCTATTCCTTCTTTTTGCGCTGCTTATGGGATGCGGATATGCATTCGCGCCTCAGGGAGAATACGTTGATAAACGCATTCAAAAAGTTTACGTGGAGCCGTTCGGCAACAAGACGCCGCAGGCCGAAATAGAAAATTTTGTGCGCACGGCTTTCATTAATCATCTTATACAAAATACTCGTTTCAAGGTTGTGGGAAGCTCGGCACAAGCAGACGCGACAATCAAAGGAACAATCCTGCATTACAATGCAAACACGCTTTCTTACCGCCCCAACAAACTGGCGGCTGAAGAAAGAATATCCACCACTCTGGAAGTTGTTTTTCGGGATAAGGAAAACGATAAAGTTCTCTGGAGTTCCAGAGGCATAAGAGGAACGGTTGAATACGACCTGGAAGACAATATAAACCTTATTCCCATAGCCAGAAAAAACGCCCTCATCAAGCTCGCTAACGATACAGCGGAAAAAGCCGTAAATTTAATGCTTGCGGGATTTTAACGTAAACCTTTACAAATAATCATGACGCCTTCAGCCGTAAAATTCGGCCGTTATTTCCTTTTGGCCGTGAATAACGAAAAAGAAGCGGTGATTTTATGGCCCGCGCGCGGCCAAAATATCGCTCAAATCAGTAATCTTTACACATTTATAAAAAAAACATCCGCGCGATTTTTGCTGTTTATTGATTCCGAAAGAGAAATTGCCTGCGAAGCTAAAGCAATAAGAAGGCTGATTGCGCTTGCTGCAAAAATAAATAGCGGCCTTGTTTTTTCCAATTTTCATGAGAAAAAAGTAAATAAATTAATCCCCCATCCTTTAATCGATTATCAAATCGGCTCTATCCGCGATAATTTCGATTTCGGACATTTCTTTGTCTTTTCTATGCGGGCAATTAAAAATACTTTGGAAAAATACGGCGCGCCTCCGGCTGATAAAAATAGCACTTTATATGACATGCGCCTGAAAGTTTCTCTTGATTACCGGATTATTCACGTCGCGCAATCGCTTTACACCGCCGCGGTTAGAAAAATTAAATCGGCCGAAAAGAAATCATCAAAAACAGAAAAACATTTTGCCTACACCGCCGCGGAAAATCTCGCGCGGCAAAAAAAGCTGGAGAAAGTGGCCACCAATTATCTGCGCCTTAGCGGCGCGTATCTTAAAGCGCCGGGAAAAAAAGCAGATTCCGTAAAAAATAAATTTCCCGTGGAAGTAAGCGTGATAATTCCTGTGCTTAACCGAAAAAAGACAATTGCGGATGCCGTAAAAAGCGCGCTCGCGCAAAAAACTGATTTTTCTTTCAACATTATCGTGGTGGATAATCATTCCACCGACGGCACAACCGCCGTAATCGAAAAACTCGCCGCAAATAATGAAAAAATCAAGCATCTGATTCCATCGCGACACGATTTGGGCATCGGCGGGTGCTGGAACGAAGCTGTCAAATCAAAACATTGCGGGCGTTTTGCTGTTCAGCTTGATTCCGACGATCTTTACAGTTCACCAAGATCTCTTCAAAAAATAGTAGAAACGCTGCGACGCAATAAATTTGCCATGATTGCTGGTTCTTATACTATCGTAAATAGAAAGCTCAAAAAAATCCCTCCGGGTCTGATTGACCACAGGGAATGGACAAGAAATAACGGGCACAACAATCTTCTGCGTGTAAACGGCCTGGGCGCGCCGCGCGCCTTTAACACCGCGATAATCCGCAAAATCGGTTTCCCCAACGTTAGCTACGGCGAAGATTACGCTGTTTCGCTACGCATCTCACGCGAATACAAAATCGGCAGAATTTATGAAAGCCTTTATCTTTGCCGCCGTTGGGGTGGTAACACGGACGCTGCTCTTTCTATAGAAAAACAAAACCGCAACGATTTCTATAAAGACATGCTGCGCACAAAGGAAATAAAAGCGCGGGGGCATTTAAACAAAAATAAACATGAACTGGATAAAAAGATTTTACTCAGCTTTCCCAATAAAAAATCATTGGCATCTTTGTGTTTTAATCTTATCGAGGAACAAAGAAATAACTGGCCGATGCTGAACAGCGCGTATCAGGAACTAAAAAATGTCCACATTCGTTCAATCAACTGCGGCTTATATAATGTTTCTCTGCAATTCAATCCCCGGCGCGCGGTAAGCTCCGGCGCCGCTGTTGACGCGCAATCAATCAAGAATAGGCTCTGTTTTTTATGTCCGGCAAATTTGCCTGCCCGGCAAAAAGCGATAATTTATCGCGAAAATTATCTGATTTTGTGTAATCCCGCGCCTATATTTAAAAATCATTTGACTATTTCACACATTAAACATCAGCCCCAGAAAATATCCCCGTCTTTCACCGATATGCTGATATTGGCCAAAGACCTGGCGCCGGAATTCATCACTCTTTATAACGGCTCCGCCTGCGGCGCCTCCGCTCCTGATCATCTGCATTTCCAGGCCGTACCGAAAAGCGCCTTGCCTTTTATAACAGAAATTAACGCGCTAAATCCAAATCAGGAAATATCCGAAATCAAGAATTACGCGGGCGCGCAAATTGGCCGCTCCTTGCTGACGCTATCGGGAAGCAATATTGATATTTTATCCGAGCAGTTTAAACACCTGTTAAGAATCGCGCAAAAAGTACTGGCTACCAAATCCGAACCGATGATGAATGTGCTTTGCGCCTATAAAAATAATAAGTGGCGGCTGATAATTTTTTTTCGCCAAAAACACCGTCCGGAAGCTTTCTTTGAGAAAGGCGAAAAAAGAATTTTTGTTTCTCCCGGCGCGATAGACATGGCCGGCGTCATCATTACCCCGATGGAGATTGATTTTGAACGTCTCAGCAGTGATATTGTTGGCGGCATTTATCGCGAAGTAACACTACCCGACGAAAAAATGCGGCAAATCATGGAAGCGTTATGAATAATCAAACACGTGTTATTATCGACAGCGATTACAGCTTCGCCGAGGCTTTGGCAGGCACAAACGCGCCTCTGGAAATAATTGACAAGCTTTCCGTACTCGATGTCTGTTATTATTCTTTTGACGGTCTCAAACATCAAGGTCAGATTATTATCGATAAAGAACTTGAAGATGACGTGACGGATATTTTTGCGCTCATTGAAAACATGAAATTCCCTGTGGGTAAAGTACTTCCGATTTGCTCTTATGGCTGGCACGATGGAGATTCCATGGCGGATAATAATTCTTCCGCTTTTAATTTCCGCCTGATTGAGGGAACAACTAAATTGTCCCTGCATTCGCTGGGACGAGCTGTGGATATCAACCCAGTGCAAAATCCTGTTGTTTATCCCAGCGGCATCGTTGCTCCGGCGGACGCGGTTTATGACCCGCAAAAAGCGGGCACTTTGAGCGGCGGGCATCAAGTGGTGGAAGAATTTTTAAAACGCGGCTGGCGCTGGGGCGGCAATTTTGAACAGCCTAAAGATTATCATCACTTTGAAAAAATATAAAATCCTTAAGGCCAAAGGCCGAAGTGTTCAGGGATGAAATAATAAAACTATAAAGGTCGTGAGATGATTACGCCGGTAAATCTTTTGTTGGCTTTCAGATATGCGGCAAGCGTCTTTTTAGAAATAACCACAGCGCCTTCTTTACTTGACGCGTGCAACAAATAAAGATTCTTCCCCTGCCACAGCGCAAAACCGACATGAGTCACATCCAGACCTTCTTTAGCAGAGACAAAAGCGACAATATCGCCGTTTTTAATCTTTTCTTTACTGGCAATAAATTTGTTTTTATCAATAATTGCGAAAGCTTTACCGGAGAGATTTTTTTCCGCCGCGAGCATATTTTGTAATTTTTTTTCGTTTTTCAGCGCCGGATAAAGGCCGCGATTGGTGGTCATAAAATTAATTTTTACCCTCCGCGACCTACCGCCCAAAGATTTGGTTATATTCTTGATTATTTTCTTCTTTTCGTTGTCGTGCAGCCAATCGGTAAAATAATGCAGGCGTGAGGAATAACCGGCGATAACACCCTTCCGGTAGCGAATGAGCTTCAACTGGCGCATGTATTCACGGGGCGATTTTTTTCCGCTGGTAAACCAACGCGCCAGCGCCAACATGCTTTCCACAAAGGTAAAGCAATCAAACTTGCGTAAATTGACAATCAGTTTTTCGCTGCCCTGCGCTTCGAGCGTCGCCTCTTTATACGGCGCGCCCAGAAAACATAAAGCGATTCCCGCAACTAAATCGCCAAAGGTTCTTTTTTCTCTGGTTTTGGCTTTATTTTTTTTCACTGATGCTTACTCCTTATTATTTTGTCTTTGAGAGTAGCGTAGCCATGGATCGCTTCACTAGTGCTCGCGATAACAAGGCTTTCCTGTCATTGTGAACCCCGTGCCAACGGGGTGAAGCAATCTCAAATATTACCTAGCCAAGCTTTCGCTGTGATCAGGGCTTGGACTCACCTCAATGAGCAATGAATATTTGTAAATTATTATTTGCTACAATGCAAATCCAAAAATGAAGTTGTCAATATTGACAATCCTTTGAAAAAATCATAGTTATCTTATACATTTTCCGTCGAGAAACATAAAATGCCTTTTGTTGATGCGGGAGAAATTAAACTTAATTACGTCGAACACGGCAGCGGCGACAATATCATTGTCTTCATTCACGGTTTTTTAAGCTGTGTGCAATGGATGGATTTAGTCTGGCCGCGCCTGCCTGAATATTTACACGCCTTCGCCCTCGACTGGCGCGGTTGCGGGGATTCAGATAAACCTGCCGCCACAGAAAATTTTGCCAATTATTCCCTCAATCAGCACGCCCAAGACATGCTGGCGGCAATAAAAGCGCTGGGCATAAAAAAGTGTTCGCTGGCCACGCATTCCACCGGCGGCGTGATCAGTCTATATATGATGTTAGCCAAACCGGAGATGTTCGATAAAGTGCTGGCGCTGGATCCGGTCAGCCCCACGGGTATTTTGCTTCCCGATGAAGCAGTGCATACTTTCGCGCCGTTTGCGGCAAGCAGAAATTACGCCTTCAAATTTCTTTCCTTCGCCGCATCGTCATTGTTTACCAAAGAATCGCTTTTGCCGGGCATAAAATCGGAATTCCGGTTGGAGACAACTCAGGAACAAAGAGAACTTTTTAACCTTCTGGTAGATAAGGCCAGGGAACTCAGCGACGGCGCCGGAACGGGCACTTTGTATCATCTGAAAAAAGAACGTGAGGAAGGCTCGCTACAAAAAGAAACGCGCCTTATAAAACAGCACATGCTGGTTTTGTGGGGAGAAGACGATCTGGTTATTCCGCGCCAGGACATTGAAACAATAATAAAACGGATACCCAACAGTAAATTGCAGACCTACCCCGGTATCGGCCATTCCATGGTACTGGAAAATCCGGATTTATACGCGCAGATTTTTTCGGAATATTTTAAGAAATAAAAACCACTTTGACAGAGGACATTTTCTTTATTCTGTCATTGCGGGTGTAGTGAAGCAATATCTTAGATTCCTTCGTCGTGATACTCCTTGCCATGACAAAAATATAATTCGTCATTCCGCGCAAGCTAAGTGAAACGAAGAGCCTGCCCCGTACTTGATACGG
>DHGA01000033.1:0-25602 GCA_002402545.1 Syntrophaceae bacterium UBA4810
CCTTGGGAACGAAGACGAAGTTGAGGCAGTTCATCAACCGCCAGTCCTCGTTAAACTCTCCGTCCTCCCGGATATTCACCCACAGCGGCGCGCCGGGAAACGGCGTGAATTTTGCCATGTTCATATCGTCCAGACCCAGAGAAATAATAAAATCGGAAGTGCTCCGAATTGATTCCTCCGTTTCTCCCGGAAGCCCCATCATAAAAAGCCCCTTGGCGCGCAGACCCGCACGCTGAATGCGGCCTACGGTATCGCGCACGTCATCGAGCGACACGCCGGATTTATGCCGGGCGAGCATTTCCGGATCGGCGGATTCAATTCCCAGCGATACCATCAGGCAGCCCACGTCTTTGAGCATCTGCAGCAATTCATCATCCGTGTAGCCAACGCGCACAGCGCAGTTGAAATTTACCCCCAGCGGAAAACGCGTAAGCTTCTCGCAAAGCTCGACAATGCGCCGGCGGTTGGCCGTGAACAAATCGTCATAGATATTTACGTGCCGCACTCCGAATTTTTCGCGCAGATGTTTCATATGTTCATAAATGTAAGCGGCGGAATTATAACGAAAACCTTTCTTAAAGACCGACCGGTCGCAATAAGAGCACTGATACATACAGCCGCGTGAAGTTATCATCGTGGCGCCGGGCGTCTGGATATAGCTAAAAAGCGGCAAATGATAATCACGGGGAAAACCGGGCAATTTTTCATAAGCAGGGAAAGGCAGGCTATCCATATCTGCTATTTTTTCCCGCGGCGCGTTAGTAACAATTTCCTCTCCATCGCGCCAGATTAATCCATGGATTTCGGCAGGCATTGCTCCGGTGGCGAGCTCCGACATGGTGATTTCACCCTCGCCCGCGATAAGATAATCAAATGCCGGGTAATCACGCAGTAACTTTCCTTCCAGCGCTGATACGTGAACCCCGCCGCAGACGGTTACAATCTCCGGCGCTTGTTCTTTGATTTTTTGCGCCAGTTCTGCGGCATCGGGAAATGATGAAGTTGTGGCGGAAAAACCGATGATGTTTGGCTGACAATCCAAAATAGATTTGGCCTGTTTATTCAGGTCAAAAGAAACTCCGGCGCCGAGACAGTCATAAACAAAAACCTCATGCCCCTCGCGCATTAAAAAAGCGGCAATAGAAAGAAGTCCCTGCGGTACCATCCGGTTGGCGATATCGGTAATATCCCGCTTACCGGGAAACCAGTTGAAGCCCCGCGGATGAACAAGAACGATTCTCTTTTTATGATTTGTCAAAATCTTCATTACCGGAATAAATAAGCGGGATAATGTTTCTTATTTCCGCGCCAGGATAAACGCCTGCCTGCCGGCGGCGTTAACATTGTAATGGAGGAAACAGCCAGTCTTTTTTGACTGAAGGGCATGGGCAATACCGAATGCGGCCGCGACCGGATGAATACCGCAACATTGTAAATAATCATGAATTTGCCAGTTATTTTTATTCTTCCAGATATCTATTTGCTCTTCCTTCACGCGGAATCCGGGCAGAAAATAATTCTCTTTTGTTTCCATACCGGGTAAATTTTTTACGGGTAAAACACCTTTTTCCGGAGACGCAAACTGCACCGCTAAAATATCACCAATCTTCTTCTCACCGCGCCCTATCAAAAGCCAGGAGCTGCCTTCACCAACCGGAAGCAGGCGGGAATTCTCATTAGTCAGGTTCATTCTTTCGCGCGATTCTGCCACCGTTGGCGTAAAAACATCGCAGCCGCCGACCAGCGCCAAATCAATTTGTCCGCTTTCCAGATAGGTTTGCGCCAGCCACAAAGCCGATTCAAAAGATAATTCCTCTTCGGAAATAGTCAGAATAATACCCTTTACACCCGCCTCACGCGCCAGAAAAAAGGCGGCGGCATTGCTCACGGAATTGGCAAACTGATTGGGGCTGGGAAATCCGCCGTCATGCTTGAACACTTGAGTAATGAAAGGAAGAATTTCATCGATGTTACCCAAACCGGTAGACAAAAAGATACCTACTTTTTTATCGTGTAAAATTTCTTTGGGCGCGCTCTGCAGGCAGGCCAAAGCCCCGCAGCAAACCAGCTTGATGAACCTTCCCGCACGCCGCATCGGCTGCCCCATAATTTTCTGCACAAGTTCATCAGGGCTAAACGGCAACTTTGCTTCCTCCCACAAAACATCGCCATTAGCCAAAAGCGCCGGTCCCACAAAACTTGCGGCAATTACCGGAAGAGGCGCTTTAAAAATATTGGTTTTATCCGGCGACAATATCATTACTCCTTGATAATCAGATAACTGGTGCAGGTTCCGCCAAAGCCAAAGAACGTGCAAAGATAAGCGCCGTTGGGCGCGACGTTGTTTTCCTGGGCAGGAGCAAAGCCGATTTCCTCATCCAGCTGGCTGAAGCCAAAACTTTTCGGAATTACTCCTTCTTCCAGGCAAGATAGCCATACCGCCGTCTCCATTGTGCCGGCCGCACCCAGAGCATGCCCCATGGCGCCCTTGAGAGAAACCACAGGCGGAAGTTTTTCACTAAATAGTTTATGTAAGCCCAAGCCTTCGGAAAGGTCGTTGTCTTTTGTCCCCGTACCGTGCGCCTTAATTGCCACAATTTTGGAAACTGATACTTGCGAAAGGCTTAAAGTCTGCGCAACGACTTCTTTAACCAGTTCACCATCCAGCCCCCCTGAAGTAAGGCTGCTGTTATCGTTAAACAAGTAGCCTCCGGCAAATTTATATACATTTTTCGCGTGGCGCGCTTTTTCCCCACGCTCTAATATAACCGCGCCCGCGCCTTCGCCTATTTGCATACCGGAACGAGTGGCGCAAAACGGTCGGCACTGATCATAATCACAAAGGAGCAGACTGGCAAAACCGTGCAACGTAAGATTCAAAAGCGGTTCAAAACCGAAAACAATTGCCCGGTTAATTTTTTTTTGTTCCAGAAGATTGGCGGCGATCACCAATGCGTGCGAGCTGGAAACACAGGCCATGCTTAAAGTAAAAGTCATTCCCTTGATGCCGTATTTATCGGCGATTACTTGTGTTACCTCACCCGGACCTCTATTGCGGCAGGAAATCGGCGGTGGTTCCTTCTTGGGATTCCGGCGAATCTCTTCAGTAAATTCATATTCGTTGCGGATAAAAAGGCCGCCGGTAGTTCCCACGAACAAACTTGATTCGGCAATTTCCGCGCTGGAAAGACCCGCCCTTTCTATGGCTTCACCCAGCGCGCCCTCCAGCATATTTTGTGATTTGCTCAAAGGGTCGCCATCGTATGGGACAGCAAACGACTTGAATTCACTGCTGATTAAATGAGACACCTCACCGGCTTTAGCCGGCAGGACTTTTCCTTCAATTAAATTTTTCGCGGATTCCGGAGCGCTCCAACCAAGCGTGGTTACTGCACCCCAACCGCGCACGTAGATATCTTTATCGCTCACTTTTTAACCTTGGGCGCGTTAATAACAAAATCGGCAAGCGTATTAAAATCCTGCATCGCCTTAGCCGCGGAGGAAGCATTTTTTAATTCTACCCCGAACTGATACCTAAGCGCCATGGCAATTTCCATGGCGTCAAGGCTGTCTAATTTAAGCGGTCCCGGCCCCCCGATAAAAGGGACATCCGTGGGCACATCTTTGGGATCCACATCTTTAATTTCACAAGCCTTGATAACCAACTCCTTAAGCTTGAAAATCAACTCATCTCTGGAGGCCACATTTAATTCTTTATACGCCTGTTCTAAATCCATTTAACTCTCCTTCCGGCAATATAAAAGCAGATTCCTGCAAATAGTGTCAATATAATTAATTTAGGCAAGATTGTGCCGAATACCGCGTCACGTAAAAAAATATCCAGATACGCCTGATGCGCCCAATACATCGGCGAAATCATCGCCAGTTTTTTCATGAATAGCGGCATAAGCACATGCGGCATCATGATCCCGCCGAAGACACCCATCAATATGGCTCCTGTTGCCGCAAGCGTGGAAGACTGCTCGGGCGTTCGTGCCAGTGAAGCGACAAGCACGCCAAAACCGGTTGTTGCGGCGGCAACAACCAATGTTATCGGCAGCATATGCCAGGGATGTTCTCCCAGATTAAAAGAAAAGCTGATAATATGGGACATAATATACACACCGATCAGCATCATTAAGACAAATTGTAAAATATTTATCAGATAATAAGGAATAATTTTCCCCAGTATCAGCAAATTAGTATTTACCGGATAAGTAAAAAGACGCTGGAGAGTGCCGTCTTTTTTTTCCTTTAAAAAGCCAATGGACATGGGGATGGCAATAAAAAACATCGCGAAAATCGCGTAGGCCGGAACATTTTGCTGAAGTGGAGTGGGAAATTCTTTATTGGGTTTTGTTTTCTCTACAACTAAACCGGCAACCACAGCATCCAGGTTTTCAATGCCCATGACCACCTCGACGGTTAAACTGGTGATCAACGAACGAGCGGCTATTTTGTAGCCGGCATCAATCACCGGATCAAAATAAATTTCTACCGGGTTATCTCCCTCATCAAAACCTTGAGGAATCGTCACAACTGCATGCGCCTTGCCATCCGCGAAAATCTTGTCATCGTCCATACCCTGAGGCCGCACAACATACTGAATCATTTTATTGAACTTTATTTTTTCCTCAAGCAGGTTTGCTTTGGGAGAGTTACTCTCGTTCTCAATAACCAACTGAATTTTTCGTCCGGTCAATTTGTCCGCCCATACGCCTTCCATGGCCAATGACAGAAATAAAATCAGCGCCACCGGCATAATAAAAAGAAGCAGAATTGTCTGCCGGTCGCGAAGTAAAATCAGCATTTCTTTTTTGATTAATTCTTTCAATTGTCTCAAAATCAATTTATTTCCTCAGTAATATATATTACAGTAAAGATGCGCGTCGCTTACTCTGCATGTAACGTTTATACATCACGCAATCCCTTTCCGGTCCGCTCCAGAAAAAATTCTTCCAAATTATCAATTTCCTTCATGTCTCCGGAAAAAATATCTTTACCTTGATCCACCAGCGTTACATGGGAGCAAAGACGCTGGGCCTCTTCCATGATATGCGTGCAAAGAAGAATAGTTACACCAGATTTGTTGAGCCCCGCCAGTGTTTCATAAATATGATTGCGGCTCTGCGGATCTACACCCACTGTCGGTTCATCCAGCAACAGCAATTTGGGTAAGTGCAGAAGAGCCACCGCCAGATTCAGTCTTCTCAGCATTCCGCCGGAGTAAGTAGATACAGGCTTTGATGAGTAAGCAGACAAACCTGTTTTCTCCAGGGCTTCGTTAGTCCGTTCCTTGATCAATTCTTGTTGCAGGCCGGCCATAGCACCAAAAAAATACAAATTTTCTTTCGCGGTAAGTGTTGTGTATACCGATATCGGCTGAGGAGCATAGCCGATTACCTTCAATGTTTCCTTGTCCGGCATTTTATTTCCATAGATAGAAGCGGAACCGGAATAACCGCGCAGTTGCCCGGTAATAATACGCATAAGTGTTGTTTTACCGGCGCCGTTTGGACCTAAAAGAGCGTGGATTTGACCGTTTTCCACAAACATGGAAAAATTTTTTAACGCGTATTGATTCCCGCCGTTATTCGCTTTATCTTTCGGCAAATCATAAGAGAAAGTTACTGAGGAAATATCGAGTGTTTTCATGCCTTGAGTTTCCCAACGACTTTCTGGAGTTTTTTAAAAAATGCCTCTTCGCGGTCAGCACATTGTAAAATCAAGCTGCCCGCCTTGGCAAATGTTTCTACCTCTTTGTCTTTTTGCTTGATAATACGCGCCGCCGTCACGGAAAACTCCCGCCAGTTATCGCCAATTGCTGTCATTTCTTTTGACATATCGGCAAGCTCATCCGAACCGAATAGTCCGGCAGCCTCGTGGAAAAAAGCGGCATAAAGGTAACGAAATCCGGCACCCCCCGTGCCGGTCTCTTCCACCCAACGAACTGTACCGGCAAGATGACGACAGGCTTCCTGAAAACCAAGTTTATCCGGACTTTTGATTACTTTTTTGGCCAGAAACCGCATGCCGCGGACACCAAAAATCGGCAGAGGAATTTTGAGCATCAAGTTGCAGGAATCTTTCATTCCTTTGATGCACGCTTGCCGCAAATCAGGATGTGGATTAACGGATTTAGTGTAATACATATAACCGCGAGGATTCATAGGCCCAGGTACGAAACGTGCCTGGGCCAAACCATCCGCAGAGCAATCTACCAGGTCTCCAATTGTCGGGTCACTGATGCGAAAACCGTTTTCAATTTCGCGAATAACAATAATGTTGTGTCCGCTAAAATTCCAACGATGACGCTCGGACATATAGGGAAGCCAATACAGATTGGTGGCCAAACCAACAATCTGCCCGGTTTTAAGCACCTCCCTTAGTTCATCCATGCCTTTTTGCGGGTCGCGATAAGTCTTGATCACAAAATCTCCGCCTAGCCTTTTGGCCGCCTTGCGAAAGACCGACCCGGGTTTAGATCGAAAAGCACTAATCGGCAAATGTGTAAGCTTCATAAACGGCAGGTAACCAAAAAAAATGCCGCTGCTGATACCGAAAATCATCGGCTCGGAAATATCCACGCCCTGATAGCGAAACAGGGCGGATGTAACTCCTGTCTCACAATGCGCGCCTTGCTGATGAACAAATGGTTTACCATTGACTGCGAGTTCTGTGTTCATGAAAAATAGCATCCTTCCTTAATCTTAGATAGTCGGCACGATTTTTATTTCTTCCAGTGAGATCCTTAAAGCGTTTGAGTAACGATTTAAAACAGATGGTTTAAGCTTGGCAAATATCTCAGGGCGAAAATGTCTCTTCACCCGAAATGCCGCTATGCCCGCTGCCTTGGCCAGCATCCCCGGAGTCATCTGCCGCATTTCCATATAATAACAAAGCGGGCTTTTCTGACCGGCAAGCACTGCGTTTCTGATTTCCTCGAGATTGGCGCGATTAGCTAAAATAATAAGGGAACAAGATACTTTTTCCGCCCAGGGAGCGTTTGCCTTTTTTTCAAGGACATATTGCCCTTTATCGTTTTGTTTGTAATACGCCTTTGGCAACCCGTCATCAAAAATTTCATCTTCTAATTCCATGGCCGGTTCCTTCTGATTATGTTGATATTTTTACTGTTCTTATACTAATTTTAAAAAAGCGCAAAGAGATTTTACACAAAAAAACAAAACTTATCACTATGATTTTTAAATAAGAAAAGTTAAAAAACCGATAAAAGGAAACACAGCGCTTTCACGCTTTAAGTTTCCTGGCCACTTTATCCAAGTCTTTAAAAAGCTGCTCTTCGCGCCCCGCGGAAATAAGCATCAGCCCACCCGCTTTGGCGAATGTTTCTTCAGACTGGCCCCGCTGCTTGACAACTCGCGCGGAAACAACGGCAAATTCCCGCCAGATATCGCCGATTGCCGTCATTTCCTGCGACAGCTCGGCAAGTTCGTCCGAACCGAAAAGTTCGGCGGCTTCCTGCAAAAAAGCGGCATACATAAACCGGAATCCCGCGCCGCCCGTGCCGACCTCTTCCTGCATGCGCACCACATTGGCCAGACGCCGGCAGGCCTCCGGAAAACCAAGCTTGTCCGGACTTTTGATAATGTTTTTCGCCAGATATCTCATTCCCTTAATGCCGATAAAGGGGAAAGGCACTCTCAGCATCATATAGCATGATTCTTTTATGCCCGTGAGACAGGCGCTCCGAAAATCAGGATTTTCAACAACAGTCTCGGCCCAATACATAAATCCCTTCGGTTCCAGCGGGCCGCGAGCGAAACGCGCCCGTTCCAGATCTTCCGTCGAACAATCCACAGGATGATCCAGAATAGGATCACTGACGCGAAACCCGTTTTTAATTTCGCGCAGGACAATGATATTGTGGCCGTTGAACTGAAAACGAAAACGGTTGGGAAAATAGGAAAGCCAGTAGATATTGGTCGTCAAACCGACAATGTGGCCATCACTTAGCGCGTTTCTCAGCGCCACCATTCCCTTTTGCGCGTTGCGGTATTCTTTGGTAAAAAATTTTCCTCCAAGGCGCTTGGCGACTTTAGGAAAAAGTGTCCGCGGTCGGGAACGAAAAGTGGTTATCGGCATTCCCACCCATTTGATAAATGGCAAATGGCCGAAAAACATGCCGCTGCCGATGCCGAAAACCATAGCTTCGGAAATCTCCACGCCCTTGTCGCGAAACAGCGCCGCGGTGACCCCGCTCTCGCAATGCGCCGCATGTTGATGAATAAAAGCTCTACCGCTGACGGTTATCTCTGAATTCATTTTACTTACTGTTGCCTCTCCCATCTCTTTTTCCCGGGACGATTTTTAATCCTTCCACACTCAAGGCCAGCGCCTTCGCGTAACGCGCCAGCAAAGAAGGCTTCAGCCGGGCGAAAATTTCCGGGCGAAAATGTCTTTTTACACGGAATACGGCAATGCCTGCCGTCTTGGCCAGAATCCGGGGATTCATTTGCCGGCTCTCCATATGGTAGAAAAGCGGGCTTCTGATGCCGACGAGCACCTCTTTCCTGGTTTCCTCCAGATGCGCCGCCAGTTCGTTAACGGCAAGACCGTTGACCACTTCTTCATATTCCCAACCCGTACTGGGCACAATTACATATTTACCCTCATCGTTGAGCGCGTAGCAGGCGCGCCTTTCGCCTTCGTAAAATGTAATGTCTTGCGGAACTTCTGTTATCTTCATTTAAAACACTTTCCTGCTGTTTAGGAGCTGTTCTTATACTAATTTTATCCAAACGACTAGCAAATCATTGTCGCCGGTTAATTAAGATTTCTTATCAAATTTTTCCCCTAAAAAAGGCTCGAAATGATGCCATTCAAATGGATGCGCGCGGACAAAATCAGTCAGCTCATAGGCATAACGCTGAGCCGACTGGGAAACTGCCTGTCTGCGGTCAGCCCGTGACGAGGCAGCTACTTTACGACCCGGGGAAACCGTCACATGATATTTACCAAAATCCTTTTCATACACAAAAAAAGTTATCAGCGGCGCGCCGGTCATCAGCGCAAATAAATGAGGCGTGTCCGGTATTTTTACTTCATGCCCCAAAAAATTCACGATGACAGAACTCTGATTTCCCCAAAGGCGGTCCCCGCTCATAAAAACAATGCCTCCGTCACTCAAAAATTTTATTCCTTCGAGCAGGGCAAAAGGGGATTTTTCATCTTCGGAAGTTATTACTATCTTTATACCGTGCGCGGCCAATTTATTTTTCTGAATGTTTTCCACCTGCTCTTTGTGTTTTACTTTAGCGCCCAGATAAAGCATCATTGGCATTCCTTTGCGTTTCAGCATCCGCGCGGCAAGTTCCCAATTGCCGACATGCGACATGACTACCACGGCGCCGGTTTTCTTTTCGACAGCCTCGTCCAGATGCTTCCAGCCCTCTTTGGTAAATTCAATTTTCTCTTCCGGCAAATGAACAAAGCGGTGAATATATACATTGGTAAAATTATGATACTGCTTCCATGCGCAGTGCAAATAATAAAAAATACTCTTACCGGGAGTTAGAGCTTTATAAAACTTATAGCTGTGCGCCACGCGCCAGGGAAAAAGGAAGTAATAACCGGTGGCGATAAACCAGGAGAAAGTGCGGAAAAACCATACTCCCCACCGTCTGGAAAAATAAAGAGCAACATAATAGGATATTTTTTTTACCACTTTGCTGTATCCCGCTGGATAATGACATGCCGCATATATGGATTTACTTTGTTGGCAAAACCAGAATTGGCAAATTTATCGCGTCGATTATTTTTACGTCAGGACTGTCAAAAACTTTCCCGTATATTTTAGGCCTTAATTTATGTCCGACAATAACCAAATTAATACTGTTATCCGCGCAGTATTTGACAACTTCTTGGGCCAGATCACCTTTCGCTGTCGCGTAGATTACGCTCACGGAAGATAACAGTTCATCAGAGGCTAGCTCTCTCATTTTTAGCGCCACCGCGTCTTCGCGATCCGCAGGATGGCGAAAACCGGCCTGCGGATCATTGACATATAAAAAATGTATTTCACTGCCGAAGGACTGCGCGATTTTTAGCGCACTGACGACCGGCGCAATATTGGCCGCATCAAGATCTATGGCAAACAATATCTTTTTAACACCGAACATAAGCTTATTCCTCACCAATTTACACAGATATTACAAGGACAAACCAATATATGTCAACAGTATGTTTTTCTAAAAATATTATGCTTTCCTGCCGACAAACCACTTTTCTTCAACTTGGGCAACCGCGGCGTCAAACACGTCGACCTTAAATCCGGCGCTGGCAATTAATGCTTTTAAATCCTCGCGCGCGCGGAAACGTTCCGGAATGCGCGCAAACAACAGCCTGAGCACTTCTATCCAGCGCTTCCAGGGAATTTTTCTTTCCGCTGGTACCGTCGCGCGGATAAGTAATGTGCCGCCATCTTCCAGCTTTTCATAGATGCGCCGCAACGCCAGTTTTGCTTCTTCATCCGAAAGCAGATGAATCATATCCAGCATTAACACATGATCAACGCTGCCTTCAACAAGCGGCAAATCGGGCGCGCGGCCTGCCTGCACGCTGCCTCTTTCACCTATAACCCGCGAGGCAATCAGGACTCTTTCTTCATCCGGATCAAGCCCAAAAACTTTTGACCGCGGATAAATTTCCAAAAGCCATGTAGCCGGAACTCCGTAGCCGCAGCCGATATCGATAATCCGTCGCGGATTTTGAACATACTTATGCAATTCGGCAAACATCGGGTCGAGCTTCATTTTGAAGCGCGCAAACAGGCGCGGATATCCGGGCAAGTGACGGTAACGTAAAATAGCGCGCCGGAAATGTTCACGTGATACGGGCACAACCGGGCCGGTCGGGTAATCAATCGCAGAAAATATTTTATGCATCAGCGTCGGCAAAAGGAAAAAAGTGCCGATAAAAGAATAAATAATGCCAAACAGTGAGGTCAAACCGATGCTTCGCAAAAGCGAATGCCGGGCCATCGCCAAAACGCCGAAGCCTATTAAAGTCGTGGCGGCGGCCATGAACATGGCCAGCTTTATCGTGTCCAGCGCCGGATGGTTGTCATCCGGGTAACGCTGATACATGCAGACATAGTAAATCGCGTAATCTATCCCCATGCCCATAATGACAATCCAGAGCATAATACTGGGGATATCCAGAGGATGGCCGATCAGCTTAAGCGTTCCCATCGTGGCCACCAGCGCGAAGGAGATGGGGGCCAGCACCGCCAGCGACAGAAGCAAATCCAAATGAAACAGCAGGACAACCAACACGATACCCACGCTGACAATCAGGGCGATTTCGATAAAAATGCTTTTTAGAAAATCACCAAGCTTTTTATTGAACAAATCGACGTCAAATATTTTTGCAAGATTTTCCGCGGACAGTTTCGCGTAGAATTTTTCCGAGTCATAATTGGGCCCCGTATTGAGCAGGCTCAGCTGCGTGTATCCGGCAGAGCTTTTGGCAATACCCAGCATCGCAAAATAATTTTCCGTGATTTCCGACGTCCGCGGCTTTGAGTTTTCAATCATTTTCCAGAAAGGCGCAAATGCTTCCGGGGCAAAACCGAATTCCACGGCGGCTAAATTGAAATCATTTTTCAGTTTTTTCAGCCGTTGCGGATTCCAGAACACGCGCCAGGCTTCAAAATTATTTTTACTTCGCTCGTCGGACGGAAACAGAACCGCGGGCAAAAAAGCGTCGGGGAACATTTCTTTTTGTCCGTCCGCGGATAAAATATCCAGCAGCGCATTGTTTTTGCTTTGCAGCTCACGCATGTCGCTCGCTTCCAGGAACACGTAACATTTGCCGGAAAAATCCCCCCAGACACTTTGCATTTTTTTCTCGGCGGCAATAGTTTCCGGCAACAAAGAATTCATGGCGCTTATATCGACATTGAATACCGGCTTGGCAAAAAACAGCATCACCGCCGCAAACAAAATCACCGCCGTAACTTTCCATGCAGCGGGAGCCGCGAACATCTTCACGCTTTTCATCAGCCAGGGATTTGTTCTTCTCTTTGCCGGCGGCATATAGGGAAAGATGCGGGGAAAAATGAAATGGACAAAAAGCAGGGCAAAGAAAACGCCCAAAGCGGCAAAGACGCCTATTTCCGCCAGAATCTTAAAATCGCTGATGAGCAGCAGCAAAAACGCGCCGAAAGTGGTTAAAACAGATAAAAGTTCCGCCGCCCAGAGCTGGCGGGCGACACGCCTTCCGTAAGTCTCTTGGGGCCGATCCAGAAAAAGCAGATAAGTTAGGCCCAAATCAACTGTAAAGGCCATAATTGCCCCGCCGAAACCAACCGCGACCATGGAGACAGATTTAAACAAGAGCGAGCAGATGAATAAAGCGCTGATGGCCCCCACCATTGAAGGCAGGAGCGCTAGAAGTCCGATGAGCGGACGCGGAAAAGAAAAGATAAGCAGCAGCGCTATCCCGATAGTCGTCAGCATTATCGCCAATCTGGTGTCGCGCTTGGCAATGCTCTCATTATCCAGCGCCGCGCGGTATGCTCCGCCGGCCGCAATCAAATAATCCGCGCCGGAAAAATCCGAATGAGCGCGCAATTTTGTCCCGATATTTTTCAGCAATTTCTCGATTTGCGCGCCTTTGGCCGTATCCGTACCGATTCCGCTAATATGAGCGATTATCAGAGCATGGCGGCCGTCAACGGAAATCAGCTGACCTTTATAGAATTGGGCGTTATTAGCGGGCAGCAACGAAGATAATTTTTTAAAAACAATGCCGGAAAAACCCAGTGGATCTCTGGTCATCATGTCCGCGCGGCCGATTCCCTCGAGCTGCTCCAGCGAACGTCTGGTTTCGTAAAGAGTATCTCTGATTTTTTCCGGCTTAAGAAGCGGTTCGATTTTTTCGCGGAGTTCTTGTTCGCTCAAAAGAATTGGCAGACCATCCAGAACATGTCCAACAAGACCCGCCAAATGCTGCGCGTCGTCGCTGATACCTACCTTGGTAAAAAGGCCGCTTTGCTTAAGCTCATCAATGATAAAGTTAGCCGCCCGGACCAGCTTATCTTTGTCGGCAGTAGTTTGCTCTAAATCCAGAAAGATTCTGTCCTGAATCGGCAGGTGCTCGATAACCTGGCGCGCGTCCGCCAGCACGGGATCGTGCTGCGGCATGGATTCGAGAATATCCGTTTCAATTTTAAGATGGCCTGATTCCCAGACAAAAAACAAGACTGTGACAAGTGTCACAAAAAGGATAACCGGCCATCTTATTTGGTATTTACCCCAGTGCATGCTAACCCGTAAACTGCTGCAACATTAAGTATTTAACGATGATTTTATAAAACATATTTCCCGGACAGTGGCAAGATAAAAACCCTGACGCGAAAAAAAGGAATTTGCTTAGCGGCGGGAAAATATGCGGGTAAAAATCAGACGGCTGAAAGTTGAGGAGTTGCGCATAAAATCAACAAACGGACGAAAGTGTGATATTCGTTTTCCGCCGGGGTTGTAGTTGACACGCACCGGCACTTCAATGACCGGAATCCCTCTTCTTTTGGCCTTCACCAGGATTTCTACTTCAAACTGAAAACGGCGCGCCTTAACTGCTAAGTCTATTGATTCCGGCAGGGGGTAAATCCTCATGCCGCTTTGCGAATCAGAAAGAGCGGGGCCGCCGGATACCCAAACCCAAAAATTGGAAAACTTTCTTCCAAAGCGACTGGTCCAGGGAACATGCTCGCCTGGTACATATATTCTTTTGCCCACCACAATCGGCCTTATCCCCTCCGGAAGAGCGCCGATAAGCTTTCGCGCGTCCTGTGGATAATGCTGTCCGTCGGCATCAATGGTAATCGCCCCGTCGGCCACCTTTGAGGCAGCGGCAAAGCCGCTTAAAATCGCCGCGCCCTTACCCCTATTTTCCTTATGCGCAATGACATTAATTCCCAAAATTTCTTTCAATCTTCGCGGGGTGTCATCGGTTGAACCGTCATCGACAACAAATACCGGACAGCGCAACTCCATAGCCTGGCGAACGACTTCCGCTACCGTTGCCGCATGATTGTAAACAGGGATAACCACAGCTAAACGTTTAATTGATCTTTTTTTCGGGAGGCTGCTTTTTTTCCTGCTTTTCACAATAATGCAAACTCCGGCAAAAACGCTACCGCCCATGTCCCCGGGCCCATATGCGCGCCGGAGGTTAAAGACAGGGGCTGTAAAATAATTTCCGCCTGCGGGTAGAGCTGCCCGATGAGCTTCTTGACCGTTTTGTTCACCCAGTCGAAGTTATCGGAATACTCAAGCATGATAAAAGCGCGCGAATCTTTTTGCAGAGATGCGGCAAGTTTCTCCTGCGCCATTTTCAGTTGATCGGCCTGATTTCTTACCACACCCACCTTCTTGGCTCCTTCCGGTTGGGGAGAAATTACCGGCTTCATTTTTAGCATATCGCCGAAAAAAGCACTGGTTTTGGAAAGCCGGCCGCCCGCGGCCAGGTACTGCAGCTTGTCCAGAAATACATATTCTTCACACGTGCTGATTGCTTTTTGCGCGAAGGCGTGAGTTTTTTCCATATCGCTTGCCTGCGCCAAATAGCGCGCCGCCGCCAGCGCGGTGAGGCCTAATCTGCCGGATGCCGCGCCCGTATCAATGATAAAAAATCTGTTTTCTTTATCATGAGCTTTTTTCCAATCCATGGCCACATTATAATTTCCGGTAAAAACCGAGCCTACGCATAAATATAAAACCTTTTCAAAACGCGCCAGAGCAGCCTGGTAAAATTGATGCCGCTCATACACCGAAGCCTGCGACGTCGAAACTTTTATTCCCTGGCGCATCGGGCCGTATAATTCTTCCGGCTGATAGTAAGTTTCCGGCATGCATTTATCACCCACCGTCAGATAGCTGTTGAGCAGCGTGATGCCGTATTTTTTCGCATCAGCCCTGGTTACAGAGCCGGCCGCGTCGGTCATAATGTTCATCTTTTGGCCGGCACTAGCGTTCATAAACTCCTTTATTTGCGCGCCCAGATTGTCTTCTTCCCAGTGCAGCATGCTGCCCAAACCGGCAACCTGTCCTTTTACTTTTTCGGCATTTTCCGTGTGCAGGTGTATTTTATAAACATTGCCTTCCGGTATGATTACCGCGTTGTCCTGTCCTTTGGTTATTTCCGCCAGTTTTTCCGGAGAAGAATTTTTTGCCTCGACAACAAAATCCACGCAGTAACCATTCTCCATTTCCTCACGGAAGGAAGAGGAAATGCGCAGGCTGCCTTTAAATGTTTCCGTCACCGTCCGGTGGTTATCCGGGACTCCCGCCAGCGCATAAAAAAATCCTTCAAAGAAAATATACATGCCCAACGCGCCGGCATCCACCACCTGCGCATCCCTCAGCTTGGGAAGCGTTTCCCTTGTCTCATGCACCGCTTTTTCCAGGCGCGTAAGTATTTTTTCTGCAGCATCTTTATCCACTGCTGATTGAGTCGCGGGCAAAGCTTCGGCTAAAGCGTCGAACAGGCTCAGCATTGTTCCCGCGCAGGGATCAGAAACAGCCCTCCAGGCGCCTTGAGCTCCTTCCTGGGCCCTCACCGCAAGATCAGGTATGGAATCCGCCATGTAAAAAGACGAAAAAAACCGGGAGGCAATATTGCCGGAATTGCCGCGCGCGGAAAAAAGAAGCTGCTCTACCACTTTTTTTCTGTCCGCTTCCGCCGTGCGCAGTGGATAAAGGCTGATCGATAAATTGCGGCCGGTGTCGCCGTCCGCTACGGGAAAAACGTTAATCGCGTCTAGCAAATCCGCCCAGGCGGAGACGCGCTCCGCCCCGATAATGAAAGAATCCTTTAGCAATTTATCCATTTAAAACCCCATCGCTTTTTTTATTTCCTCCGGTATAGAAAAAAGAGTTTCCATCTCCGGAACTTTTACGGTTACCTGCTCCGTGCGACCGCGCGCGCATATTTTACCGCTTGCTGTCAGCCTGATTTCAAAATCAACGACAATTTTGATGTTAATATCCACGAGCGTGGCCTTGCATATTATTTCATCACGATGACGCAGCGGCAGGATATGCTTGGTGGAAGTTTTGATAATAGGAAAAATCAAGCTGTGTTTTTCATAATAAGAATAAAGGTCGACGCCGTGATGATCAAACAGCGCCGCGCGAGCTATTTCAAAATAATTCAGGTAATTGCCGTGCCAGACGATCTGCATGGGATCCAGATCAAAAAAAGGCACGCTGATTTTCACTTCAAAACTTTTTGGCTTGTTTTTCATTTTTTTTACAACCTGAAAAAGTCAGAATATCTGATTGCCGCGCACATCTTTTCGATATCCTTATCCAGCGGCCTGTCTTGGGCCAGCGGCTTGCTGACTAAAGATATTTTCTGCGCGGTTTTGGCCAAAAGCGGCCGGGTATTAATATTTTTTCTTAAATGACAGGCCTGGGCCGCGGCCATAAGGTGAATGGACAAAACGCGTTCAGTAAGCGTACAGACTCTTTCCGCGTCCCTAGCCGCGATTGTGCCCATGCTGACTTTGTCCTGATTATGCGATTCGGTGGAACGGGAAAAGGACGCCGCCGGCATGGTTAATTTCAAGGCTTCCGCCGCCAGCGCGGAAGACGAAAGCGACATGGCTTTAAAACCATGGTAAAGACCGTTTGATTTATCAGTAATGCCGACCAGATCGCCGGGTAGTCCCCGGTTAAACGCGGGGTGCACCAGAAGCATCACCTGCCGGTCGCACATGTCGGCGACAGAGGCCAAAGCCGCCTTAAGGCCGTCCATGGCAAACGCGATATGACCGCCGTAAAAATTACCGCCCATCAACACCTGACCCGTGGCGGGATCAAAAATAGGATTGTCATTGGAACTGTTGGCCTCTATCTCCACCCACTTCCTGATCCAGGCGAGAGCATCATGCAACACGCCGATTACCTGCGGCGCGCAGCGCAGCGAGTACGGATCCTGCAGGGCTTCCAGCGCGTCGTCTTCCAGGTAGCGCGCGGAAACATTTGCCTTTAAAAGGCCGAAAAGCTTGCCGGCGACATAACCTTGTCCCGCAAAAGGTTTGGCCTCGGAAATTACTGGATGAAAATGATGCGCGTTGCCTTTGACCGCGTGCACACTGAGCGCCGTCGCGTAAATCGCCGCAGATAAAATCCGCCCCGCCCGCTCCACATTCATGGCGGCAATTCCCGTCATGGTTGTTGTTCCATTGACCATGGAAAGCGGTTCTTTCGGCAAGTATTTATACGGCTTCAACGCGGCTTTTTTCAGCGCTCTGGCCGTCGCCATTCTTTGACCCTGATAAAAAACTTCCCGTTCACCCATTAAACAGGCGCCGATATAGGACATCGGCGTTAAATCACCGGAGGCGCCAACCGAGCCTTCCGCCGGCACTACGGGCGTGATACCTTTATTGAGGAAGTCAACCATCTGTTTAAGCAGACCGATAGAAACTCCGGAATAACCGCGCGCCAGACAGATGATGCGGCACAGCATTGCCGCGCGTGTCTCCTCGATACCAATCGGGTCGCCTGTGCCGCAGCCGTGGAAGCGAAAAATATTTATGCTGTTTTTCTTAACGGCCTCCATCAAGATACGGCGACCGCATGATCGTCCATAACCAGTGTTCACACCATAAACGGCTACTCCTTTATTTATCGCCTCCATTAATATTTTTTGCGTTTTACCCATTTTGCTTACAAAGTTACTGTTTTTACTTATTTCCACTCGCAATCCGTCGCGCGCGACAGCGATGATGTCTTCGATTTTTACATGGCCGCCGTCAACAACCACAGCGGATTTTACTTTTTGCTTGCTCATTTCTCCTGATTTTCTCCTTTCGCTACCGGATGAAAAAACTATCCGCGTACGCGCGGTTTATAAGTTCCATCCGCTTTCTCTTTATCCATAACTTTTTTAAGCATTTTGAACATTTTGTAATTGGCCGGCTCTTCTTCGTAAAACCTGTCCCAGCAGTAATAATACATCTCCTGGAGCTTTTCCGGCGTCATCATTTTGGGCTGAAATACCACTTTGCCGCAGGTGTAATCACTCCAGTCATAAGAAAAAATTCTTTTGGCGTTATGTAAATCATCAAATGTTTTGGTATGCGGAAAAGGCGTAAGAATGGTGAATTCCGCCATATCCAGTTCAACATCCAATAAAAAATCCATCCATTTTTTTATATAGTCCTCGGTGTGATAATCCAGGCCAAGCAAGATACTTCCTTCCACGGCAATGCCGTAATCGTGATAGCGTTTGATGCGCTCGCGGATAAAATCGGAGGAGTCAAAAATCGCCTGATAAACAAACCACGCGCCCGCCTGCGCCGCCAGATCCAGCACCTTATCGTCATCTTCTATAGGATGGCAGCACCATTTCTTTTTGAGCGGAATCATTTCTTTAAAAAGACCAATTTCCCAATCTTTATCCTGCGCGAGGGAATTATCCACGATAAAAAGCCGGTTGTTATCGATGCTCGCCATCTCCTCGACCACTTTGTCATAGGGACGGGGACGAAATTTTCTGCCGCCCAGAAAACGCACGGCGCAGGGATAACAGTTGAACCGGCAGCCGCGCGAGGCATGAACCAGATCAACCATCTGTACGCCGCGATAATTATATAGATCTTTATTCAGGATGCCGCGCCGGGCGGTGCCCACGTTTTCAATGGGCGGGAAATTTAGCATATAGTCATAAACTTTTTTCAACTTGCCCTGCTTAAAATCCTCAAATACCTGCTCTAATCTTCCCTCGACTTCTCCCAAAAACACGGAATCGGCGTGCTCCTGCATTTCTTCCGCGTGCAGCATCGTGGCGATACCGCCGAAAATTACTTTTATTCCTTTGTTCCGGTAAGCGGCGGCGATTTCCCAGCCGCGCTTAATCTGAGCGGTCAGCATCATCGAAATGCCGACAAAATCCACGGCATCGGCAAAATTTATTTCCTGCACATTTTCATCGACAAATTCTACATCAACATAATCCGGCAGCGCCGCGGCCATGACCACCGGGCCGTGCGGCGGCAGTGTGAATCTCGTCTGCTTGTCTAATTTCTCCCATTTGGGATAAATCAATTTAAATTTCATTTTTCCTCTTTAGCATATTTATTTTGTTATTTCTCTACCCACAATCATTTTCTTTATTTCGTTGGAACCGGCCAGTATTCGCGTCACTCTGATGTCGCGCCAGACACGAGCGATAGGATATTCCTCGTAATAGCCATGCAATAACCAACGAAAAGCCGCGGGCAATCATCCGCCACTATTTACTTTTCTATTCTCCTTGCTCGCCGCGTCCGGCAAAAACCAGACAAGCGTAGGTTCCGCCAAAGGAAATGCCGGAAAGGAGAGCATTTTTAATATCAATATCTGGTTTTTTATTCGCAACAAAATTCAAGGGAAGTACGGGATTAACCAAGCCCAATGTCGGCGGCAGCGCTTTTTCTTTTATCGACAGCGCCAACGCGCAGGCGCGCATGCCGCCGCCGGAAAAACTTTCACCCAACGCGCCTTTTATCGCCGTTATGGCTGGTTTCGTCCGGGCATCCGCGAATAATTTCTCATACGCCTGCGCTTCTGCGGCATCCAGATATTTGCCGCCGTTAGCCGCGGCGTAAACAGCGTCTATCTCGGCAGCAGTAACTTCCGAATTTTTCAAAGCGCGGGTAATTACTTTTTCAATTCCCGCGGACTCACGCGGCCATTGGGTAGGGCCGCAAATGGATGACCCAAGGCCAAACCCATTGATTTCACAATAATAATCGCTTCCTCTTTTTTGTGCCGATTCCATGCTTTCCAAACACACTATACCGCAGCCTTCTCCCGCCACAAATCCGTTGCGCGCCTGATCAAATGGCCGGCTTCCCTCCTTGCCGCCTCCCGCCGGGGAAAGAGCATGGAAACGGGTGAGCGATTCATAGTAAAATTTTGACAAAATGTCCACACCTCCGGCCAGGATAAAATCCGCCGTGCCGCGGCGAATTTCCGCAGCAGCATAAGCCATAGCAATTTCCGCGGAAACAGCATAATGAGTAACCGTCGTGTTGACGCCACGAAAACCCAACTCTATTGAAGCATGTCCGGCAGGCGCGTTCATGACCGTATTGGGCACCAGAATAGGATTTACCACCGCCGGCCCCTGCGCCAGCAGATTTTCGGCAAACTGCACAGTTACGTCAGTCGCGCCGAAGGCATTGCCCAGAATAATGCCGATACGGTCTCTGTTCTCTACAGTAACTTGTATTTTCGCATCTTCCAACGCCAAACGCGCTGCGGCTACCGCCATCGGCGATATTTTATCCATCCGTCGCAGATTTTTTACAGAAATAAAATCTCGCGGCGAAAAATTCGCCACTTCCGCGCCGAGATGCGAGGTAAAATCTTTAGTATCAAATGATTTTATCTCACCAATGCCGCACTCTCCGCCAAAGAGCCGATGGTAAAACTCCTCTTTCCCGACACCCAAAGGTGTAACCATACCCAGCCCGCTGACCACAACCCGCTTTTTTATGTCCCGCCTTAATTTTTCAGCCATTTCGCGCGCCTCTTTCAGAATATTTGCCGAAGATGACAGTTGTGTTATTACCGCCGAAAGCAAACGAATTGGAAAGAACCGCGCGCAAATTTGCTTTGCGCATTCCTTCAGTAACGTAATCAAGGTCACATAACGGATCCTGATTTAAATAATTTATCGTGGGGGGAATAAAACCATTTTGCAGCGCCAGTACGCTGACGATACCTTCCAAGGCGCCCGACGCGCCTAAAGTATGCGCGTGCATCGATTTTGTTGAGCTTACGGGAATTTTATATGCGCGCCGTCCGAACACTTCTTTTATCGCTTTGGTCTCTGTCAGATCATTAACCGGCGTGGCAGTGCCGTGTGCGTTGATGTAATCAATATCGTCAAGAGAAAGATCAGCGTCTTTTAAAGCGGCCTGCATGGAACGAACGGCGCCCGAAGCTTTTTCATCCGGGGCGGTCATATGAAAAGAATCGCAGGAAATACCGTAACCCAAAATTTCGGCGTAAACTTTTGCCCCCCTAGCCAGCGCTTCGTCCAAGGGCTCCAGTACCATTATCGCCGCCGCCTCGCCCAGAGAAAGCCCGGCCCGGTCGCGGTCAAATGGACGGCAGACATCCGGCTCCACTGATTGCAGGGCGTTGAAAGCCGCGTAGGTGATGCGGCACATTGGTTCCACGCCGCCGGCAAGCATAATCGATGCATGATTTTCCGCAAGCAAGTCCCGCGCGTAGCCCAGTGCCGTGCCGCCCGCGGAACAGGCTGTCATAAAAGTTGTTTTTGGACCGGCTAAACCAAACGCGGAGATAATTCGGTCTGCGGAAGAAGCGCAATAAACACTGGAGAGCGCGGAAAACCTGGAACGGGAAGAACCCTTCTTCAGTAAATCGCTGTAAAAATTTTCCGCTTCAAAAAGACCGCCGGAGCCGCCGCCGATGGCCACTCCCATTTCTTCCTTTAATTGTGCAGGCACTGGATACAGCCCCGCATCACGAAGCGCTTCCAATGCCGCGGCAAAAGAAAACTGATCGGCGCGTGACATTCTTTTTAACGAATATTGGCTGGGTATATAGTCGCGGGGAATGAAATCTTTTATCTGTCCGCCGTTTTTTGTGCGAAATTCTCTTGTGTCAAAAAGATTCAGCGGCCCGATGCCGCAAACACCTTCCTGCAGAGCTTTAGTGAAACCGGAAATGTTTTTTGCCAGGGCATTTATTGTGCCTAACCCTGTTACAGCAATGCGTTTTTTTACATTCATGATCAATTAATACCAGGAGGTGATTTACCACTACTATTATAATTTTGGAACTTTAAAACCGGCAGGAAAAAAAGTCAAGGATTTAAACACTTTATTATATTGATTCATCTTTACTTTTTAATACAGGCCCTATTACATTAATTATTTTAACCTTACCCCGAAATACTAATCTTTATGCATAAAAAAGCGGGAAATGGATTGATATCCATTTCCCGCCACAATCGCGCATTAATCAAAAATTATCACCCGTATAGCACTGTTGGCAAGAACAAAACAAGATCCGGAAAGGAGGTGAAAATAAACAAGGCTATTATCTGAATAATGAGAAACGGCAAAACACCCCGGTAAATATGCCCCCATTTTATGCCCTGAATCTTCATGCCGGCCAGATAAAAGAGCGCGTAACCAAAGGGAGGCAGAAGAAAGGATATCTGCAGATAAAGAGCCATCATCATTACAAACCAAACCATATCGAAACCCATTAAACGTGCGATTGGCAAAAAGATGGGGAAGATAAGGAAAATCAAACCAACCCAATCAATGAAACATCCCAAAATAACCAGAGAAATCATCATAACAAAGAACAGTCCCCATTTATCTAACCCTATTGCGATCAGCGTATCAACAATGGCTTTGCCGCCACCCATACCCAAAAAGATTCCCGTAAAGCAAGACGCGCCGACCATGATGATCATAACCATGGTAGTTGCCTTAGCTGTCTGGTAAAGGGTGGCTAGAAAATCTGGCCAGTTGAAACGGCGGTAAATCAAAACTAAAAGGAAAGCTATTGTAGCGCCAATTCCCGCGGCTTGCGCGGGGGAAGCAAATCCAAAAAATATTGCCGCGATTACACCAGCAATCAACGCCAGCGGCAAAAGAGAATACATGACGAAATCCATCAACCTGTCGCCAAAAGGCATGAGCGATATTTCTTCTGCGGGAATGGGCGGCCCCACTTCAGGATTCAGACCGCAACGAACGCGGATATAGGTCGCGTAAAGAATGCCTATAAAAAGACCGGGAATAACAGCCGCGGCCAGCATTTTATCTACCGGCACCCCGGCTGTATCACCCATGATAATGAGCATGATGCTGGGAGGGATTATCAATCCCAATGTGCCGCCGCCGGCTACAATACCCATCGTCAATTCCTTTTGGTATCCGTAACGCAAGAGCATCGGCCCCGTTAGAAGACCCACTGTTACAATAGAGGCGCCCACAATGCCGATACAGGCGGACAAAACAGCGCAAACAGCCAAGACCGCGACGCCCAAACCACCGCGCGTTGCCCCCAGAAAAAAACGCAAAGATTCAAAGAGCCTATCGGCAATTCCGGAGATAGTCAAAAAATTCCCCATTAAAATAAAAAGAGTGATGGCGACCAACGTGAAATTTCCCATGATACCGACAAAAATGCGGTCCATAAAGGTGCTGAAAAAACCTGTCCCCACCACGAAAAAACCAAACAACGTTCCCACTCCGCCGAGAACAAAAGCCAACGGATGACCAAGGAAGAAAAAAACAATAACAGCTAAAAACATTAAAAGGGCAATTGTCGTCAAACTCATTCGAACACCTCCCCTGATATCTCCGATAATATAGTAACGGTTACAATTGATTTGATTACTTCCGATATACCCTGTATTATCAACAGAAATGCGGCAACTGGAATAACGAATTTAATCGGATATAGGACAGGTGCCCAAAAACTATATGATGTTTCCGCGGCTGACCATGAGGTATAAAAATAATCCCATCCATAATAAAGCCAGACCACAACAAACGGGAAAAACAACAAAAGGTAACAAATGATGGAAATAATAGCCTGCACCCTTTGAGACAGGATGCTGACAAAAAGGTCTATACGCACATGGGAACCGTAAAGCAATCCATAGGCGGCGCACAACATAAAATGAGCGCCAAAAATAAACCTGCTGGTTTCATCAGTCCAGACTCTAGGCGTATTTAATAATCTAGATACAAATTCGATAATAATAATTATGGTCAAGGGCACTACAAGCCAGCAAAAAATCCTTCCTGACCATTCAATAATATTATCAAGGAAATTAGATAATCTAATTAATGCTTCCCCTACCATGTTTTGCTCCTTTTTTATGTAATTCGTTTTCAGTTAATAATATTTTATCGCGGTTAGAATAATAATCCGCGGCAAGGCACAATAACATTTATTTCAATTTAGGCAATTTGGGGTACCTGGTCGGATTTCGTCCCTGGGAGTATGGTTCCTGATACTCACGTGTCGTAGCAAAATCTTTCATGTACTGAAAATAGGAAGTGGCAACTCTTTCAAAGTCGGGGTTTTTCTTAGCTTCATCTTCAATAAATTCCCAAACCCATGCTTCTATTTGAGCTAATTCTTTATCGGAAAATTTGGTAACTACAGTGCCTTTTTCCTCAAACTTTTTAAGTGACTGAACGTTGTCCCATTCAGAAAAAGAAACGTAAAAAGCAAGATTATCGACTGCGGCAACTTCCATAATTTTCTTTAAATCAGGCGGCAGTGTGTTCCAGGCATCTTTGTTAATCAATACGCCTCCAGACGCCGACGGAATATTCCAACCAGGACCAATATTATATTTGGTAACTTCTGCTAAGCCAAGGCTTAAATCAACACCAGGAGCGTTGAAGCTTGCGCCATCGAGCTGCCCTGTAGCTAAAGCTTGCGCTATTTGTGCGGGTTCTGTCATCATCGGAGTAGCCCCGGCTTTTGCCATAACGTAACCTGCCGCTCTTCCAGACACTCTAATTTTTTTCCCCTTGAGATCTGCAAGCGTTCTAATAGGCGTGCGTGAACGTATTCCTGATCCAGCTGATACAACAACTTGCAACATATAATGAAGCCCATATTTGCCGTATATTTCATTATATAGCTCTCGTCCGCCGGCATGAAAATACCAGTTTACCACGTCATGCTGGGAAGCCGCCATGGGTACTGTTCCCAGTATGTCAAATGCGGAGTTTTTACCCTGCCAGTAACCGGCATAATCTATACCCACCTCCGCGGCACCTTTGGCGACTGTATCAAAAACAGCCATCGAGGGAACAAGTTCTCCTGCTGAATAGGTGGTGATCTGCAGGCGCCCGCCGCTAAGCTCGTAAATATTTTTAACAAGGCGCTTTTCGGCCTGAGCAAAAGATGAATATGACGGCCAGCAAGAAACCAATCGCCATTTATATACCGTTTGGGCAACAGCTGTAGATGCCAACATCACCAGAGCTGTGATGGTAGCTACAATTATTATAATTCCATAGGTTTTTCTCATTACGCACACCCTCCTTTTCCAAAAAACATTCTATTTTTTAAATGTTATTTTAACTCGCATAATAGTTCAGCTATCTTCAAAAACATTAATGCTTATTAGCTTCGGTTCTGTCTCATGCTGATTTATATCTTCTAAAACCCGAAACTAATTTCTTCTTTTTTTATTTCACAAAATATTATTTTCTTTCTCCGCTAAAAGTGCCTAGCAACTTCTCTGCTCCGTCTGAAAGCTCAACACTTCCGGACATTTTATTACCATCAACCGTGCCCGTATAAACACTTGCTACCCCGCCCAGCGAAAATCTGATTACAAATTTTTTCCCTTCAACACTTCCTCTTACTGATGATTCTCCGAACAGACCCTTATAATCACCGGTTAATCTATTACCATCCTGCTTCAAGTAAAAATCAGGGTTACCCGGGCCACGCGGCGTGATAACGGTCACTCCCCAGCGCCCGGTCATATCTACATCCGCAGCGGCCGGTTTGGGAGCCGGGGCCGCGGTAACTGGAGCTGGCGCCACTGGTTTAGGAG
>DHGA01000033.1:25648-32441 GCA_002402545.1 Syntrophaceae bacterium UBA4810
TAGGAGCTGGTGCAACGGGAGCGGGGGCCACTTGAACCGGAGCTGGCGCCACTGGTTTAGGAACAGGGGCTGGAGCTACAGGTCTGGACCTAACAACAGGGGGTGCGCTTGTTCTTTCTCCGCTAAAAGTGCCTAGCAACTTCTCTGCTCCGTCTGAAAGCTCAACACTTCCGGACATTTTATTACCATCAACCGTGCCCGTATAAACACTTGCTACCCCGCCCAGCGAAAATCTGATTACAAATTTTTTCCCTTCAACGCTTCCTCTTACTGATGATTCTCCAAACAGACCCTTATAATCACCGGTTAATCTATTACCATCCTGCTTCAAGTTAAAATCAGGGTTACCCGGACCCCGCGGCGTGATAACGGTCACTCCCCAGCGCCCAGTCATATCTACATCCTCAGTATACGGTCTGGGAGCCGGGGCCGGAGCAACTGGAGCCGGGGCCGGGGCCGGGGCTGGAGCAACTGCAATTGGAGCGGGAGCGGGAGCCACTGGTTTAGGAGCTGGCGCTACAGGTCTAGGCTTAACGACGGGAGCTGTACTTTTTACGGGCGCCGCAACAGGTTTTGTGGGCTTAACAGCCGGCTTGGCTTCGGCAACAGGTTTCTTTGTTTCTGCCATTAGATCTTCTTCTTCCAAAGCGGGCGGCGGATTAAAACCTTGTGCCGGGAATGGATAAATCAATTTACCTGTGGCTAATTCCCACGGCCAGATAATTTTTACGCTTCCACTTTGCCATTGAAACAGCTTGGGATAAATTGCCGCCTGATACGTTACACCCAGCGATCTGTAAAAACTAATTGTGTCCCCTAGAGGAGTTTCATATTTTGTCGACGCCAGAGTGCTTATCAAAACTTCTTTTTCCAAAGAACCTGCTTTTTTGATGGCGTCAGCAACAATCATTATATTTGAATAAGCTAAAGGACCAAAGTAAGTCGCGGGCGTCTCTTTGAATTCATTATTGAAAGCATCAATGTATTCGAGGCATGGCTTATTTCTTTCTTTCATGGATTCATGCCAGTAGCCGTAAAACATAACTCCTTCGGCGCCTATTTGTTTACCAAAATCAGCGGGCCATGTTACCACCGATTTACCCAGGAAAATGGGTGGCGCGAATCCATAATTTTTAGCAGCTTCCAACATCGGTGCGGCATCTTTTTCCGAACCATCCCAAATAAAAATATGCGGCGCAAATTTTACGGCGTTCTTCAATAACGCGGGGAAATCAGCGGCGTCTTTGTAAACTTCTCCCCTCAACGGATTTAAATAGGCTTTCGCCACGGGAATGCTCGCGTTATAAATATCAGAGCCGAAAGGGTCTTCTCGATAAGCGACAAATATTACCTTTCTCTTAACATGAGGGTATTTTTGTTCAATTTCTCTCCATATCTTTTCATAATGAGGGCCTAGCTCATAATCCCATGCGTGCATATGAAAAAACCAGTTCTGCCCTTCTAATGCCTCGTCTACCTTAGCTGAAGAAGCGCCGGTCCAGACTGTTATTTTTTGATATCTTTTTAACAAAGGCACTATTTCCATGGTTATCGCGTTGCCTATACCGCCGACTATTACATCAACCTTGTTCGTATTAACTAATTTTTCTATAGCGGCGGCGGCTTTATCCGGCATTCCTTCATCATCAACCAAAACCAGTTCCACCTGTCTGCCCAATAAACCACCGGCGGCATTAATCTGCTTTACGGCAAGCTGCATTGATCTGGATGCGTCTTTTCCGGTAATGTCAGCTAAGGGCAAAACAGCGCCTATTTTAATGGTCTCGGCGGCAATTGCCTTATTTTCTATGGAAAAAGAAAAAATGAGGCTGATTGCAAGTACCGCTGATATCAAAAACATATTTTTTTTCATCATTAATAAACCCTCCCAAAAATTTTAATAGACGCGATTAAGAAACATATCAATTACTTGCAGCAGTTAGCGCTGCATAAAATATTAATCTTTTTTTATACCTACATTTTTCTGGATATTTGTTGACTTGCTTGTCGAAAGCGGTGAGCTTAGCCTCATTGTGATAGAGTGAGCGTATAAATGAAACATTTAAGCACTTCCTCACCGAAATTAGAATTATCGTAAATTTATCTTCAATTTACAGGAATTTATTAACAGGAAACACTAATTATGTCAAGAGATATGAAAAAAAACCGAGGCGTCAGTTACTAAAAGATCAAAATGTTTTCTGAAAACAAAAGACGCTTGAAAGCCTCTGTTTGTTGTTTTATTAATTTTCAAGTTGGCAGTCAAGTATCATGCCCGCCCAAAAGCTTTGCAAATATCTCCGGCGCAACGGGCTTGCTGAAGTAAAACCCCTGCATCTCATCACAGGACTGCTCACGCAAAAATTCCATTTGTTCCTTTGTTTCCACGCCTTCGGCAACAACGGACAGACTCAAAGTTTTACCCATTTTAATAATCGCTTGAGTAATCGCCTTGTCTTCTGAATCTTTGGGAATATTGCGGATAAAGGAGCGGTCTATCTTCAGCGTGTCCACGGGGAAATATCTCATTTGTGAAAGGGAAGAGTAGCCGGTGCCGAAATCGTCAATGGCGAGGCGCACGCCCAAATTTTTTATCTTAACTAATGTAGTTATTACTCTTTCAGGATTATACATCACCATGCTTTCGGTGATTTCCAGCTCCAGCAGATTCGGCGCCATGCCGGAACTTTTAAGCACCTTTCTGATATCGGCAAGCAAGTATTCATCCAAAAGCTGACGCAATGACAAGTTTACCGCCATGCACACGGGCGGAAGAGCCTGTTTCTGCCAGGCGACATTTTGGGCGCAGGCTGTTTCCATAACCCACCGGCCAATGGGGACAATCAGACCTGTTTGTTCGGCTACCGGAATAAATTGTGTGGGCGTTATTGGGCCCAAAACCGGGCTGTCCCAACGCAGCAGCGCCTCCACCCCGGTAATGAGCCCGGTTTTGAAATCCACCTTAGCCTGGTAAACAAGCTTTAACTCGTTTCTTTCCAGGGCAAAACGCAAGTTATTTTCAATGGATAACCTTTCTACGGCGTGCGACTTATTATAAGAGGAGTAGAACTTAAAAGTGTTTTTGCCCTCTTCCTTAGCAAAATACATGGCGTTATCGGCATTTTTCATCAGCGTTTGCTCATCCTGGCCATCGCTGGGAAATACGCTGATGCCGACGCTTACGGTAACTCGACACTCTTCAGATAAAATAGTTATGGGAGTCATAACCGCGGAAAGAATTTTTTTAGCCACCGCTTCGAGTTGATTTGAATTCTTCACTTCCTCAATCAGGATAACAAACTCGTCTCCTCCCAGGCGGGCGACGACATCAGCCGACCGCAGGGTTTGCTTCAAACGCGACGCGACAACCTGCAACAGAAGATCGCCGGCATCATGCCCCAGCGTATCATTGATAATCTTAAAACGGTCCAAATCCATAAATAAAACGGCAATTTGCTTCTGATAACGCTTTGCCGTCTGAATGGAGTGGTTCAGCAGATGGCTGAACATCATGCGGTTGGGTAAGCCTGTCAGTGAGTCGTGAGAGGCCATGTATTGAATTTTTTCTTCGGCCAGTTTGTTCTCGGTGATATCGCGAGCCACTGCCTGGAAACCGGAAGGCTCGCCATTTTCAAAAAGCAGCTGCGTATTTTGCCCGATCCATTTTTCTTGGCCGTCTTTCCGAACGATGGGAAATTCCTGATACGTATTTGGAATGCGACTTTTATATTGGCCCGTCAGCAGCTTCATGACTTCTTCATACTTGTCCTGGCGGATCAACGCCCGGTAGTGCTTGCCGATAAACTCCTCCTCCGAGTATCCCGTAATGCGCAGCATCGCCTGATTTGCGAAGGTGAAGCGTCCGTTGACATCAGTCCGGAAAATAATATCGCTGGCGTTTTCCACAAATGTCCTATACCGCTCCTCACTCTCCCGTATCGCCTCCTCCGCCTGTTTGCGCTCGGTGATATCGCGGGTGACTCCCCTAAACCCGACTGGATTGCCTGATGGATCTTTTATTAACGATACCGATGCTTCACCGAATCTTATAGCGCCGTCTTTTCTTATAATCTGCCAATCGAATCTTTCAGCTGGCGTTCCTGTTCTGTAAACTTCATTAAATGTTTGGAAGATTTTTTTTGCGTTCTCTTTATCTGCATATTGCCTAATGCTCATGCCCATCAATTCCTCTTGGGGATACCCAAAGATTCGGCACATGGAATTATTAAAAAAGGTGAATTTACCGGCAATATCTGCTTCGTAATAGCCATCTTCAATGTTTTCCAGAATGGTCCGATATTTTTCCTCGGACTGTTGCAGGGATTCTTCCATTAGTTTTTTGTCGGTGATATCGCGAGCCACTGCCTGGAAACCGGAAGGCTCGCCATTTTCAAAAAGCAGCTGCGTATTTTGCCCAATCCATTTTTCACGCCCGTCTTTCGTGACAATGGGAAATTCGTGATACGTATTTTGAATTCGACGCTGATATTGGCCCACCAGCACCTTCATGGCTTCCTCATACTTATCCGGACGGATCAATTTCCTGTAATGCATTCCGATAAACTCTGTCTCCGAGTATCCCGAAATATGCAGCATCGCCGGGTTAGCAAAAGTGAAGTGTCCGGTGGCGTCTGTCTGGAAAACGACGTCGCTGGCGTTTTCCACGAATGCCCGATACCGCTCCTCGCTGCTCCGCAGCGCCCCCTCTGCCTGCTTGCGCTCGGTAACATCGCGTGTGATTCCTCTGAATCCTATCGGCTTGCCCAATGAATCCCTTTTTAAGGAAGCAGAAACTTCGACCTGTCTTTTCGTCCCGTTTTTTCTTATAATCTCGTAATCAAATATAGAACCTGCTTTCCCTGTTTTGTAGATTTCATTAAATGCGGCAAACGCTTTCTTTGCGTTTTCCTTATCCGCATACCGCCGGTTATCCGTGCCCATTAATTCTTCTTTAGGATAACCATGGATCTCACACAGGGAGTCATTGAAAAAGGTTAAACGTCCGGCAAGATCAATTTCAAAATAGCCGTCTTTGATGGTTTCGATGATAGTTCGATATTTCTCTTCGCTCTGACGCAGCGCTTCGATCGTAGCATCCCTTTGAGGCGCCAACCGCTTGGAAATGGTTTTTTTGTTCGGTTTTGCTGCTGATTTATGTTTAACGGACGTTTTCGATTTAATCGCCATAGCCCCTTAATATCCTTGGCGTTTCCTGATAAAAAATATTCTATTTGCTTCGACTAATACTAAAATTAATTTTTATGCAGTATTATAATGTAAACATGTATATATTGATACTATTCTTTTTTCGGATTATAAATCTTTACTGGAAAGTGGTCAACAAATCACTTATATGCTATGCATTGAATCAAAGCGAATCTTCACATCCGGTGAGAGTAATTTTAAACATAACTTAGAATATTCATAAATCATGAGCATACCAATAGTATCCATCGTCGGTAAATCAGACTCCGGCAAAACAACCCTGCTGGAAAAACTTATTCCGGAATTGACAAAAAGGGGCTATCGCGTAGCCACGGTTAAGCATGACGTGCATGGTTTTGATATTGACCATGAAGGCAAGGACAGCTGGCGGCACAAAAAAGCTGGCGCACACACAACCATTATTTCTTCGCCGCAAAAAATGGCGATAATAAAGGATGTGGACCACGATCACTCCCTTGAGGAAATAAGAGATGCTTATGTGAAAAACGCGGACATCATTCTTACCGAAGGATATAAAGGAAATCTTTTTCCCAAAATCGAGGTTTTCCGCTCGGCGCTCAAGCGCGAACTATTATGTAAAAAAGAAGATAATTTGCTGGCTCTGGCCGCGGATACAAAAATAGACGCCGGCGTTCCCTTTTTCGATATCAATGATGCCAAAAGCATTGCTGATTTAATCGAAAACAAATTTCTGAAACAGTCCAAAAAAACAACTCTATAGTTTAATCTTTAAGCTTTTTTCCAGATACTTTTTGAAATCTTCATATCTGTTGGTCACCGCAACAGTGCTGCCTGCGCGGGAATCAACGTCTTTTAGACTTTCGGGAACATCCAGTTTCAGCCCCAAAAGATTCTGAATTTCTTCCGGAAATTTAGCGGGATGCGCTGTTTCGAGACAAACAGCCAGTTTTTTATCCGCGGTTTTTTTCCAGTAAGCTTCCAAGCCCGCCCAGCCCACAGCGCCGTGCTGTTCCAAAATCACTTTGTAGCTCTCGTATACTTCTTTAATGGTTTGTCTGGTATGCTTATCGGAAATACTTACGGAATAAATATGCTCGCGCATTTTTTCCAGGTCGGGATAACGATGCACATTACCTGAACGGTCAACAGTGCCTCCGTACAATTCAAAAAAGCGCGCCAGATTGCTCGGATGGCCGACATTCATGGCGTTAGATATGCAGGCGCGTGAAGGAGAAACTTTCTTATACTTGCCCGTCTGTAAAAAAACCGGGAATTCATCGTTTTCGTTAGTGGGCATGATGAGCTTGGCTACCGGAAGTCCCATGCGGCGCGCGTATTCACATCCGAGCGCGTCGCCGAAATTTCCGGATGGAACGGAAAAAATAATTTCCTCACCGCCTTGCGCGAGTTGCACGTAGGCATAAACGTAGTAAACAATCTGCGGCAAGATACGGCCGAAATTAATCGAATTGGCGGAAGATAAATTAAATTTGGCCAGTTCTTTATCGGCAAAAGCCTGTTTGACCAGATTCTGACAATCGTCAAATTTTCCGTCAACAGACAGGGCTCTGACGTTTTGCCCGATGGTGTCGAGCTGTTTTTTCTG
>DHGA01000011.1 GCA_002402545.1 Syntrophaceae bacterium UBA4810
CCATATTGCCGCTGAAGCTGAAATAACCAACCGCGCCGCCGTAGGGACCTCTCTTTACTTTTTCCAGTTCATCAATAATTTCCATAGCGCGGATTTTCGGCGCGCCGGTTAAAGTACCCGCCGGAAATGTCGCGGCCAAAACATCAAAAGCATCTTTGCCTTGGGACAGTTGCGCGCGGACATTGGAAACCAGGTGCATGACATGAGAATATTTTTCCACCACCATATATTGATTCACCTGCACGCTTCCGGTTTGGGCCACGCGTCCCAGATCGTTTCTGCCCAGATCCACCAGCATGACGTGTTCCGCCCTTTCCTTCTCGTCGGAAAGCAATTCATCGGATAGAGCGCGATCTTCCTGCTCCGTTTTACCCCTTCTTCTGGTGCCGGCAATCGGCCTGAGCTCCATCGTATCCCCTTCGAGCCTAACCATGACTTCCGGCGAAGACCCGATTAAAGTCAGGTTATTAAGCTTAAGATAAAATAAATAGGGAGAAGGATTGACGTAACGCAGCGCCCGGTAAAGATCGATTGGATGACAGTGGCAGTCTGTCTCGAATCTCTGGCTGAGAACAACCTGAATGATATCTCCCGCCGTAATATATTCCTTGGCTTTGCCGATAACACTTTTGTATTCCGCTGGCGTCATGTTGGAGGTAAAGGAAATTTCTTTATCTTCTGCGCCTGAGTTTATTTCGTGCGGTGAGGGCAGCGACAGAGTTTCAATCATGGCATCGATTTTCCGGCATGACTCCTTATAGATTTCTTCGAGCGAACCGATACCTTCCGTATAGGCGCAGGATACAATTTTTATGGTATGGCGGATGTTGTCAAAAATCATGATGGTATCGCTAATCACAAAAAACGCGTCATCAATCTGCAGATCATCCTGGGCGCTCTGCGGCAGTTTTTCAAAATAGCGCACCATTTCATAACCGAGGAAACCCACCGCTCCGCCGAAAAAACGCGGCAGTCCAGGCACCGTCACCGATTTATAGCGGTTCATTAAGCCGCGCAGAACTTTCAGCGGCTGCCCATTATGTTCACGGGAAGTAATCTTTGTTCCCTCCTCAATAATAACTTCACGGGATCTGACCCGGAAGATAATTGCGGCATCGACGCCCAAAAAAGAATACCTGCCCCATTTCTCGCCGCCTTCCACACTTTCCAGCAGATATACGTATTTTTTATGCTGCAGTTTCATCAAAACAGAAACAGGCGTTTCCACGTCGGCCAAGATTTCCCGGCAGACAGCAATCAAGTTGCCCTTTTGGGCAAATTTTTCGAATTCAGCAAACGATGGTTGGTACATTTCATTCTCCTTACATAAAAAAAGGCCGTGATTTTTTATCACGGCCTTTACTTATATTTGCACAAATAAAAAAGCCGTGAAGACCCAAGAGGTTCTCCACGGCTTTGATTTTAATCAGACTTCATCAGCGGCGGAAAATCCTCCCTGCGAGACTCCACCACCACCAGTTATTAAGCGATAATTTGACTTCTTTTTTATTCATAAAATTTTCCCTACGTTTATTGGGTGCTCATATAGCAACACTAAATAACCCTGTCAATACTTTTTTTACTGAATAATTTCCTGATCTGTTATCTTTTCTTCACGTCCCCAAGGCCAATAAGCGGCACTCCTCCCGTACCCACAACCTGCGGCAAAATACCATCCCATTTTTCAATGGCTTTGAGATTTGCCTCAATTCTACGCAACTCTATAAGATCAGGTGAAATGTTTGCTCTTTGTAATCGCAGAGATTCCGCTTCCGCTCTTGCCGCCGTAACTTTTTGTTCCGCTTCTATTTTTACTCTTTCCAGATCTCTACGCGCTTTAAGGGCGAGCTGTTCCGCTGTTTGTTTCGCTTCAATCGCTTCCGCGAACACCTTGGAAAAACTGAAAGCAACAATAGAAAAAGCGTCAACTGCTATATTGTACTCTTTGAGTCTTTCCATAAGAGAAATTCTCATCGCCTCGCTGACCTGAGGCCGCTTGGTGATGAGCGCTTCCGCGGTATATGTTGCGGATACCGCTTTTACCACTTCAAGGATCGCGGGGTCTATAATTCTTTCTTTATAGTAAGCGCCAATCGTTTGATAAACAATATTGGCTTTATCGGGAACCAGATGATAATTAAGGGCAATAGACGATGTCACATCCTGCAGATCCGCTGATGCCGCGACGGTATCGGTCACTACTTTCTGCACCTTGACGTCCATTAACACAACTTCCTGCATGATAGGAATCCGGAAATGAAGCCCTTCCCCTAATACATCCTCCTGGACGGCGCCAAAATAAAGGACAACTCCTCTCTGCCCGGGGCCCACCTGAACCCACGGCTTTGCAAAAAGAAGGACTAATATCACTATGGCCGCAGCCAATATAGGAGTCGGCACTTTCCTTACTCCATCTCTCATGTTTCTCATTGTTCTTTCATCCATTATTGAAACCTCTCTTTCTATTTCTATGGGTTATTATCTTCGTTGTTAGCAGTATAGGCAATCGCTTATGCCGTGTCAAATGAAAACGAAATCTAATAATCATATAATTTCATAATCTTGCTTGACAGGTTGAAAGTTTTTTCTGTATAACGTTCACAATAAAGCAAAAGGGAAATCGCATGGATCTGGTCAATGCTGCGTTATCCGCCATAAAGAGCTTACGGATACAGGATGTTCTGGATATCGCGATTATTGCCATAATGCTCTTTGCTTTTTTTATCTGGTTTAAAAACAGAGCTTCGCGCTTTGTACTCATCGGCATCATTCTTCTTGGCGGAGTTTATATAGCCGCCCGTTTCATGCAGCTTTATCTTACCACTATCGTGCTTCAATCTTTTTTCGCCATCGTATTGTTTGTGCTGGTAGTAATTTTCCAGGAAGATTTACGCAACCTTTTTGAAAGATTGGCTCTCCTGGGCAATCTCAGGAAAAAGTCCCGTCCCCTTTCCGACCTGGAAAAAGCCTCCGAGATAATAACGCACACGGCGGCGGATCTTTCAAAAAAAGGCGTCGGCGCGTTAATTGTCCTGCAGGGCGAAGATCACCTGGAGAGACATCTGAACGGAGGAACAAAACTCGATGGATTGCTCAGCGAACCTCTGCTGCAAAGCATTTTCGATCCTCACTCTGAAGGCCATGACGGAGCGGTTATTATCAAAGACAACCAAGTAAAAATGTTTAGCTGTCATTTGCCTTTGTCTGTGAACACATCGAGATACGGAAATATTGGCTTACGACATACGGCAGCGGTCGGGCTCGCGGAGCGTTCCGATACCCTTTGTGTTGTCGTTTCAGAAGAATCCAGATCAATATCGATTGCCTACCAGGGTATACTTATCAAAATGAATAACGCTTCCGAGCTGCATAGCGAACTGGATAAATTTTATGTGCGCAATGTTCCATTAAAAAAACGGCATCCGGTGATCGCCTGGCTTAAAGAAAATTCCAAAGAAAAAATAATCGCTCTGGCTTTGGCCTGCATTTTATGGTTTGCCTTTGGCTATCAAAGAGAAATCGTGCGCCGTAATTTTATTATTCCGATTGAATATCGAAATGTTCCGACTGATTGGCGAATTGATGAACCACGCCTGACCGAAGCAAAGGTCATTCTTCAAGGCCCCCAACAGGCTTTTTATTTACTTGATGAACGCGCGCTAAAATTATCTCTGGATCTTTCTTCAGTATCCGCGATAAAACAAGAAATTATACTTTCTAAGGATATGATCAGCGTACCCTCTAATTTATCGATTACGGAAATAAAACCGACCAAGGCCTATATTTACGCGACGCGGCTGATAAGTGGTTCCTTTCCCGTAAAAATTGCGACCCAGAATTCCTTACCAAACAACCTTTCATTGCAAAGGATAAGCATATCGCCCCAAAAAATTAACCTCCTTTTTGATTCCCGCATGAATCATGAAAAAATCAAGATTGAAACAGAACCAATCGATTTACAGAATATAACTTCCAACACTACCATTGATACAAAAGTTGTATTGCCCGAGGGCGTTTATTTTCCGGAAAGAAAGCCGCCGACCATACGTGTAATAATCAGCGTAAAAAACAAAAAGCTTTAGAACACTGAATAAAATTATTGTCAAATCAGTTACATAGCTAATTAAAACCCTTGCGCGAAATGCAAAACCATTGCATTAGTTGAAGAAATATGCTCAACTTTTAAAAGTTAAATCATCCAAATCAGGAGGAGTTAAGTATGGGAGTTTTTACAGCAAGTGACATCGTGGAAGTAGCCATCAGGATTGAGGAAAACGGCATTAATTTTTATAAATTTGCCGAGCAGATAGCAAAGCAACAGGAAGCAAAAGAACTTTTTGCCCATCTGGCAAAAGAAGAGGCGAATCACAAAAAGATTTTTGAAGGTATCTTCGCAAAAATAGAAAAATATAATCCTCCCGAAAGCTATGCGGGAGAATATAGCGCATATTTACGTTCTTACGTCGATAACAACATAATTTTCACTAAAGAAGCGATGGATAAGGAACTATCCAGAGTAACTGACACGATTGCCGCATTTGACTTTGCCATCAGGCGCGAACTGGATTCAATTCTTTATTATCACGAAATTAAAAAATTAGTTCCCTCGGCGCAACACGACACTATCGAGCAAATTATAGAAGAAGAAAGAAAACACTACAAGATTCTTACCGAACTGAAGAAAAGAATCGAAAAGTAGCTGTCAGGCAAGCCGCTTTAGGCTTTTAAGAATATTTCTTAAGTTTGTAGCGTAGCATGCGTTCAGACATACCAAGTATTTCCGCAGCTTTTGTTTGATTGTCGTCAGCCTTTTCCATGGCGTCGGCAATCAATTTTTTTTCTAAATCTTCGACAGATTCTTTTAGATGGCCAAAATGTTTTCTCCCGGAATCGATACCTGGCGCTGAAGATTGAAAAGGCAGGTCCTCGGTGGCAATATATTCATCTCTTGCAATTACTACTGCCCGCTCCAGGATATTTATCAGTTCGCGAATGTTGCCCGGGTAATTATATTTCAAGAGGAGATCGCGCGCTTCCGCGGTTATACCTTTGATTATTTTCTTATTTTCATTGGCGTATTGTTGAATGAAAAAGTCAATTAAGATAGGCAAATCTTCTTTTCTCTCTCTCAACGGCGGCAAAGACATGGTTACGACTTTTAACCGGTAAAACAAATCTTCTCTAAAAGCGCCCTCTTTTATTTGTTTTTCCAAATCGCGGTTAGTCGCGCTTATCACCCGCACATCGACATTTATATTTTGATTGCTGCCGAGGCGTTGAAGTTCCCGCTCCTGCAAAAACCGCAGCAGCTTAACCTGAACAGTAGGAGTCAGCTCGCCAATTTCATCAAGAAATAAAGTACCGCCGTCAGCTTCTTCAAAACGGCCGATGCGCCGTGATGTGGCGCCGGTGAACGCCCCTTTTTCGTGGCCAAATAATTCACTCTCCAATAAATTTTCGTGCAGCGCGACACAATTAACAATTATGATCGGCTTGTTTGCCCGGGGGCTCAATTGGTGAATAAGCCTGGCTAAAAGTTCTTTACCCGTGCCGCTTTCTCCCTGAATCAAAACCGACGCCCGGCTGGCGGCCACACGGCCGGTCATATTAATAACTTCAGCCATTTGCGGACTTTTATAAATGATCTTATCGGCAGTAATGCCTTTTTTCCCCAGTTCCTCTCTCAAAAGCTCGTTTTCTTTAATCAGTTGTCTTCTTTCTGCCACACGGTTTACCAAAAGCAGCAGTTCATCTAGCTCCACCGGTTTGGTAATATAATCAATCGCGCCGACCTTTATTGCCTCAACGGCTGTTTCGATCGTGCCGTAAGCGGTAATAATCACAACATCTATTTCCGGGTTGATGCGTTTAATTTCTTTGAGAACTTCCAACCCGTCCATGCCCGGCATTTTATAATCAAGAAGAACAAGGTCGAAATGATTACCCATCACAGTTTTAATAGCATTTTTGCCGTTCTCGGCTTCAGAAATGTTATGCCCTTCGGAAAGCAAAAAATCCCTCAGCATTTCCCTCTGGGATTGGCCATCTTCAACTATGAGGATGCTCAATTTTTGCATAATTTTATCCTTTTTCTTTTAACGGCCTGTCGTTTAATCTTTCTCGTGGCAAGACTACCTCAAAAGTTGTCCCCTCGCCTTTTCGGCTGATCACTCGTATTTCCCCTCCGTGTCCGCGGATGATTTCGCTAGCCAACGGAATTCCCAGCCCAACCCCTTTTTCCTTAGTCGTGTATTCAGGGCTGAAAATCCTTTCTATTTCATCCACCGCCATGCCGCAACCGGTATCTGAAATTCTCACGATAATATAATTTTTCCCTTCCTTATCGACTGTGATGGAAACTTTCCCCTGGGCGGGTATTGATTCCATGGCATTTTTAATTAAGTTAAGAAATGCCTGCTGAATTTTATTAATATCAACCGGAATTACCGCGGGTGACTCGCGCCACTTAGTTTCGATAATCACTCCGCGATCCTGCGCCTCTTCCCGAATAAGGCTTACGATTTTCTGTAATATTTCCGTGATAGAAAAATCGCGCAGCTCCAGCCTGCGGCTTTTGGAAAAAGATAAAAATTCTTCAATGATACCGTTTAATCGCTTTATTTCATCTTTGATAACACTAGACAAATTATTAAAGTTTTCTTCTTTGCTTGATTCAGCGGGAACAAAATCTTTTTTCAGTCTCTGCGTAGCGATACTGATCGCATTTAATGGATTACGGATTTCATGAGCCACGCCCGCCGCCAGCTGTCCCAGCGAAGAAAGCCGTTCCGCTTTTTCCAGGCGCCTTTCCATTTCAATAATACCAGACAAATGGCGGTTTTGGTCGTAATAAAGAAGCCACATCGAAAGAAGCGCGATAATTACAATAAAAACCATAAACACAAAAATATTTTTCTTGTTTTCCGCAATAATCTTATCCATCGAGCCGCGATCAAGCCCCATCCGGACAATGCCGACAACTGTTTTGTCTAAAAACAGGGGCGCGGCCAGATCCAAAATTTTTTGTTCACCGTAATCGACTTCTCTGCTGGCAATCTTAATCTTGCCGGCAAGAATGTCTTTATAATTAAAATCGGTTTCTTTTAAAGCATGGCTTGGATTGCCAACACTGCTCAAAAGCTTTTTTTGATCGTTTATTATCTGAACATAGGTGATGCCGTGCCCCTCACCGATTTTTTCCATGCCTCTTTCAACGGCAACTTTAAGGCTCCAGTAAATCAACCCTTCTTTATCCAGATTTATTATAACCATGCCACTGTTGTCTTTGCGGCGAAGAACAACAAATCCAATTCCATGCTTGGCCCGAATTTTCTCCAGTATTTCCAGCGTTGTCAAATAACGTCCGTCGATTCTAAGTTCTCTGGGTTCAAGTAAATTTGTTTGCAAGGGACCGCTCTGATGGACGACTTCACCATAGCGATCCAGCACGGCCAGGTACCAGAGATTATTTTCCGCGGCAAACTTTTTCAAATAATCATCGTTTACCTTGCCTTTTCTCCACTGGTCATCTATTTTTTTACCCAAATCAGTTACTGCTTCAATAACCCATCTTTTGGAGTAAGCCGCTTCTTCCCTGCTTGGCGACATCAACCGGGATGACTTTTTATCAGCCGCCGAAATTATGCTTTTTAAATTCTCTTCCGTTAATCGCTGCAAAACACTGATCGTGCTTAAAGCCTGGTCTTCCAAAAAGCCAACCAGATTAGCTTTGCTTCTTCTGATATCGAGTAAACCCATAATTAATATCAGGGTTACTAAAATAGCGCTCACAATGCCTACTGCCAGCGGCTGAAGAACAGTGCCCCTTTTACCTCTTAGTTTGCTGTTGAGAATTAATTCCTTTTTTCTAAAAAAGCGCATTATTATCCTTTGTTATTAATTTCGGCGGTAATCTTAAGCTATTGATGAGAAAAGTCAACTTTTAATCCTAAAAAAATCGACATTTTTGTCGAAAACTTCGCCAATTATGTAAAAACTTCTTAAACATTTGTATTATTTATATATTTACCATAAGACTCTCTTTTCATCCGACAATTATTGCCGTAATTTAAGAGCCGCTTATCTCTCACAAGATTGGTATTTAAAGCCTTTATATCAATAATTTCAGCCATTTAAAATATTTAAGCTGATGTTGGCACACTAAATGCTTGATTAAAAGTAAAATTGGTAACAATTGTCGACTAAAATAACGGGCATAACTAGCCGGCAGCAGATTAACCTTGAAGGCATTAAGCCTTCTCTCTTCACTCCTAGGGAGGCTCCAACAGAGCCTCCCTTTCCTTTTGTGCCAAAACAACTAATCATCCCCGCTCTTCTTTCCTTTTTTCCACGCATCTATTCTGTCTTTGATAATCTTTTCAAAACCTGTGCCTTTTGGCTGATAAAATAACTTCTGCCCGATTTTTTCCGGCAGGTAATCCTGGGCAACATAAGAATCCTGATAATCATGCGCGTATTTATATCCTTTGCCGTAATCAAATTCTTTCATCAATTTTGTGGGCGCGTTGCGAATATGCAGCGGCACCGGCAGATATCCGCTCTGACTTATTTCCTCTTTGATACTTCCCAAAGCGGTGTAAAGGGAGTTGCTTTTGGGAGACGTGGCCAGATAAACAGCCGCCTGCGCCAAAGCCAATTCTCCCTCCGGCAAACCGATAAAGTGATATGCCTGCTGTGCCGCCATACAAACAATCAGTGCCTGGGGATCGGCCATTCCCACGTCTTCCGAGGCAAAGCGGATCATGCGCCGGGCAATGTAGAGGGGATCTTCCCCGGCCAGCAACATTCTGCCCAGCCAATATAAAGCCGCGTCAGGATCGCTGCCACGCAAACTTTTATGAAAAGCGGAAATAAGATTATAATGTTCCTCTCCGTCCTTATCATACAAAAGAGCTTTTTTCTGCAACGCCTCCCGGGTAAATTCCAGCGTAACATTTCTCTCATTTTCAGGTAAATTTTGCACCATGGAAACAACTGCTTCCAGATTGTTTAAAGCATTGCGCGCATCGCCATCAGACAGACAGACGACATAGCGCAAAGCGTCTTCATCCATCCGCACATAATACTTTCCAAGTCCTTTCTGTTCATCTTTTAATGCCCGCTTAACAATAGTTATAAGCTCTTCTTCAGAAAAAGGCTTCAAAATCAAAACTCTGGTGCGTGATAAGAGAGGAGCAATAACTTCAAAGGAAGGGTTTTCCGTGGTAGCGCCGATTAAGGTAATCAAGCCGCTTTCCACATGCGGCAAAAAAGCATCCTGCTGCGCTTTGTTAAAGCGATGAATTTCATCAACAAAAAGAACGGTTTTTTTATTTTTTTCATTATGCAATTGACGGGCTTCGTCAATAACCGCGCGAATCTCTTTCACCCCGGACAGCACAGCAGAAAAACTGACAAATTTAGATTTGGTTTCATTGGCTAAAATTCTGGCCAGGGTGGTTTTCCCCGAACCGGGAGGCCCCCAGAAAATCATGGAAAACAGTTTATCTTCTTCAATGGCGCGCCTTAACAAGCAAGCATCGCCCAGAAGGTGGGGCTGCCCGACATATTCGGAAATATTTTGCGGCCTCATTCTTTCCGCAAGCGGCGCCGATTCTTTTATTGCGGCTGCTCCGGTATTACTGAATAAATCCAGGTTTTTCATTTTTTAGCCTTGGCTTTTTCAATAAGTTCGATCAGGGATAAAGCCTTTTCTTTGGGCTTAGCGCTGATAAAACGAGCCCATTGATCCGGGGTTAAAACACGCTTGAGCACATCCGTCACGTCAAAAGCCACCTGCCAGCAGGCGACAATACGGGCGCATGGCATTTCCCCCGACTCGCGCCGGCAATAGGAAAAAGTCATTTCGTCGCCCAGTTTTGGACAGCGAATCATTTTTTCATCATGCACAGTTTTCATCATGGCTCAGCTTGTCGAAAAAAAGAAAAGCCGTCAAGAAATTTGTTTCCTGACGGCTTCGTGAAAAACTGATAATTATAGATTAAGGTTTGGGAAAATCCTTAATCGCCAAAAGCGCCTTTTGTATTTCTTCGTCCGGCAATTCATAAGCCTGAAGTTTTCCGGACAAATAGGCGTCATAAGCCGTCAGATCGACCAGGCCGTGACCGCTCCAGTTAAAGAGAATGGTTTTTTCCTTGCCTTCTTCTTTCGCACGCATGGCCTCATCAACAACTGCGGCCAATACATGGTTAGTTTCCGGCGCGGGGATATAGCCTTCCGAGCGCGCCCACTTGACACCTGCTTCAAAGGTCTTTAGCTGATCATAGGCCCGTGCTTCAATAATTTTCTCATTAACCAGATGGCTGACAATCGGCGCCATGCCGTGATAACGCAATCCACCGGCGTGAATCGGCGCGGGAATATAGTCGTGCCCCAGAGTATGCATGGGCAAAAGAGGTGTTGTCCTAGCCAGATCTCCGAAATCATACGCGAAAGGACCTTTGGTCATCGTGGGACAAGAAGTCGGTTCTGCGCCCACAACCTTAATCTGCTTACCGTGGATTTTGTCACATACATAAGGCATGGCCAAACCGGCAAAATTACTTCCACCACCACAGCATCCCATCACGACATCGGGATAAATACCAAGCTTTTTCATTTGCTTTTGGGATTCCAGGCCATTGATTGTCTGGTAAAGAAGCACATGGTTGAGCACGCTACCCAGCGAGTATTTCGTATTGGGTGAAGTAACAGCATCTTCAATGGCTTCGCTGATGGCAATACCTAAGCTGCCTGGAGAATCGGGGTGTTCAGCCAGAACGTTGCGGCCGGCCTGAGTCAGGTTACTGGGACTGGGAATGCATTCAGCGCCCCAGGTATTCATCATCATGCGTCGATATGGTTTCTGATCATAGCTGATCCTGACCATGTAAACCCGGCAGGGAAGCCCAAACATCTGGCAGGCCATGGAAAGAGCGCTTCCCCACTGACCAGCCCCTGTTTCTGTTGTAATGCGCTTAGTTCCCGCGACTTTATTATAATACGCCATTGGAATGGCAGCGTTGGGCTTATGCGAACCGGCCGGACTCACTCCTTCGTGCTTGTAATAAATCTTTACCGGGCAACCCAACAATTTTTCAAAATTACGCGCGCGATAAAGAGGAGATGGCCGCCACAACAGATACTTTTGCAGCACCTCGTCAGGAATATCGATCCAGCGCTCCGTCGACGCTTCCTGCTCGATAATGTTCATGGGAAAAATGGCCGCAAGATCCTGTGGAGTAACCGGTTGCCCAGTACCGGGGTGGAGCGGCGGCTTCATCGGTGTCGGCATATCGGCCACAATGTTGTACCATTGCCGGGGTATTTCACTTTCATCTAAAAATGTTTTTACCTGTTCCATATAATCTCTCCTTACAAAATTATTTGAAAAATAAAACTAAAAAAATGCCATGGTTTATTTTCCCATGGCATTTGATTTTAATTATCAGAAACATGGGAAGGATCTTCCCCGCCCACGCTCATTATTTTTTCTGAGTTTATGGGCAGATATTGATTATCTGCCACCACCAACTGATATTCAAAATATCTGATAACATTCATTCTTTCCGGCTTAACATTTAATTGTGCTTTCACGTAGCATAGCGAAGAAATGATTGTCAAGATTATTTTTCGCAAACAACAGTCTTGCCTGAATTAAATCAGACATGATTGCGCAGCTTCAGTTCTGTGGGATGAGGATTCAAATACACCTGTTCGGTAAGATAATTTTGCCGATATTTACGCGCATAATGCCTGATTAAGGTAACAGGAACAATCAGAGGAACAAAACCTTTATGATAATCACCTATTATCTCCAGAAGCTCTGATTTCTCATCTGCGGATAATTGCTCTTTAAAATATCCCATCATATGTTGAAGAACATTCGTATGTTTTTTAGGCGTAGCTCTTAGAGACAGAGCTTCCAGCAAAAGATTTTCATACTTACCGCGTAATTCCGTCAGGGAGATTTTTTTCTGGTCAGCAACCAGCTTGCCCATTATCTGATAATGTTTTGTGCTGTGCGAAAGAATCAATAATTTATGTGTGGTATGAAAATGTAAAAGGCTTTCTCTGCCTTTCGTATTTTTTAGATATTCACGCCATCGCCTGAAGGCAAATATTCTTTCGATAAAATTTTCTCTCAGATCCGGATCATGAAGCCGTCCCTCATCTTCCACCGGCAAAACAGGAAAATAATCCATGAAAATTCCGGCAAATATCCCCACGCCTTTCTTCACCGGCATTTTGTTTTCATTATATATTTTTACTCTTTCCATGCCGCTTGAGGGGGAATCGCTTTTGAAAATAAAACCGCACAGATCTTCTTTCTCCAGTTCCCTTACACGCTTTTGCGCCCAATTTACCATACGCAGCGTAAGGTCAATTTTGGTGCGTGTTGTGATGAGACGCGGGGCATCAGTTTCACCCTCCAGATGCATGGATTCGCGCGGAATCCCCAGGCCGCATTCCACTTCCGGACAAACGGCGACATATTCCACATATTGCCCCAATGTTTCTTTGATAAATTTATCCAGTTTATGCCCGCCATCATAACGAACATTTTCACCAAGCAGGCAGGCGCTGATACCCAGCTTTATTTTTTCAGAATTAATCATTTCTTATTAAAAAAACGGTTCTTTGTCGCGGCGGTACCAGTAATTTGGAAGAATATGGTACATAAATCTGGACATCGGTCCGATATATTCTTTTTTCCTTTTGTCGTACTGGCAGGCATGGATAATCATATCTCTGATTTTATCTTTACTACCCGCTTCGTTAAAGAGCTTGTACGCGCACGAAAAAAGCGGGCTATACATATTTTTCTTTTCCAGATATTTATGAACGTTTCTGATTGTATTGGGACCTTCCGGCATGCCGTCAATTTTTTCCAACACGCGCAAATTGGTTTCAATGGGATTGCCTGAATAAAGTTGATAAAAATACTTTCCATAACGATAATTTTTGCTCGCAATCGATGATATGGTCACATACAAATCGCCCACACCTGCCTGGCTGTGAAAAGCCTGAAAATGACCGCCGAGAATTCGGGATAAAGAACGTATCTCCACTCCCGCGCGGGAAAAGAGTGTGCCGGGCAATGAATCGCCGAGAGCCAGAGAATCTGCCACTCCCTTAATATTGGCGACTATGTTTTTTAACGCTCCACACGCTTCCACTCCGACGATGTCAAAATTATAGTAAGTATTAAGCTCCCTGCGGTTAAATTTAAGAAAATGTTCCCTTACGATATTGGTAATTCTTTTTTTACCGGCCACAGTGAGGCAAACTGGATTTCCCAAGGCCAAATCAAGATCAAAAAAAGGACCGGCGACGCATACAATGTCATACTTATGCTTAATGCCGGCAAAATTGTAATTTATCATTTGCGATGGCGTCACAAGCTCTTTATGTATCTCATTGGAAACCAGACCCTTTATGGGTGAAATCAAACAGGTGTCGCCGGCTTTTTTGTCAATTAAAGGTTTCAGATAATTAAGCAATTCGGTCAGGCGATTCATCGTCACGGCCAGAATAATGAAATCGTTGTTTTCCACAACATATTCCAGATCATTGGTCGCGTAAACATTCGATGACAGCCGAGGAACGTTTTCCATCCCGCCCAGGCGATCAGCCAGGTCTTTCGTCAGATGCAGCGGATTTAAATGATCGTTGTTAATCGCCTTGCATACTTCCGAATCGTGATAATAAATGGTAACTCGCTTTTTATCGCGTCCCAGCTTATAGGCAAAAGAAGTGCCAAGGCGGCCGGGCCCGATAATCGCCACCTTTGTTATGTCCAGATTGGAAATTATCATTAATAATGCCTTTTATTAAAAATACAGCGTTATTATAGGAAAATATGCTCTTGTGTCAAATAGTAATAGACACAAACTCAAAATAATTAAAAATGTTTATACGCTGGTTTTTTGTTGCAATATCACAAAGCATTGATTAAAAAAAGTGTTGTCTTCAATAAACTAAATAACGTACAATAATATAAACAGTTACAGGCATGTTAAAAAGATCATGCTTGACCAGCTTTGAGCGAGATTATATCCTGTATTTTAAAAAAGAAAGAGGATTTAAGCTGTAGGCTTATATTTTTATGAGCAACCTTATTGATCATCCGCAAGAAAAAAAATTATTTTTCCCAAGCGGCAACATAAAAGAAATAAAATATATCCTGGCAGGGAAACTCGAAGGCGAATATACTTCTTATTATAACAGCGGACAGATATTGGCACGTCTGCATTTTGTCCGCGGCAAAAAAAACGGTGAGGCAGCAACCTATCATCCTGATGGCCAAATAAAGGAACAAGTCAACTTCAATAAAGATAAAATGGACGGCCCTTATATTTCTTATTATGAAAATGGCCGTATTCGCGAAGAGGAATATTACAAGACGGGGAAGCTGCATGGCCGTTACCGTCGTTATTTCAAAACGGGCGAATTAAGAGAAGAGGAAAATTTCAATAACGGCAAGTTCGACGGTGAATATATTTGTTATTACAAAGACGGGCAAATCAAAGAAAAGGGATGCTTTGTTAATGACAAGCGCCATGGAGAATACGTCGCTTATTTAAAAAATGGGCAAATCAAAGAAAAGGCTGTTTACCAAAACGGTAATCTTGTTGGCAGTTTCTATTCCTGCAGTAACGAAGTAAATGATTCAAAATTGTCAGACGAAGAAAAAACAGATAAGGTTTGGGAAGAAAAAGACATCGCCGATTTATTAAAAGACTTGGCTAATTTTGACAAAATCGAAAAATGATTTTCACCAAAGGGAAAATGTGTCATGGTAAATAAAATTCTCGTTCCGGTAGACGGTTCCGTCAATGGATTCAACGCTCTGGAATACGGAATTTACATCGCTCGACAGCTGGGAGCTTCGCTCATTGGCGTTTATGTGCTGGATGTGAATCTAATTCAGGGCCCAATGTTCACTGATATATCCGGTTCGGTGGGCATGCCGCCTTACGACGGTTTTTTTGAAGCTGTTGAAACCTCTCTCAACGAAAAAGCGGATTTTATTTTAAAAGATTTCGCCTCGCGCTGCCGGCGGGCGGGTGTCAGCTTTGAAACAAAAAAACCTATCGGCAAAATCAGCCAGGTGATTATTGAAGAGGGGCAAAACGCTGATTTGATTGTCATGGCAAGAAAAGGAGAACATTTTCATCTAAAAGAAGGCGGCCTGCTTGGTTCGGTAGCTGAGGCTGTTGTCCGTAATTCCGGAAAGCCGGTCATTGTTACCCCGGAATATTTCATGGAAATTGAAAGCATGGCGATAGCCTACGACGGCAGCGAACCGGCTAAAAAAGCCCTCAAGTTTAGTGTGGATTTTTCAGAAAATACTGCATGGCCGCTTACCGCGATTATTATAACTTCAGATTCTAAAAAGGCGGTCGCTCTGGTCGACGAAATTGAAGATTCTCTGGAAGATCGTTCCACGGATTGCGCTATTGTCACTCTGCAGGGAAAAGAAACGGAAGAAATTATCAATTACATAAAAGAAGGAGCGGTAGAATTAATGGTCATGGGGGCATTCGGCCATAACCGTCTTCGTTCGCTGATTATGGGCAGCACAACATCATATGTTATTCAAAAAAGCACTATTCCTGTATTGCTGACCCGCTGATTACCGCCGTTTTTTTACAGTTTGCTTTCGGATACCGCTTTCTGTAACTCGTCAAGCAGATCATAATTAGTTAAATCGTATTGAATGGGCGTGATGGTCACATAACCGGCAGCCAAAGCGTTAACATCGTTATCTACTTTTTCCGCAGTAGCCTTATATGATCCGGAAACCCAGTAATAAGTGTTTTCTCTGGGATCGACTCTTTTTTCAAAAGATTCGATAACATTATTTTTACCCTGGCGGACGACCACCACACCTTTAATTTCTTTTTCAGGCAGGCAGGGTATATTAACGTTAATGGCGCTGCCGCGCAGGGCCGGGTTCTTTAAAATTAACCTGGCCATTTTACGGGCAAACTTTGCCGCGTAGGAAAAATCCGCTTCTTTGTGCGTGTCTAAAGAAATAGCCAGAGAAGGAATGCCGATAATCGCCGCTTCGGTTGCCGCGGAAACAGTACCGGAATAGATAACATTTATGCCCGCGTTCGAGCCACGGTTGATTCCGGAAACAACCAGCCCTACCGGTTTCTGCGCCAGTTCTTTAACTCCTATCTTGACACAATCCGCCGGTGTGCCATAGACGGCATATCCTAAAAAATTATTGTTCTTTGTCGCCCGCCGCACCATCAACGGACGAAAAATTGTTATCGCGTGCCCGACCGCGCTTTGCTCAATTTCCGGCGCAACAATCAGACATTCCGCGTCACGGGAAAGTTCTTCATAAAGAGAGCTCAAACCCTTAGCGTAAATCCCGTCATCATTAGTCAACAAAAACATCGTCAATATATCCTTTTGCCTTTAGTCTTTTCTATCTTACCTGTTCGAGTTTTCCGTTTTGTACCCTCAGGATAAAAGGTGTTTTTTGAGAAACCCGTTCATAGCCAAAAGAGGTAGTTCCCGTCACGCCAGGGTAATTTTCCATCCCTGCTAAAGATGCCACCAACTGTTGGCGCGTCCGAATATCTTGCTTTTCTATGATATTAAAAATAATTGCCGCTGTATCATAAGCGAGAGCTTCGATGTTTTCCGGATCGCGGCTGAATGCCGTGTAATAAATATCCGTGAAATCATTGGTTTCCCGGTAAAAAGTATGGGGGAAAAAGCTGTCGGCAAAAACCGCGCCTTCCAAATATTCCGCCCCTCTCGTTAACAAATAAGGAGAATTCCATAAGCTTGTTCCCAACAGGTTAATTTCTCGGACATCATAAAAAGCGAGCTGCGCTGAAATCATCTGAACGCGTCGGTAGGAATCCGGTATAAAAAGAGCTTCAAAATCAATAAATATTTTTTTCTTAGGCTGTGTTTTTTTCGCCGCTTTTGCTCTTGCCATAGCAACTTGATTTCCGGTTAATCTGTTTATTTCGTTCGTAAAGTCAGTTTTATTTTTGGCGTAAGGAATCGCCTTCTCCAGCCTACCTCCGACACGCGCTACTTCTTCACGAAATATTTTCATCATTTCCTCGCCATAATCATCATCAGGATACAGAGCTGAAAATATAGCGCTATTCATATTCTTCAGAGCGTAATTTACCACTGCTCTTACTTGCTGAGTGGGCGTTAAAAAATGCTGAAAAACATATTCGCTGGCTAAAGTAATCCCTTCACGGGAAGTAATCAAAATCAGCGGCACCTGCAATCTTTCCGCTTCACGGGCGGCATCAAGCGCTTCCGCCGTGCCGGAAACAGCGATAATTGCTATGACATTATCGGTATTAGCCAGATGTTCAATGGCCGCTTTCGTATCATCAGGCAATCCACGAGAATCCCGCGCGATCACCTTCCACAATGACTTATTTCTTTCATCAAATATTTCCGCCGACAATAAAATCGCGTCCAGCGCTTTTCCTCCCAATTCCGCGTAAGGCCCGGATAAAGGCAACACACATCCTATCGCATAGCGGTCGACTTTAGGCGGGAAAAAAGGGCGCTCTGCTTCCGGCGGCCTTGCCGCCTCTTCTGAAGGAACGGCGTCTGGCTCTTTGACCACAACTGCCGGTTTGGCACAGCTTGCGATAAAAATTAGCAATAGTAAAATTGCTACCTTGGCAAAGATTTTATAGTGTTTCATTTTGCATCCTTAACAATAGTAAGAATATAATCACGCGCTTCCCGAGCCAGCTCCTGGCTTTCCACCAGCAATGATATCTCATTGTTATATTTAAGGGCGGATTGCGTCCAGTTATGGCTGCCCAGAATAACCAGGCGCTGATCGATGACAATAAGTTTTGTATGCGTTGTTTTTTTTGGTGAATCTAAATAAACAACAACTCCCTGCTCTTCCAGCAGCTTTTTTGTTTTTCGGTTTTGCGCGCTCAGTTCATCGTTTGTTTTCCCCGTGATTTCCAGAACAACCTTGACATCTACGCCTCTTTTTACCGCGCGCCCCAGATGCGCCAGAATCCGGTCGGGATAACTTCTTTTATGCACACCGGCACGAAAAGAAAAAATAGATATGAATATTTCGTCACGGGCTTCATCAATCACATTGATCAGCGCGGGCAAAAAATCATTATTTTTAAGCACCACCACCGGGCAACCAGACCCCGGGTTCCCCGAACTGGTGATAGTTTTTTTCCCGCCCGCGTCAGCATTTGCCAAAAAAACAACAAACAGCAAGAATATGACATGCGCGGCTATTAATTTTTTCCCGGTAATAAACATTTTTATAGACTGCTCACAATTTTCGCCGCATTGTATATTATTTTTAAACGGCAGTCGATACAAAAAAGCCCGAAACAAAACAAGCTGTTTCGGGCTTTTGAACAAAGATATTTTATTTCACTTCTTCAAAATCAGCGTCTACAACGTCATCATCTTTTTTGCCGGAAGACTGTCCGGAATCGCCGCCTTGCTGCTGCGCGCCTTCGCCTCCTGCCGGACCGCCCGCTCCGGAGGTTTTCGCGTACATAGCTTCCGCCAGCTTATGAGAAGCGCTCATTAATTCATCCTGCGCTTTTTTGATGGCCTGGGCGTCGTCTCCTTCCATGGCTTTCTTTGTCTTAGCCATCGCCTCTTCTATCTTGGTTTTTTCTGCCGCGTCCACCTTATCGCCGAATTCCTTGATATTCTTTTCGACGCTGTAGATCATGGAATCCGCCTGGTTTCTCGCTTCGATTAACTCCTTGCGGCGTTTGTCTTCTTCGGCGTGCTGCTCCGCGTCACGCACCAGTTTTTTAATTTCTTCTTCGGAAAGTCCGCTGGACGCGGTAATTTTAATGCTCTGCTCTTTTCCCGTACCCAGATCCTTCGCGTTGACATGCACAATACCGTTAGCGTCAATATCAAAAGTTACTTCAATTTGGGGCATGCCGCGCGGCGCGGGAGGTATGCCTACCAGCTCAAAGCGCCCCAATGTTCGGTTGTCCGGGGCCATCTGGCGCTCGCCCTGCAGAACATGAATACTCACCGCCGGCTGATTATCCGCCGCCGTGGAAAAGATTTGACTCTTCTTGGTAGGTATCGTCGTGTTTTTCTCGATCAGCCTGGTCATCACACCGCCCAGCGTTTCAATACCGAGGGAAAGCGGCGTTACGTCCAGCAGCAACACGTCCTTGACGTCTCCGGCCAGAACACCGCCCTGAATTGCCGCGCCGATTGCGACTACTTCATCCGGATTCACGCCCTTGTGCGGTTCCTTGCCGAAAATTTCTTTGACTTTCTGCTGAACGCGGGGCATACGCGTCATGCCGCCGACCAGAATAACCTCATCAATATTTTTCGCGGATAAATTAGCGTCTTTAATCGCGGTCTGGCAGGGCCCTATTACTTTATCAATCAGTTCTTCCACCAGAGATTCCAGCTTCGCGCGCGTAAGTTTGATATTCATATGTTTCGGACCGGAAGCGTCGGCGGTAACAAAAGGCAGATTAATATCCGTCTCCATGGTTGTGGAAAGTTCCATCTTCGCCTTTTCCGCCGCTTCTTTCAGGCGCTGCAGTGCCATTTTGTCATTCCTTAAATCAATGCCCTGGTCTTTTTTAAATTCCGCGACAAGATAATCCATTACGCGCTGGTCGAAGTCTTCACCTCCCAGATGGGTATCGCCATTGGTGGATTTAACTTCAAAAACACCTTCGCCTAGTTCTAAAATAGATATATCAAAAGTCCCTCCGCCCAGATCGAACACGGCGATTTTTTCATCTTTCTTCTTGTCCAGGCCATAAGCGAGCGCCGCGGCTGTCGGCTCATTGATGATACGCAGCACATTCAATCCGGCGATGCGTCCGGCGTCTTTGGTCGCCTGTCTCTGTGAATCGTTAAAATAAGCCGGAACAGTAATAACCGCGTCTGTTACTTTTTCACCCAGGTAATCTTCCGCCGTCTGTTTCATCTTCGTAAGAATCATAGCGGAAATTTCGGCGGGCGAATAATTCTTTCCGCGTACTGTCACCTGAGCGTCGCCGTTCGACGCCTGCGTTATTTTATAAGGACTGATTTTAACGTCATACTGAACTTCTTTAGAATCAAATTTTCTTCCGATAAGCCTTTTGACGGCATAAACTGTGTTTTCCGAATTGGTTACGGCCTGCCTTTTGGCTACCTGCCCCACCAGCCTCTCTCCGTTTTCCGTAATCGCCACGACCGATGGCGTGGTACGATTACCTTCCTGATTGGCAATAACGACCGGATCCCCTCCTTCCATTATGGCCACACAAGAATTAGTTGTTCCCAGATCAATCCCGATAATTTTTCCCATTTTTTACCTCCTATTCTCCATTATCCGCGTTTTTATCGCTTGTATCATTTTTTTTATTATTTCTCTTGCACACGCAAACTTTTGAAGGTCTTAACAACCTGCCGTTTAGTAAATATCCTGTGGCTATTTCGTTAATAACCTTATTTTCATCGTGCTCGTCGCTGTGCATGTGCATCATTGCTTCGTGAAAATTCGGGTCAAAATCTCCCCCGGCGCTTTCAATTTTTTCCACGCCGTGTTTTTTCAAACAACATAAAAGCTGATCCTGAATTAATTTAATGCCGTCTTTAAAGCTGTCCAGCTCGGCGGAACCTGTGTGCTCCATAGCCCTGTCCAGACTGTCCATAAAAGGCAAAATATCTTTGATCAGTTCTTCGTTGGCGAATTTGATTGTATCTGTTTTGTCTTTTAGTGCGCGTTTTTTATAATTGTCAAAATCCGCGACCATGCGCAGATATTTATCATAATTCTCCGCAGCTTCTTTCTCCTTTTCCTGAAGTTTCGCCGTCAGCTCATCAATTTCGCTTACAGACGCTGCCCCTTCTTCCTGGGAACGCGCAATTTTCGCGTCGTGTTTTATGCCGTGATCTTTTTTACCCTTCACTATAACCTCGTGCTCATTTCTATTTTAAATCAGGTTTCTGAAAAAGCTTAATATCCACAAGCTCGCAAATCACGTGACTGGCGGTGATATGCGCTTCCTGAACACGCGCCGTATGCGACGCGGATACATGGACTGAAAAATCAGCCATTTTTGCTATTGCCCCTCCGTCTTTGCCGGTAAACGCAATCGTTATCAATCCCATTTTTTTTGCCGTTTCCATGCCCTTAATGACATTCGGGGAATTACCGCTCGTGCTGATTCCCCAGGCTATGTCACCTGCCTGGCCAATCGCCCGGATTTGCTTGGCGAATATTTCCGCGAAATCATAATCATTGCCGATACTCGTTATTATTGATGTATCAGTCGTCAGAGCAATCGCCGGCAGAGGCGGCCTCTCTATCGTAAAGCGGTTGACAAATTCGGCGGCTATGTGCTGCGCGTCGGCGGCGGATCCTCCGTTGCCGAAAAGCAATATTTTATTGCCGGATTTCAGCGCCGCGGTTATTGCTTCAATGACATCTGACAATTTGCCTAAATTTTCATTCAAGAAATTCTCTTTGACGCGGCCGCTTTCTTTAAATATTTTTACTATATGATCCTGCATGGGCACCTTCAATTACCGCAAATGATTATGTTTTCAAATCTGTGCTAATATATTTACCGGTATTTGGCATGTCAAGGGTATGAGCTGATAATTTCTGGATTTTTCAATGTTTTAACCCGAAAAGATACGGTCATTCACAAGTGATCTTGACAACGAAATTTTCATAAATATATTTACAGTAAATAGGTAAAATAACCAATAAAAGCAAAAGGTTATAAAATTAATTAGAAAGGAGATTAGTTTATGTTCACGCCAAGTTTTTGGAGAAGGAGAAGATTTTCAGAAAGTGTTCCAGAAATTCTGCGCCTACAACAGGAGATGAACAGACTCTTTTCCAACGCCGGACAAAGCGCGTCCATTGATTACCCAGCGATAAATGTGTGGGAAAAAAATGGAGCCGCGGTGGTTACAGCGGAGTTACCGGGAATGAGCATTGAAAACATTGACATTTCCGTAACGGACAATGTTTTAACGATTTCCGGAACAAAAAAAGCTCATGAACTTAAAGAGGGAGAAAGTTATCTGAGACAAGAAAGAATTCCGGGCAGTTTTCAGCGCAATGTGCAGCTTCCTTTTCGCGTGGATTCAAAAGAAGTTGACGCGAAATACGAAAAAGGGGTTCTCGTCGTTACCTTGCCGAGACTCAAAGAAGATCTGCCGAAAAAAATTAAAATTAACGTGAATTAAAATTAAAGAAGGGAGGCCAGTAACAATGTCGGAAAAAGAACTGCAAAAGACAGAAAACGCGGCGGCGGCGGAAAAAATCCGTAACGTGAAAACCTTCGTTCCGCGCGTCGATATTTACGAGACCAAAGAATCAATATTTTTGATCGCCGATATGCCCGGCGTTGACGAAAAGACAGTAGAAGTTGAACTGGAAAAAAACATTTTAACAATTACCGGGTGGACAGACGAGGGTAAATTAAAAGATCACTCTCTTTTATTTTCTGAGTATGAAACAGGAGATTACGAGCGGTCTTTTACTTTATCTGATGAAATAGACCGGGAAAAAATAAACGCGACGGTAAAACAGGGCGTTTTGCTCCTGGAATTGCCAAAGGCGGAAAAAATCAAACCGAAAAAAATCGCCATTAAAGCGGCGTAAAATATTAAGTTTAAAGAAAGGAGGAAATGATTTATGAAAATCAGAAATCTGTTGCCGGCGGTTCGTTCCGGCAAAGAACAAGAAATTGATCATCCCTTCTATTCTCTGCAGCGCGAGATGAACAGCCTTTTTGACAATTTCTTCCGCGGTTTTGACATATCCCCACGGGGATTTTATGAGGGCGATTTAGGGGGATTCAGTCCTTCCATCGATGTGAAGGAAAACGAAAAAGAGTTCATTATCAAAGCGGAAATTCCCGGCGTGGAAGAAAAAGATGTTGAGGTAACTGTAAGCAACGATTCGGTAACGATCAAGGGAGAAAAAAAAGAGGAAAAAGAAGATAAGGACAAAAACTACTATTACATGGAAAGATCCTATGGATCATTTCACAGGGTGATTCCTCTGGCCACGGAAGTTGAATCCGGCAAAGCTCAAGCTAGTTTTAAAAACGGGGTTATCGACATCAAAATTCCGAAAAGCCAAACTGCTCAATCGAAGGGAGTTAAAATACCGATAAAAACCGGTTAAACTGTTTCCCTGCCCTTGGAAAAGGGCAGGGAAACAAATTAATTATATCCCTCGTCGTAAGCGATCATATCCAAATGCAGGGTAGCAATATCTTCCACATCCAGATTGAGCTCTTCGCTTGATTTGGGTAGTTCCACAATTTTGATATAGCGGCGGCACTTATTGCACACATCAACCCGGTGGCGCTCTTCCCCTTCGACGGCAAAATAAGCCAGGGAATGCTGTTCATCATTGCCGCAAAACGGGCACTTGATCCGGCGAAAGTGCCATTTAAAACCGCACTGATTGCAGAAAAGATATCTCCTGCCGTCTTCACCAGCGCGTATTTCGCCTATCTTCGGCTCTTTGCCGCAAATCGGGCAATAACCTTCCGACCAGCCCGCTTTCTCCACGGCAGCGCCGTATTTTTCAGCAACTTTCTCCAACTCCGGCCGCAGACTTTCTTCGGCAAAAAGATCTATCAGATCAAAATTATCCTGATCTTCGACGGCAGAAGAAACAATTTCTGTCGCGCTTTCTTCCTTCGCGTCGCTATCAACACAATCAAAAGAAGACTTGATCATTTTTTCCCAATTAAATTCGTCGCTGTTAATAAAATCCGTTATTTCTTTTCCCGCCTGCGGCATTCTTTTTTCCGCGATAGCGATGAGAGATTGAAAATATTTTTTGGGGCGCGACAAATCATATTCTTTACCGGCTATATCAACCAGGGGAAGGCCGCCTTCCATCTTTTGCGCGAGCAGGCTCTCTTGCACATCAAAGATGGACTCACTCATGTTTTTACGGTATTCCTCCCGTAAAACAAGAATATCCGCCAGTATATCCAGCAAATCAGCGTAATGGGGATTCACTGATTTATAATTTTCTATAGTTTTTAAAGAATCTCGCAGTGTTACAGTCATTCGTTATTCTCCTGTTTAAGTCTTTCCTTAATTGTTCAGCGCGTCTATATCTGCTTTCACAGGTATGTTCAAGGAATATTTATGACGCGCGCTACGCCTTTTATTTCGGCATCCAGTTTTTCATATTTATATTTTAATCAGTAAAACAAAAAAGTCATCAGCAGAAATAAAACAATTAAAATGGGGAGAGAATATTTCAGCATATAACCAAAAAAAGTAGGCATATTCACGCCTGCTTCTTCGGCAATAGATTTAACCATAAAATTCGGCGCGTTGCCGATATAAGTGTTTGCTCCCATAAAAACGGCCCCGGTGGATATAGCCATCAGATAAGGAACCTTCTCTACAATTAAAGCGGATACCGCCTGCGCTTCTGGCACCCCGGGATAAAACTTGCCGATGACACCGTTGAAAAAAGTCAAATAGGTGGGCGCGTTATCCAGAAAACTGGAAAGGCATCCAACCAGCCAGAAATATTGCTGCGGATGCTCCAATCCCTTTACTAAAAAAGCCAGGGCGCCGCGTTCGCCCGCCTTCAATATCGCCAGCGCGGGAACAATAGTAATAAATATGCCGGCAAAAAGATAAGCCACTTCCATAATCGGCGCCCAACTGAATTCGTTTCCTTTGCGAACATCCGGCGATGTCCAGATTAGCGAAAGGCCTCCCATAAAAATCAAAACCACGTCTCTTATTAAATTTTCTATATCCTGCGAAACACCAAAGATCTCCACATTGCCAAGTTTAACTGTCCCGCTAAATAACACAGCCGCGATAATACCTGCCAAAAAAATAAAATTGCGGCGTCCCTTGATGCTCAAAGGTTCGGCAATGGATTCCTCTGTATCATTTTTAATTTCCTTTTTATAATACCAGGAATCTGCAACAAAATATAAAATCAAAAGAACGGCGGAGGCAAACGCCATTTTGGGAAAAAGATTCAAAGTCCAAAAAAACGGAACGCCGTGCAAAAATCCGAGAAAAAGCGGCGGGTCACCCAAAGGCGTCAGCGAGCCGCCGATATTGCTGACCAGAAAAATAAAAAACACTATTGTATGAACCTTGTGCGCGCGCCAGGAATTGGAACGCAATATCGGCCTTATTAAAAGCATCGAGGCGCCGGTAGTGCCGATCACGGACGCCAGCATCGTACCGATTAGCAAAATGACCGTATTGACAGCGGGCGTTCCTTTCAAAGAACCCTTGATATAAATGCCTCCGGCTACAGTGAACAATGACCAAAGCAAAAGTATAAAAGGAATGTAATCGATAATAATCACGTGAATTATTTCATGAAGCGCTTGTCCCCTAAAGAAAAATAAAAAAGGCGCACTAAAAACCACCGCCCAAAAAGCGGAAATTTTAGGAAAATGATGATGCCAGAGACGGGGAGCGAAAAGAGGCACCAGCGCAATGGAAAGCAAAATACCGACAAAAGGCGCCACTGACCACAGCGGAAGAACAACACCTAGTTCCGCGCCCGTAACCGGCTCGGCTGATGAACCTGCAAAGCATGGCGCGGCAAACGCAAGAAGCGATACCAGATAAAACAGCAAAACGCGGATAAACAACTTCATAAAAGCAAGTTTCTGTTTGATATTTTTATACCCAAAAAAAGCATTTGATAAAATAATTTAAGCGCAAGATATACCTTGCGCTCTTTTTTATTTACCACACAAGCAACATTTTCACTATCAATAATAACTATATATGAAGCCTTGCGCTATGTTTCACGCGGGATAAACAAAGTTTGCGTGGGGTAGGCAAATTCAATGCCTTCTTCCTGGAAATGTCCGAACATCTCCAGATTAATCGCTTCCTGAACATCCATATAAACACCAAATTCAGGGTTGGTCACATAATAAACAACCTCAAAATTGAGCGAAAAATCACCATATTCCTTAAAATGAACCCGATCCAGGCGCGCTTGCGGCTGATCCTTAATGATTTCTTTGATTATTTTATCAATCAGTTTGAGTTTTTCCAGGGATGTTTGATAGACGACACCGAATCCAAACACGATACGACGTTCCGACATCCTTTTATAGTTACGGATACGGCTTTTTAAAAGATCGTTGTTGGAAAAAATCATCTGTTCACCGCTGATACTTCTGATGCGCGTGGTTTTCAAACCGATATGCTCGATCGTACCCATCAGATCGTCAACGACAATAAAATCACCAATTACAAAAGGTTTATCCAGAACAATGGAAAGCGACGCGAACAAATCTCCGAGAATATTTTGCAAAGCCAGCGCGATGGCAATACCGCCGATGCCCAAACCGGCAACCAGGCTGGTGATATCGACTCCCAGATTATCGAGAATCAGAAGCAATACGATTGACCACAAAAAAACGCGCGCCACAAAGCCAAGAAAAGATATTGTTGTGGCGCTGGACGAATCCTCGCTCATGCGCTTTTTTACCGCGCGTCCCAGCCAGAAGTTGATACCGCTGCCCGCCCAGAATCCCGCCTGCAAAATCAAAACAAAAATAAATATTTTATAGTTTAAGGCTATTATACCGGGCTTGAGGTTAAGAAAATTCAGGCCCGCGTAAAAAGAAATAACCAGCAGGGTTAAAATTTTTGTTTTTGCCAAAATATCCGCCAGTAAATCGTCGATCTGGTTTTCTGTTTTTCTGGCCAATATAGATAACTTGGAAATGGCGATTTTCTGGACAATCTTCAAAACAGTAAAAACAATCATGATAATGGAAAATGCTATTGTCCAATCCTTTATTGAATTACCAAAATAAACATCCTGCCAAAACATCACTCGGGGCTCCTTTTAAAAAACATTTTTATTAAAAAATAAAATCATTCCCGCTGTACAAAAAATATCAACCGGGCGAATAAAAGAAAAAATGACAACAAAATATACTGGAATGAATTATATACAAGCATCGGCATATGTCAACATTTTCAGCTTAATGTCTAAAAAGACATTTGATTACTTTTTAATAATTATTGACATAGGAGAACCGCGCCCTTATACTTTCGCAAAAAAGGGCATATAAAAAATGGACTTGGCGTCTTTTTACAATTCTGAATTATTTACTCTTGTTATTATCCCTCTGCTTATTTTTATGGCGCGCATCTGTGACGTCACGCTGGATACCGCGCGCATTATTTACGTATCCCGCGGCATGAAATTATTAGCAGCGGTTATCGGATTTTTTGAAGTTCTTATCTGGCTTATATCCATCACTCAGATTATCCATAACCTGACCAACATCATTTATTACGTAGCTTATGCCGGCGGCTTTGCCATGGGAAATTATATCGGCATATACATAGAAGAGCGTATGGCCATCGGTACGGTGGTTATCAGAATAATCACGCAAAAAGAAGCGGCGGGTCTTGTCGATTGCCTCAAAAGCGAAGGTTATGGAGTAACCTATATTGACGCCAAAGGCTCCATGGGGCCGGTAAAAGTTGTTTTTACTATTATCAAAAGAAAGGATATCCGGCACGTGCTCAATATCCTTCGCAAATTCAACCCTCTGTCTTTTTATACTATAGAGGACATCCGTTCTTTCCGTGAAGGAGTTTTTAGAAAAAAACCCAAAAAATCATTTATCCCCAAAATAAATAGAAAACATAAATCCAAAGAAAAATCTCACGAAAAAGACTGAGATTCCGGCCTTTATGCCGCTTTATTATATTGTATTATCAACGCCATAGAGATTTCCGATCGTGGGCGAATCTTATATGCTTGACAGGTCTTTTATTTTGCTAAACAATATTAAAATATAAAAAAATCAAAGGAGGTAATCTATGGGACACAGCAATATTATTTTGTCAACACAGGATTTTATCACCACCATCACTCTAAACCGCCCGCCGACAAATTCCGTTAATCTGGGCATCCGCGAAGAACTGAATCAGGCAGTAACCGAAGTGGAACAGAGCAAGGAAACCCGTGTGGTCATCATCACCGGCGCGGGGGACAAAGGCTTTTGCGCGGGCATGGATGTAAGCGACCTCGCCAACATCGCCAAAGGCCCTAATGGCAATGATGTTATGAATAAAATCGAACGCTCAACAAAACCATTCATCGCGGCGATAAACGGCTACGCTCTGGGCGGCGGCTGCGAAATCGCGCTGGCCTGCCATTTCCGTTTTATGACAGATAACCCTAAAGCGCTGATCGGCTGTCCGGAACTAAACTTAGGCATCACTCCCGGCTGGGGCGGTATTCAGCGCCTGCCCAGACTCCTGGGAAAATCCAAAGCGCTGGACATGATTATTTTCGCCAAAAGACTCACCCCTCCCGAAGCGCTGGCTATCGGTCTGGTCGATAAAGTTATTCCGGCGGCAGACCTAATCAAAGAAGCCACGTCTCTTGCACAGGCGCTGGCCAAACGTCCTCCTCTGGCGGTAAACGCAGTATTACAGGGCATGAGCGTCGGATTGGAAAAAGGCCTGGAAGAAGGCCTGCGCGTGGATAAAGAATGGTCGACCAAGCTAAGCCAGAGCAAAGACGCGGTGGAAGGAATGACGGCGTTTTTTGAAAAGCGCGAGCCAGCATTCAAGGGCGAATAATTTTATCCGCGCAAGGATGTATATGAAAAGATGAAAATCGATCTTGGCAGCGTGAAAACAATCGGCAGCGGCTTGGTGCGGCCCGAAGGAGTAATGGCCTTGGATGACGGGCGCGTTTACACCGCTGATGGCCGCGGCAGATGCGCGCGGATTGAAAAAGACGGCCGCACAGGCTTCTGGGGAAACTTAGGCGGCGTGCCCAACGGCATCTGTATTGATGAAAAAGGCAAATGCATTATCGCCAACATCGGCAACGGCCAGGTGCAATCTCTGACGCCCGACGGAAATCATGTCATCTTAATGACTCATGCCCAGGGCAAAAGAATGTCCAGCCCCAATTTCCCGTTTATCGATTCAAGGGAAAGATTATGGGTTTCCAATTCCACAAGTCTTGCCAAGATTGACGCCGCGCTGCGGGCTCCTGTTGCCGACGGTTGCCTGGTGGTCATTATAAACGGCGAGGCGAAAATTGTGGCGGAAGGCATCTGTTTTGCCAACGGTGTTTCCGTCGATGAAAAGGAAGAATTTGTTTACGTGGCGGAAACAATGAAAAGACGCATCCTGCGCTACCGCATCAACAGCGATTCCGCTGTTGGCGAACCGGAAATTTACGGGCCGGATTCCCTGGGCCCTTTAGGTTTCCCCGATGGCATTGCTTTTGATGAGGCCGGTAATCTCTGGGTGGCACTGCCCGCACAAAACGCTGTTGGTTACATTACCCCTGCACGCAAATTCGAAATATACCTTGAGGATCCTCAACACAAGGTGTTGCGGCGTCCGACCAATATCTGTTTTGGCGGAGAAAAAAGAAAGGTCGCCTTCATCGGCTCTCTCGACGGCACAAATGTTCCCTGTTTTGCAGTGCCGCATCCGGGAGCAAGGCTCATCCATCAGAAAAATTAATCCAAAAAACCCCCGGATAGATAATGCCGGGGGTTTTTATTGCCTAGAAAAATAGCATGGCCAGAGCTTCGGCAATACAGGATGGTTTTTCCTGTCCGTCAATTTCGATGGTATGCGTGGTTGTCATCAGAATACGGCCGGGGCCTTTTTCTTCCAGCGCGCTGATAGACATCTTTGAACGCACGCGCGAACCTACCGGGACGGGATTGAGGAAGCGGACTTTATTCAGGCCGTAATTAACCGCCATCTTTAATCCCTCAGGCAAATAATTTGCTGATTCGCTGAATACCGGAATCAATGAAAGTGTCAGAAATCCATGGGCAATCGGTCCGCCGAAGGGGCCTTTTTTCGCTTTTTCGATATCCACATGAATCCACTGATGATCCTGTGTGGCATCGGCAAACCTATTGATTCTATCCTGGTCAATAAGCAACCATTCGCTCACACCGTTGTCCTGGCCAATCAAGCTTTTAAGTTTTTCGAGGGATACTAGTTCGGGCATTTTTTCTCTCCTTTTTTTATTAATTGTTTATCAGCCAAAGGGGTTTTTCGCCTTGCAGCACCCTGGCCAAATTATCTAAAGCCATATTAATGATACGCCCACCTGATTCCCGGGTTGAACCGGCCAAGTGACAGGTTAAAATCATATTGGGCAGGCCGAAAAAAGGATGATCCGGCGGTGGCGGTTCTTCGGCGAACACGTCAACCGCGGCAAAAGCGATTTTCTTCTCTTGCAAGGCATGAGCCAAAGCTTCCTCATCAACCAACGCTCCTCTGCCCACATTGATGAGAACAGCCGATGGCTTCATCAGCGCCAGCTTTTCCGCGTCAATAATTTTTGTTGTTTCGGGCAGAAGCGGCAAGTGAATACTCACCACATCAGCGGTTCTGAGAATTTCTTCCATTAAAGCATAAGCCGCGCCGTATTTTTTTTCCTCCGCCGCGCTCAATTTTACAATATCATAATAAAGAAGCTTGACGCCGAAAGGAGACAGGCGCTCTGCCACGGCGCGCGCCGTGCGTCCCATGCCCAGAAGTCCATATATCTTTTCGTTGAGTTCAAACACACCGGCGCTCTGCGCCTCGGAAAACAGCCATTCGCCCGCGTGGGTCTTCGCGTTATAGTAAGGAAGATTTTTAAGCGCCGACAAGGCCAGCATGATGGTATGTTCAGCCACACCGATATCGTTGGCACCCGGCGTGTTGGCCACGGGAATGCCCGATTTCTTGCACGCGGCGATATCGATGTGATTATAGCCGACACTCGGCTGCTGGATAAGTTTGAGTTTTTTGGCGTTACTAACCGCAGCGAGGGTTATAGGAGTGCTGGCGGTGTAATCGCCCAAAACAATATCCGCATCTGCAAATTCTGCCGCAAGCTTATCTTGAGAGAATTTGTGCGCATCAACAATTGTCAAATCAACACTGGAAACCCTGGTTTCGACAAGACTCTTAAGAAAGTCTCCAGGAAGAGGGGTGGTATTAACAATTTTCATATATCCTCTATGATTCTTGATTAAAAATCAATCGCAATCGAAGAATCTTTATTTTCTCTAGAATATTGATTGCTCAATGTCAATGTGCAATAACATTACCCGACAGCTATTATAACTTAATTTTATTGACGCACAAGTTCCTTACTCATATACTCGAGGCATTAAAGAATAACAAGGCCAACGAAGATCGACCAAAAATATTTTTTTAGATCTGGATGAATAGCTTTATGAACGTCGTGAAGGCTATTTCGCAGACGGCGAAAGATGCGGGTGTAGAGATATGTTTTGCCAATGCGGGAACAACGGAGCTGCCGCTGGTGGCGACCTTCGATAAGGTACTTGGTATCCGTCCCGTACTGGGACTTTTTGAAGGAGTATGCACCGGCACAGACGACGGCAGTGCCATGTATACCGTTCAATCTTTGCGGTCGCCGGCGCAGGAGAAAGTCAATGTGCTCAAGATTATTTGCTGCGACCGCAAATATTTTACGATTGAATTCGAATGCCGCCGCGCCGGAATGAATTCGCTAGGTGAAGCGGTGCTTGGCAGATAAAAAGCGCAAGGGTATTTGTACATGATTTGACTAAATATTTAATTTGCTTGACGCGTAAAATGAACCTGCTAGTATTCCCTAAACAACAAAGTCTTATAAAAAATGAAGGTAAATAAAATGACTAAGATGCACTATACCATCGAAGACAAAATCGCCTTAATCACGCTGGATGACGGAAAAATGAACGTCATGAACCGGGAGTTTTTTCAGGAACTAAACGATTGCCTTGACCGCGCATTAGCCGACAAAGCCTCTGTCCTGATTTTTACGGGACGGCCGGGGATATTCTCCGCCGGCCTGGATTTAAAACTTCTGCCCACCCTTTCCACCATTGAAGAACAGATTAAGTTTCAAAAGACATTCGCCTCCGTCATGCTGCGGGTTTATATGTTCCCCGTGCCGACTATCGCGGCCTACGCGGGACATTCTATCGCGGGCGGCGCCATTCTTTCTTACGCGTGCGACCGGTTTATGGTTGGCGAAGGCCCTTATAAAATTCAAATCAATGAAGTCGCGAATAAAATGCTTATCCCCAGCTGGATTTCTTTGATCTGCCGTTCCTCGATCCCCCCTCAGCACTGGAGGGAAGCCCTGCTGCATTCGCGGGCATATTCGCCTCGCGAGGCGTTTGAACGCGGCATTGTCGATGACCTGATTAAAGAAGAAGGCAAAGTAATGGATGCCGCAAAAGAGCTGGCCAGAGACCTTTGCAAACTTGATGGCAAGGCATATGCTTTTACCAAAAAATTCATGCGCCAGGAAGAAGCCGACAAGACCTTTAATTTGCTGGAAAAAGAACTTTTGACATGGCAAAAAAACACATAGATTTTGTTTGATGCCCATCATTACAATATAAATTTTTATGAGCACTAAAACCGGAAAAACAGCGCTGGTCGTGGAAGGCGGAGGAATGCGCGGCATTTTCGCCGCGGGCATTCTGCATGCATTCGGCAGGGAAAAATTTGACCCTTTTGATTTATATATCGGCGTTTCCGCGGGCGCCTGCCACCTGGCCTCGCATCTGGCCGGACAAAACGACCGTAATTTCGATATTACGCTGCGCTATTCGCTTACCTCACGCTTCATCAATCCCTGGCGTTTTTTGCGCGGCGGGCATCTGATGGATCTGGACTGGATGTGGGAGCAAACCATTACCAACTACCGGCTCAATCTTAAATATTTATTTGATAATCTGCGCGCCAAAGACAAGGAATACTTTGTCGTCGCCACATCAATGGAAACAGGCGAGGCACTTTATCTCAAACCCGATGAAAAGACGCTGGAAGACTATCTGAAAATCTCCAGCTCGATCCCGATTTTTTACAGAAACATTCTCGAGGTGGCAGGTGAGCCGGCCACGGATGGAGGCATGGCGGATTCCATTCCCGTGCGCCGCGCCTATGACTTGGGCGCGAACAATATCGTTGTTCTGCGCACCCGGCCTTCAGATTATGTAAAAAAGCAAAGCCGCCTGACTTTTATTTTTTCTCTTTATTTCAGAAAATATCCGCGTCTGGTGGAAAAATTCAAACTGCGCGCGCAAAATTACATGGAATCAGTAAATTTCATCCATCAGCCGCCGGACGGAGCCAATATCATCGAGCTTGCCCCGCCAAATAATTCCGGTGTCAGCAGAATAACACAAAACCAAGCCGCTCTACGGGCAAACTACGAAGCAGGCATCGAGTACGGTTATAAATTTATGAAAAGCTATCAGGCTTAAATTGTTATCGTGATGCGAACAGCAATTTTATTACGTCCCTGCTCACAGATTTATTTTCTTGACACACCCTTTCGTTGTAATTATAGATAAAACACTATTCATTCTGGATATATAGTCGTCTCCACAAAATAATTTCTTGCGTGGTTACAATGGTCAAAGTCACCCGCCCCGTCAAACAGGATAGTTATTTACGCCAGCGTCTTTTTGATCAACTTGATAAAATGCGCAAAAATCCGGCCATCTGGATTTCCGCCCCAGCGGGCGCGGGAAAAACCACGCTGGTCAGCAGTTATATCGGCAGCCGTAAGCTGCCCTGTCTATGGTATCAGTGCGACAAAGATGACAGCGATCCGGCCACATTCTTCTATTATATGGGGCGCGTCGCGCAAAAAGCCTCCCCGGGCAAACGAAAGCCCATGGCTCTTTTCACCCCGGAATATCAGCACGGATTAGAAGCATTCACCCGCAACTACTTTCAGCAGCTTTATTTAAGGCTAAAAAAACCTTCCTTGCTGATATTGGATAATTATCAGGATGTTGCCGATGCCCCGGAATTTCTGAAGATCATAAAAACTGCTTTTGCCCACGTTCCTGATGGTGTGAATATTATCGTCATCAGCCGCCACGATCCGCCCGATGCTTTAATTCGCCTGCAGGCCAATGACATTATGGATATCCTGCGCTGGCCGGATATCCGTTTAACCGAAGAAGAAGCGCGCGGCGTTATCCACGCGCGGGAAAAAACTCTGGCTTCCGAAGAAATCTTTGAGGACATCTACAAAATTTCCGAAGGCTGGGCGGCAGGTCTTGTGCTGATCGCCGCCTCACTGAAAAATCAAAAAAGCAGCAGCGCTTTTACCGGCAAGCAAAGCCACGATGAAATCATCTCTTATTTCGGGCAGGAAATATTTAACCATCTCGATACAAAAATGCAAAATTTCTTTCTGCGCACGGCTTTTCTGCCGTAGATGACGAAGCACATGGCAGAAGAAATAACCGGCGATTCATCAGCGAGTGATATTCTCAATGAGGTGAACAGAAAAAATTATTTCATTTCACGCCATGGCCAGGCGGATCCTGTTTATGAATATCATCCGCTATATCAGGATTTTCTGCAGGCGCAGGCCAAAAAACTGCTGCTGCCTGCTGACTTAAGGGAACTCCGCGGAAAATCGGCTACGCTACTGGAACTAAATGGCCAGACAGAAGCCGCTGTTTTCCAATTAAAAGAAATCGGCGAATGGAAAGCCATGGCGGACATTGTGCTGACTCACGCCCCGGGCATGCTCAATGAAGGGCGCCATCGCCTGCTTCAGGAATGGCTGGAATTCATGCATCCGGATGCGGCACAGGCCATACCCTGGCTTATCTATTTCAGGGCGATGAGTATTATGCCTTTTAATCCGGCTACGGCTCAGGAGCTTTTCGAAGAGGCCTTTGATAAATTTCAGAAGCAGCAAGATCAATTCGGTGCAATGCTTTCCGCCTCCGGCGCAATTAATGCCATCTTTTGGGGATACGAAAATTTCGCGCCACTTGATCATTGGCGCGCGGGGCTCAATGAACTCGCGCAGGATATGGATTCATTCCCAGATCAACAAATAGAGGCATGGGTCACGGGCTGTCTGGTCATTGCTTCATCCTTAAGAGAAGTATATTCTCCAGAAACCGAAGTCTGGGAAAAGCGGGTGTTCACTATTGTGGAAACATCTGCTACCGCTAGCATCAAGGCCCAGGCCTTGTATTTAGTCTATTGGCATCAATTATTCTACAAGGGCATTCCCGATGCCTTGCCCGTGTTAAATGAGTTACAACGCATGGCCAGTGCTTATGAAACCCAACCATTGGTATCCGCCTGCGCCCTGTTAGCAGAAGCCCAATATCATCTGTGCACCGGCCTGCATGATAAAGTAATGGCCGCGGCCATAAAAGGCCTGGATATAGCTGAAAAAACCGGCGTTCACTCTGCGGACGTTTGGTATTATTTTTTTCTCATCATGAGTTACAACAATCGCATGGATTACGCGGGAACCGATCCCTGGATCGACAAGATACAAAAAGACGTCAATACCTGGCCTAAATGGTCGAAATCTAGTTATCACTGGATAATGACGCAGAGAGAAATATTCAGAAAAGATTACACACGGGCTCTGTATGAAGGAGAACTGGGGCTCGATCTTGCGATTAAATCGGGGAATCCGTTCAGTATTGCCTCAAACCATTTGTCATTGGCGAATTTGTTCCATATCATTGGTAAGCGTCATGAAGCGCTGGAGCATCTTGAACAGGGACGCTCTTACGCTTTGCAAAGAAACTCTAAAGTCACCATGATTATTGTCCTGCTTCATGATGCCAAATTTGCATTCGATGACGGAGACGAGGCCAAGGGACTTTCCCTGCTTGGTCAATCACTTGCCCTGGCACGAGAAAGCGAGGTTGCCATACACTTGTCTTATAATCCGATGCTGGCGCTGAGCATGTGTGAAAAAGCGCTGGACGAAGGCATCGAGGTCGACTTTGTTCAGCATATCATACGCCGGCGTCAGCTCATTCCGCAAAAATCACCTGTTCACATAGAACACTGGCCCTGGCCGGTGAAGATTTACACCATGGGACGTTTCACCATTTTGATTGATGATGAACACTCGCCACCGCAGAGAAAAACAAAACAGACGCCGATCAAACTGCTTCAGGCGCTTATTGCTCTGGGCGGCCGTGATGTTTCCTGCGAAAAACTGTCTGATCTTCTTTGGCCGGATGCCGAAGGCGATACAGCCCATCATGCGTTGGAAACAACTTTGCACCGCCTGCGCGGACTGCTTGGATATCCCGATGCCATTCGCCTGGCTAACGGCAAACTCACTTTGGATAACCGTTACTGCTGGGTGGACACCTGGGCTTTTGAGCGCTTGCTGGGACAGGCCGATAATTGCATTGCAGGGGCAAATGAAGAATCACGTAAAAAAGACCTGATAGAAAAAGCTACTTCTTTATAAAAGGGTGGATTTTTCGCTGGGCAGCCGGAGGAATCATGGATGATTTCCCCTGCCGAACACTTGAAATCAAAATATTTCAAAAGTACTTGGTGGATGGTCAACTATTGGGAAAAAAGAAACCGGTGGGATGAGGCTGCGCAATATTGTGAAAACCTTCTGGCCGTTGATGAATGCCGCGAGGACATTTACCGCAAGCTCATGTTCTTACACAAGAATATGGAAAACAAGAGCGAGGCCCTGCTTGTTTATAAGCGTTGCCGCAAAAGTCTTTCTTCCGTGCTGGGAATAGAGCCTTCACTCGAAACACAGGCGTTATATAAGGCGCTACAGTCGGATAAATCTTAAAACCTGTTTATAATCAATTATTTGCGTCTCGATTTTTTAACCGGAATATTTTTTCATTTTTTTCCCAATCTGTGAGCTATCTGTAAGTCCCTCCGTGTAACAATCTGCGCGAAATTAATTTTATTAAAGAGGCCGGAATGCGCGGCGTATCTTAGCAGGCGGAAATATTAATCGTGGCAATGAAGGGAAGATAAACTATGCGCTCTATAACAGCTTCTCCAAGGCAGTCACGCATATCTTTTGCCACCTATATTGTACGTATTTATCAGTTTGAAAAAAATAAGCCGCAGCGTCTGCTGGGAGTTGTGGAAGAAGTAGGGACAAGGAAAAAAAGCGCCTTTGCCGGCCATGATGAGCTTTGGGCCATTCTCAGCTCACCTAAGGCCGCCGGGATAAAAAGTGGAAAGGGAAATAAGCGAAATAAAAACATTTAATAGAAAAAAGGAGGAAAGTTATGAAAAAATTATTTTGTTTGTCTGTATTTTTAGTTTTGGTTTTCGCATCATCTGGTTTTTGTCAGGATAAAGCCTATGATACCTACGGTATTTATCTTGGTCTTGTCGGCGGTTATGTTATTCCCACAGACGAAAGTGCAAAATTGACATTTCCAGCGGGTACTGTATTTAACCTTGACCCAGAATTAAAAAATGGTTTCCTATATGGGGCAAAAATCGGATGGCTCACCCCTTTCACCAAAAGGATTCTGGCTGTGGAATTAGAGTTCAATCGTCTGCAAAATAAATTTGATAGTGTCAATGATCCAATTCTTCTAAATGGCGACATGAGCGGAAAAGCGGCCATCAACCTTTTTATGCTGAATCTGCTGGTCAGAAAACCAGATGGAAGATTTCATCCCTACGTTGGCGCCGGTGCCGGTTACGCTGATATAAAAGTTAGCGATATAATCATAAACACTATTACCGCTCCGGTTCCTGTATCTTTATCTGCCGGCAGCGACGGGGTGTTTGCTTACCAGGTCATGGCGGGAATTGATATCGACATTACCAAAAACTTTTTTTTAGGCATGGGTTATAAATACATTTCTCCTCAAAAGATTTCTTATGACACTATTCTGACGGCTGTGGGACCTATCATGAGTACTATGAAACTGGATTATAGTTCTCACAACTTCGTGTTGAACATTGGTTACCTGTTCTAATTTGATAAACTTTTGATAAAGTTGGAAGTGAAAGAGCGAAAGGCAAGCATCTAATAAACAAAGGGAACGGCTTTTTTAAACACAAAAACAAACAGAGCCGTCCCCTTTGTTTATTGTCTTTTCAGATACTGCATGGCGGCATCCTGAATGACGCCTACGATTGCCGCTGCAGGAAATTATTTTTTTGCAGAATCCGCAGAACTTCCGGCCAGGTTTTAACGACAGTTAGATCATCTTCATGCCCGATCCATTTGAGGCACGACGGCGTCGGCCGGGGGTTGAGCACGATTAATTTTTTCATCATCCCCGGCATTCATTCTCCCTTTCGGCATAAACCTGTAGTGATGTCCTCCGTAATCCGTCCCCCAGGGACCGAACACATAATGCGGCACCTGGCCTTCCGGCGCGTCAGAAATAATTACGCCCACCCCTTTTTTATCGCCTCTTAATAGTTGCCGGATAAGGAGCAGGGCAATCCCCGCTTCGTTGGCCTTGACGATAACCGTTTTTTTGCGGCGTGGCACAGCATGGCGCTAGCTGTACAGATTCTCCGCCGGATCATTTACCGGCTTCATGCCGATAGATTACCGCCGTCGCGAAGAATCATCTTCTTTAACGCCCTTCTCTGTTTGGAAAAATGGTTTTTTAAACCTTCGCGCAGGGGCGATAGTTACACGCCCAGTTTGGAGCGGAAATCTTTCATGTGCGCTCGGTACTTTTCCACTTCATCGGCAGTCATATCATCGGGGAACCTCAGTTCCACCTGCGTCATGGCATCGACCAGCGTGTTGGAATGCGGAGCGATATTCAGGATACCCACCTTGCTGCCGTGATCCAGCTTAATCTTCCCCAGCATAAAATCCGTGACAAACTTGGACTTTTTCGTGAGAATGTTTTTCCATTCCATAGGTGTTGCCGAAAGAATAAAGTCGCCGACTTTTTTGGCGTTCTCAGCGCTGATAAATTCAACTCTGGCCATCTTGCCGGATTCGAGCGCTGCTCCGAACAAGATATCCTGATCGATTCCCCATTTAGGTTCAGCCAAAACTTTGAAATAAACCGTCGATGTAAGTTTTTTAAGCGCTTTTTCAAACTTCGGGTTATCCCTGTATGCCTGTGCAAAAGCCTCCAGCCATTCCGGTGTGCAGTAAGGTACGGACATCGATTAAACCTCCCTTTCTAATTTTTTGGCATCAGCCGAGTGTTACGCTTTTTTGCCAAGAATATCTTTAAATTCTTCACGGAGCTCCTTTTTCCAGAGCTTTCCCGTTACCGTCATGGGCAAATCGTCTTTAAATACAACAACTTTCGGGACTTCGTAATGAGCGAGTTTTTCCTTGCAGAGGTTGATGATTTCCTCCGCGGTAATTTTTCCGGTAAATTCCTCTTTCGCTCTGACAATCGCGACAACGCGCTCGCTTCCCTCCTTCTCCGGATCGGGAACACCGATTGTAACCACCATCTGGACACCGGGGTGGCGGAAAATCACCTCATCCACTTTGGTTGAATAAACTTTCAGCCCGGAAACATTAATCATATCTTTGATGCGGTCTGTTACATAGAAAAACCCCTCGCTGTCCATGTAGCCCAGGTCTCCGGTATGAAACCAACCTTCTTGAGTGAGACCCGAAGCATCGGGCCAGTACCCTTTCATTACCTGCGGACCACGAATCATGATTTCGCCGGTATCCCCGAAAGGAACATCCTCGCCCGTGGCCGTATCCACAACACGGAAATCTGTATCGGGAACGGGAACACCGAGCCCGCGTTTTTCCTTGGACATAAAACCGGTAATTTTAGAAAAAGCGGAAGGATTAAGGGTCGCAATGGGTGCCGTTTCCGTCAAACCGTAACCCTCGGCGATGGGATTTCCCATATCTTTCATGACCGCTTCACGGACCGATTCCGGAAGAGGCGCCGAGCCGGAAAAAAATAGACAGTTTACCCGGCCTATTTTGTAATTGCCGATCCGCATCAGCTGAGTGGGAATGGTGGGAATGAGAAACGGGCGATGCTCTTTGATGGTATTCACAATGTTTTCTATATCGCGCGGGTCGGGAGCGATAATCACCCGCAGACTCCAGTGAGCAGCCTGGTGCACAAGCGCATGCCCGTAAGAATGAAAAAGGGGTATCGTGATGAAGACCGAGGACTTGCCGATGATCGCTCTGGACAATGGTTCCATCATCCAGGCCAGCCCTTGTATAAGGTTCGCATACCTGTTGAAATGTGTAATCATGACGCCTTTGGGAAGCCCCGTAGCCCCGCCCGTGAAGGAAAGCTCACAGAGGTCATTGAGAGGATCTATTTCCACCGCTACCGCCTTACCCATGTTTTCTTCAATCAGTTTTTTAAATTCCGCGACGCCTGCCGGAAGAGACGCATTTTTTATCTCCTCTGATCCAAAATCCGGAGCGATAATAATATTTTCCAGCGCCGTTTGTGGTTTCAGCGCCATTACCCGTTGTAAATCGGCTTCGCAACAAATGATAACACGGGCTCCGGACTGCGTCAGTTCATGTACGAGACCTTCGTCCGTCCTCGCCGTACTGGTGGGTACCGTGGCGGCGCCGGATTTAATGATCCCCCAATCACCGATGACAAATTCAATACAATTAGGCAGAAAAAGGCAGACCCGGTCGCCACGTTTTATTCCCATGCCGGCCAGGGCAGAGGCAAAGGCATCCGCCTGTTGTTTCAGCTCTTTGTATGACATTGTCTTTTCATCGAGCTGCACGGCGGTTTTCCTGCCGTTTACTTCCGCGGCTTTGTCCAAGACTTTCCAGAGCGGCTCAACAGGATAAGGCGCACAACTTGCTTTCAGTTTGTAAGGCCCCAGTTTGTAGCTCTTCAGCCAAGGTTTGTCAGAATAGTTCACAGCATTTCTCCTTTATCATTGCATCTTTTTCACATCTTCTAGCAGCCCATCCAAACCGAGCTCTTTTAGTTTATCCGGCGATGGTATGCCGGTGGCTAAATCCCAGCCGCGGTAGTTATAGTAAGCATCCTTGAGCATTTCCAGCGTTTCTGCATCTAACACCATTCCTTCGGCGGGACCTTCCGGCAGAGGTTCTTTCATGAGTCTGTCCGGAAGTATATCGTCTTTTCTTCTTATACCCTCCCGGTTGCAGTATACCCGGCCCAGGTTGTAAATCCTCTCGCCACATTTTCTGAAATCATCAACGCTGAAATCAGTCCATCCAGTAGCGTTTCTGATAAGATCAACAAGGTCCTCAGCTTTAAGGAGAGCGCCCATAAATTTGCATCCGCCCAGAGCATCCAAAGAGGTCAGGGCATCCTCCATATCCATAAGAATTTTAGCCTCCTCCGGCTTGGCGTTCAGCGGATCTTCTATGCTGCTTTCCTCGACAATCAGTATCGGTGCGTCGATAAAAGTGGGTGCTTCAATAAATGCTGTGATATGATCACCGCCTCTGTTCGCCGTTACGAATCCCAAACCGCATATTTTTGCGGCGCGCGGATCGTAAGCCGGCAATTCTAGTCCCTTCACGTTCATGGCAAAAACGGATGAGCCGCCACCGAGTTTTTCCGCCATAACTTTTGTTCCTTCTGCCAACAAGTCGCCAATTCCTTCCCGCTTCGCGATTTTTTCCACAAGTTCGACAATGAGATCAGCGTCGCCGAATTTAATGTCGATGCCCCCGGTCATCTCTTTGGTCAAAATGCCTTTCTCAAAGCATTCCATGGCAAAGGCAATGGATGATCCTGCTGAGATTGTATCGAGACCGTATTCGTTACAAAGATAGTTGGCCATGGTGACCGCATTCATGTCCGCTATGCCGCAACAGGCCCCGAACATGTTGGTCGTCTCATATTCCGGTCCCTCGCCACTCCTTCCCGCCCACTTGCCTTGCTTAATCGCCGTGCCACGGCCGCAGGCGATGGGACAACCGAAACACGCCAATTCTTTAACCAGTACTTTTTCGGTCATGGCCTGCCCGTTCATTTCCTCAATCTGATCGAAGACACCTTTTTGCCAGTTCAGAGTGGGATATCCGCCCCGCGCGTTAACCATATCAGCAACCAGATTGGTCCCGAAAGCCTCGAATCCAACCTTGAGCACAGACTCATTGAGATAGCCAATCTGCTTTTTGGAAATTTTCTTGAACTCCTCCGAGTCATGGAGTTCAATCTTGGTTTTACCGGAACAAACAACAGCCTTGAGTTTTTTGGAGCCCATCACCGCTCCCAAACCGCAACGCCCTACGGCGCGATGGCTGTTATTCATGATGGCCGAGTATCTTACAAGGTTTTCTCCTGCCTGGCCGATAGAGGCGGTAATGGGTTTTGGAACCGCGCCTTTCTGAATAATGTCCTCCGTTTCATTGACGCTTTTTCCCCACAGATGCCCCGCGTCTTTGAGCGTTGCTTTGCCGTCAGCGATTTCCAGGTACACCGGTTTTGGCGAAACTCCTTCGATAATGATTCCGTCATAACCGCTTCTTTTGAGCATAGGACCGAAGTTTCCGCCGGAGTTTCCATGCCCCCATATCCCGGTCAGGGGCGACTTGGCGACAACGGAATAACGGGCGGCGCTGGCCGATGTTGTCCCCGTAAGCGGCCCGGTCATGAAAATAAGTTTATTATCTGCCCCCAGGGGATCCACGCCGGCAGGGACTTCTTCATATAGGTAACTCGTGGCAATCCCCACGCCGCCGAGATATTTACGCATTTTGTCTTCCGAGATGCGCTCTTCGGATATTGATCCTTTGGTCAGGTTAACCCTCAATATCTTTCCCATAAAACCATTTCCCATAATTCCTCCTGCAAATGACTGCTAAGTTCCTTTATAAAGGGGCTTGCCCCTCATGCAATTTATTATTAATTCTTAAGCTATTGGCTGATGCTTCGATTTCTTCAGCAAATAATCCTTCACGCCCCATGCTTCTTCCGCTTTCAGGTGCCTGATCTTGCCGCTTTTTGGCTGGATATAAGACATCGCTCTTTCGGCAAACGCCAAAATAGACAATGCGGGATTTACGCCAAGATTTTCTGGCATTTGTGAGGCATCACAAACCAGCATATTATGATATCCTTTAATCCGGTTTTCTTCATCAATAACCCCGTTGTCAGGCGCCTGCCCGATCGTGCAGCCGCCCATGATGTGCGCGGTAATCGGCGCGTCCATCCAATTCTCTGTTGTGATATTAGCGGGGGTGCCGTCCATTCGCTTGGCCAAGCGCCTTGCAAAGTCGTAGCCGATGGGAATCCAGGTTGGATTTTTTTTCTCCGTTCCGTACGATGAAGTCAGCGTCCTGGAAAAAGGCCACAGGAACCTTCGTTTTCTCTGAATGATAATATAATTATCAAGGGTCTGCATGATGAGAAGAATAATGGAACGCTGGGCAAATCCTATGGGATTACATACCCGCAGAAAAGTGATCGGATGAAAAAGGGCGTTAAAAAACGCTTTAATCTGCCGCGGTATCTTGCCGCCGCCTTCCGTCATGATTCCCGTGAGCAATCCCATAAAATCATGGCCTTTGCCGTAACGCACCGGTTCAATGTGAGTACTCTCATCGGGGTGAACGCTTGAGGTAATGGCAACCCCCTTGCTGAAATCCGCGTCTTTGGACTTCGCTTTCACGCCGATTATTGATTCACTGTTGGTACGGGAAAATTTTCCGATATGATCGGAAATCAGCGGGAGACGCCCGGTCTGTTTTAATTTCATCAAAAGAGACAGCGTGCCGATGACGCCGGCGCCAAGAACAATCCCTTTAGTTTTGAACGTCTTCCCACCTAGTCGACCCAGCAATCCCGTTGTTTTTTTTGATTTGACGATATATCCCTGGTCGCCATTGGGCGACAGCGGAATAATGTCATAGACCTTTTGCTCGGCAAAAATTTGAGCCCCGAATTTTTCGGCAAAATAGAGATAGTTTTTATCCAGAGAGTTCTTAGCGTTTTTTTTGCATCCCGTCATGCACTCGCCGCATAGTTCGCAGCCGACGCGGTCCGGCCCCTCGCCAAAGAAATACGGGTCCTCTTCAGGCATTTTTTCTTTGCCATAAAAGACAGCGACATCCGTTGTGGTGTAGGTGTGTTCTCGGCCGATCTCCGCGGCTGTTTCTTTTAAGAGCTGATCCTGGGGGGTGGCAACAGGATTAGGCACAACCCCGACCATTTTTTTCGCGATATCGTAAAAAGGCAACAATTCCTTTTTCCCACCAAGCCGTTTGATGGTTTCACGTTCAAAAAATACCGGAGGAGGAGTATACATCGTGTTGGCATAGTTAAGACTTCCTCCACCCACCCCGGCGCCTGCCAATATAAACACATCCCTCAGAAGATGCATTCTTTGTATGCCATAGCAGCCAAAGGCGGGAAGCCACATAAACTTTTTAACGTTCCAGTTGCTTTTGGGAAATTCATCGGCATGCCACCTCTTTCCGGATTCGATAACGCCTACTTTGTATCCTTTCTGGGAAAGACGCATTGCGGCGACGCTGCCGCCAAAACCCGATCCGACAACAACATAATCAAAATCAAATTTGTTTATGCCTGCATTTGTGCTCATGGGGGATCCTCCTGATACTTAAACGTATATTTTGCATTCTTTGTGGATGGATGATAATTATTCAAACGTGACAACTTCCAAAATAAGCGTTTAACCTAATGATAGCAATTTTCTGTTTACACTTCAATTTAGCTGGGTTCGGCACCAGGCAAATTCCTGCAAAAATACCCGCATTATTTTTTAATTATATTCCCGCTTTAATTGACTGTCAACTGTTTAAAGTTTTTTATTAAAAAGACTTCCCCAAAAAACATAGCCGCGGGGCCATTTCTTTAATATATCAAGAAAATGACCCCGCGGTTTATGTCACCTCAACAATCAGTTAAAACGCGAAATGTGTCGCCTGTCCGGCAACAATTATCCACGTAATCAGCATGGCATTGAGAAACGCGCCGGTGTAAATATGCCCTGTTTTTCGGTAAAAGTAGGTCGAAATCAGCGCCACAATAGTGAATATCGGGAAGAACTGGAACATCACAATATACCACAGAGCGGCTTCCGGTATCGCCAGAGTACCGCCGGCGAAAAACGGCAGGTAGCCCAGGGTTTCAAAAATAATATACGCGGTAATGAGCAGGAAAATATTGATGAGCATTTCCTGCCATGCCTTCAGCTCGCCTTTTTTACCGCAGCGCAGCTCGCCGTGCAAAATCATGCCGATAATCAGGAAATAGAAAGCAAACGGAATCAGATAGCTCAGGAAGATGCGAAAATGCAGCAGCGTCATTGGCTTTATCGCGAACACCCAGAGACGGTAATCGGTGGTGAAAACTAAATGTGAAAAAAGCAGCGTCAAGTACGCCGCAACGCAGATAATCAGGGCAAGCAGAAAGGATTTCCCGATTTTTTTAAAATCTAGGCCCTTGTTCTTCCAGGTTACACCATAATTCACAAAACTTGCTTTTTTCTTTCGGTTAAAAAACACATGCCACAGGATAAACAAAATTAACGAAATAACCGCCACAGTGCACGCCCACATCATGATTACCGTGGTATTTATCTGAGCGAAAAGCGCTGTTGGATTGAGCTTCTCCGGAGCAGAATAACCGATAGCCCACAAAAATACCGGCAGGGGAATCAGCACCGTTAAAACGGCGCCCACCCACCAGCCGAAGCCGTTAGCTGATTTAATTTGCGCCGGTTTTTCGCTAATTTCTTTGAAAAATTTGGTCTGCAGCAAGAGCTGCCCTAGGGGGAAGATAAGCAGCAGCATGCCCAGCATGGCAATGAAAGTGCCTATTTCTTTCCAGTACCAGATCTGACTGGAAACAGGAATATCTTTGCCGCCCTTAAGCGTCATCTGCATCCATTCAACCGCATTCCCGATTCCTTCTTGGGAAAAATGAACGCGCGGGTGAATAATCGGCGGCTGATACAATTTTCTTGCCGTACCTTTTTCGATGGAACCGTAAAGCTTGCCCACTTCCACGTCTTCAGTCGTGCCGAACAATTTTTTCAGTTTATCCGTTTTTACGATATCTGCCGGAATCGCCGCGCCCCACATTAACTGAGAAAATTCATCGTATTTGGAAAAAATAAGCGCCGTGTTGCGCGGGAAGGTTTCCGTCCCTTCGGGTATGCCGAAAGTTCCCGTCGAGGAACTTGCCAGAACAACCGCTTTATATCCTTTAGGATTGGTGGCGGCCGCCACCACCGATGCCCACCCACCCATGGAATGTCCTTCCAGACCGATATTGTCAAGATCAACAATATCCAGAGTGCGTAAATAGGCAAGCGAATCCATCCCTCCGAAACCTTGGGCGAACGCAGGCGGGTCGGAAAAACCATGTCCGGTTTGATCAACCGCCAGAACGACATACCCACGTCGGGCAAATTCGATGGCAAAACCATCCTGTGTTTCGCGGGAGTTAATATATCCGTGCGTGGCCACAATGCCGGGTGCTGGTTTTTCTTTGCTCACCCCGGCAGGAATATATAAAAGAGCGCTCACCATTTTGCCGTTGGATGCCTTGAAGCGTATATCCTTAATTTTGATGGTGCCCCCGGATGTCTGGATTAAATAAGCCAGTAAGCCCCCGCCAATGATTAAAATCAGGGCTATCACAATCAACCATTTGCATTTTTTTGTGTCCATAGCTCCTCCTCATTTATGCCTGTTATTTTAATAAGTTAACCCTTTGACGACGCGAAGAGACCTCTGAATAAATACATGAATTATTATAACACCTTGGGTGGGGCACGACAGATAGTTAAGGATAAAAAAAGATTAAAAATGAATTGATATTCAAGAATTACACGGGAAAAGAAAAAAACTTTCTCGCAGGGCGCTCTTTTTCCCCCGGCGAACCAGACGTTTCTTTTGACGGATCTCATAGACACCACCAAAAATATCGTTAAACATCGCCAAGGGTCAAAAAACACATTGCCGATATAATGTCAAATTATATTCGGCAATGTGTCTGGTGTGCTATTATTTTCAACCTAACCGTTTTTTAAGTTCATCCAGTTGTTGTTTCAGGCGTCCAGGCAGTCGCCCACTGAATTTTTCAAAGTGTTTTTCGATATCCGGAATCTCCGCTTTCCAGGCAGCAAGGTCAACTTTTAGCAATTCTTCCATATCCGCCACGGGAACACTCAAACCTTTCAGATCAAGGTCTTCTTTTTTAGGCAAGAGCCCTATGGGGGTTTTCACCGCGTCAACTTTTCCTTCCACTCTCTCGCACATCCACTTCAGTACGCGGCTGTTTTCGCCGAATCCCGGCCAAAGCCAGCGACCGTCAGAAGTTTTTCTAAACCAGTTGACGTAGAAAATGCGCGGCGCTTTGTCTTTTAATCTATCGCCCATGTTGAGCCAGTGCTGAAAATAATCTCCCATGTTATAACCGCAAAAAGGCTGCATGGCAAAGGGGTCACGCCGCAGATTCCCCACCGCGCCGATGTTGGCGGCGGTTGTCTCCGATGAGGCGGTCGCGCCCAGGAAAACGCCGTGATCAAAATCGTAAGCTTCATTTACCAGCGGGACAACACCGGCGCGGCGGCCGCCGAAAACAAAAATATCAATGGGCACGCCTTGGGGCTTTTCCCAATCTTCCGAAATAACCGGGCACTGCGCCGCAGGCGCGGTGAAGCGGGCGTTGGGATGAGCGGCGGGTTCTTTAGTTTCACCAGGCCAGTCGCGCCCCTTCCAGTCGATGGCATGCTTGGGAGGCGCTCCATCCATGCCTTCCCACCACACATCGCCGTCATCGGTTAAAGCACAGTTGGTAAAAATAATATTTTCTTTGATTGTGTCCATCGCCATGGGATTGGAATCATAAGATGTTCCCGGCGCAACGCCGAAGAATCCGGCTTCAGGATTGATGGCGTAAAGACGCCCGTCCGGACCTATTTTCATCCAGGCGATGTCATCGCCGATACATTCGCATTTCCAGCCGGAAACAGTCGGCTGCAGCATGGCCAGATTGGTTTTGCCGCAGGCTGAAGGAAAAGCCGCCGCGATATGATATTGTTTTCCTTCAGGGCTGGTCAGACGCAGGATCAGCATGTGTTCCGCCATCCAGCCTTCCCTTTTAGCCATAGCCGAGGCAATACGCAAAGCCAGGCATTTTTTACCCAAAAGCGCGTTTCCTCCGTAGCCGGAACCAAAAGACCAGATGAGATTTTCCTGCGGGAAATGGCTGATGTATTTTTTCTCCATGGGTGCGCAGGGCCAGGCAACATCTTTTTGCCCTTTTTCCAGCGGCGCGCCGATGGAGTGCAGGCAGGGAATAAATTCACCATTCGCTCCCAGTTTATCAATAACTTTTTTTCCCACGCGCGTCATAATATGCATGTTACAGACAACGTAGGGGCTGTCCGTAATCTCTATCCCTATTTTGGCAATAGGCGAATCAACCGGCCCCATGGAAAAAGGAATCACATAGAGCGTGCGCCCTTTCATGCATCCTTTATAAAGCGTTTTCATCGTCGCCTTTAATTCATCAGGATGAAGCCAATTATTCGTTGGCCCGGCTTCACTCTGCTCGGGCGTGCTGATATAGGTTCTGTCTTCCACTCTGGCGACGTCAGAGGGATCGGAACGAAACAAAAAGCTGTTCTTTCTTTTCTTAAGCGGTGTTGCACTGCCGCTGTTCACCATCTGCGTCATCAGGCGGTCATATTCCTCTTTAGAACCGTCACACCAGTAGACACTTTCCGGTTGGCACATTTCTTCAACTCCTTTAACCCAGTCTTTCAGCTTTTTGTTTTTTATCTCCATATATAAACCTTTCTTTTTTTAGATTATTTACGTTTCTTTTTAGCAGTTTTCTTTTTTGCAACACTTTTCTTGGGAGACTTCTTTAACGCTGCTTTTTCTTCAACTACTGCCTGCGCGGCGGCCAACCGGGCAATCGGCACGCGGTAAGGCGAACAGCTTACATAGTCCATACCAACGCGGTGACAGAACATGACGCTGGAGGGCTCTCCTCCATGTTCGCCGCAGATACCGACCTTCAAACCATGCCTTGTTTTTCGCCCTCTTTCAATCCCCATGGCAATCAGCTGGCCTACGCCATTCTGATCAAGCACCTGGAAGGGATCAACCGGAATAATTTTTCGACCAACATATTCGGGCACAAAAGCGCCGACATCGTCACGGCTGAAGCCGTAAGTCATCTGCGTAAGGTCGTTTGTACCATAGCTGAAAAATTCCGCTTCTTCGGCAATACGGTCAGCCAGAAGCGCTGCGCGGGGAATCTCGATCATTGTCCCCACCATGTGAGGTATTTTCTTAAGGCCGTATTTGGCGCAAACTTCAGGGTATATATTTTTGACCAGTTTCGCCTGATGGCTGATTTCGGCTTTATCGCAGACAACCGGAATCATGATTTCCGGCAGAGCTTTTTTGCCTTCCTTAATTAATTCCGCGGCCGCTTCCAGAATGGCGCGGATCTGCATTTCACTGACTTCAGGATAAGTAATGCCCAGGCGCACGCCGCGATGTCCCATCATCGGGTTTGTTTCATGTAAATTTTCCGCCCGGCTGTTGAGCTTGTCGATTGATATATTCAGGCTCTGGGCGAGACGCTGGCGTTCCTGCGGATTTTCGGGAACAAATTCATGCAACGGCGGATCCAGAAAACGAATTGTCACGGGCCTACCGGCCATGACTTCCATTGTCTTTTTGATATCGCTTTTCACAAACGGAAACAAATCATTCAGCGCGGCGCGGCGCTGTTCCACATTGTCGGATAAAATCATTTTGCGCAGATGAAAGAGCGGCTTCTCGCTGTTTTCGCCGTAAAACATATGCTCGGTACGGAACAGGCCGATGCCTTCAGCTCCAAATTGTATGGCCTTGGCGGCATCTTTGGGTGTTTCGGCGTTGGTACGTATTTTAAGGCGCCTGAGCGAATCGCAAATTTTCATAAACGCCATAAAATCTTTGTCATCCTCCGCTCCGCTAATCATGGCCAGCGCTCCCTTATAAACGCGTCCCGCCGTTCCGTTAAGAGTAATGATATCTCCTTCACGCAAAACTTTGCCGTCAACATTCATTGTTTTCTGCTTAATATCCACGTGTAAAGAGCCGGCACCGACAATACAGCATTTACCCCAGCCGCGCGCCACTAATGCCGCGTGTGAAGTCATACCGCCGCGCGCGGTAAGAATGCCCTGAGCTACGCGCATGCCTTCCACATCTTCGGGATTAGTTTCTTCGCGCACTAAAATAACTTTTTTACCTTTTTCCACCCAGCTTACCGCATCTTCCGCGGTAAAAACTATTTGGCCTACCGCGCCGCCGGGACCGGCCGGCAGTCCCTTGGTCAGAAACTCCGCGCTTGCTTCGGCTTTGGGATCAACCATGGGATGAAGAAGTTCATCGAGCTGATCCGGCGTCACGCGTGTTACCGCTTCGGCCGCGCTGATCATTTTACTTTTATACATTTCCACCGCCATGCGCACCGCCGCTGGGCCGTTGCGCTTGCCGTTGCGAGTTTGCAGCATCCAGACATGTCCGTCCTGAATGGTAAACTCCAGGTCCTGCATGTCCCTGAAATGCTTTTCCAGCCTGTTTCGAATTCTTTCGAGTTCAATATAAGCTTTGGGCATAGCTCTTTCCAAAGAGGGGTGTCCTTCGGTGTCGTCAATCTGTCGCGTTTTTTCATTTATCGGATTAGGCGTACGCAAACCAGCCACCACATCCTCCCCCTGGGCGTTAGGCAGCCATTCGCCGTAGAATTTATTTTCGCCGGTAGCCGGATTGCGGGTGAAGGCCACACCTGTGGCGGAATTTTCGCCCATGTTGCCGAAGACCATGGCCTGAACATTAACTGCCGTACCCCATTCATCGGGAATTCCTTCAATGCGCCTATAAGAAATAGCGCGTTTGCCGTTCCAGCTTTTAAAGACCGCGCCGATCGCACCCCAGAGCTGCTCATCTGCATTGTCCGGGAATGGTTTGCTTAAAACCTGTTTGACTTTTGCTTTATAAATTTCCGCAAGTTCGGCCAGGTCATCAGCGGTGAGTTCTACATCCTGCTTAACATTGCGGCGCTTTTTCATATCCGCCAGTTCTCGTTCCAGTTGCTGACGCACGCCCATACCCTCGGTAGGTTCAATTCCTTCTGCCTTTTCCATAACAACGTCCGAATACATCTGAATCAGACGACGGTAGGAATCCCAGACAAAGCGCGGATTTTTAGTCTTCTCAATCATACCGGCAATTGTTTTGGAGGTAAGCCCGATATTGAGCACCGTCTCCATCATGCCGGGCATGCTGCTGCGTGCACCGGAGCGCGCCGAACAAAGAAGCGGGTTTTTCGGATCGCCAAATTTCATGCCGGTTTCACGCTCCATTTTTTGCAGCGCCTTGTAAACCTGTTCCTTCAATCCCTGCGGATAGCGGCCCTTATTTATATAAAAAATATTGCAGACTTCGGTAGTAATGGTGAAACCGGGCGGAATGGGAATTTTAAGATGAGCCATCTCCGCCAGCCCTACTCCCTTGCCGCCTAATAAATTTTTGTTTTTCCCGTAACCTTCGGAAAAAGTATATACGTATTTAGTGCCCATATTTTTCTTTTAACCTCCTGTCTTTCCCTGTCTGAATTCATGGATTATTGGGAAAGTGATAAAGCCACAAATTTATATTTATTGTCAAGTTAAAACGCATCCGGAAGAAAACACGAGGGGGGAAAAGTGCGCAGACCAGATAATTTAAACAGAGGCGTGCAAAAGTGCGATAAAAAACTTTAAGCAAGGCGGGCTGATTAAGGAAGGGCTAATCAGCCCGCCTTGCAATATTGGTTATTTACCCAAAAGATTTACTCTTTCAGCGCTCCGGTAAAGTTTTCCGAAACGGATTTAATCGCCGCGCCTTCATTGTTCATAATGGCGTCCATCATTCCGAAATACTTTGGAAATTCTGACCCGATAAAGAACTGGGAAGAGAGCACTCTGCCGCTGTAATAGGCCGCCTCGTTGTTATTCGCGATGATTTTCTGTCTTTCTTCGCCCTTCGCGTCACCGACAAGTTCCTTCATTTTGGGAACAGTAATCGCCAGACTCCACAGATGCAGCCAGGCCACTATCAGCGGGAACATCGCCTGCTGCAGCGGTGTGGCATTGAGCACCAACGCCATGAACTTGCCTTCGCCCATCTGTTTTTTCATCATCTCAATGACTTCTTCGAGTTTCGCCAGGCCACGGACAACCGGGTTGATGTATTTATCTTCCACTATACCCTTGGCTTTATCAATCGCGTCGTTCATCCACTTTCTTAGCTGTGAGTAATTATACATTTCCGGATTCATCAGTATTTTACGCATCTGCAGGTCAAGCGACTGAATGGCGTTGGTTCCTTCATAAATTGAGAAGACCTTGGTATCACGGGCATACTGTTCCACCGGATATTCCTGACAATAGCCGTAGCCGCCGTAAACCTGCATGGCTTCGGCCGTAACCAGCCAGGAGGCATCGGAAATACCGGCTTTGACGATGGGTGTAAGAATCTCCACAATGCCCGTTGATGCTTTGCGTTCTTCTGGATCGGTCGACACGTGCATGACATCTTCATGGTAAGCCAAGAACAGGCAAAGCATGCGCATTCCTTCAACGGTGCTCTTCATATACATCAGCATTCTCTTTACATCAGGATGCTCGATAATAGCCACGCCAGGGGCCTTGTCGTTGAGCATTTGTGTAATGTGCTTGCTCTGAACACGGTTGCGCGCGTAAGTTACGGCGTGCATATAGCCGGCGCTGGACTGCCCCAGAGCCTGAACACCCGTATGAATGCGGGCCGCGTTCATGAGCTTGAACATAACCTTCATGCCCTCGCGTTCCTTGCCCAGCAGGTGGCCGACGCATTTGCCGTTATCACCGAAGCTGAGTGACGATGTGGCGTTGCCTTTGAGGCCCATTTTGTGTTCAACGCCCGTGCAATAAACATCGTTTCTCGCTCCGAGAGAACCGTCTTTATTAATGAGATATTTCGATACCAGGAAAATGGATATTCCTTTTGTTCCCTCGGGATCGCCTTCAATTCTGGCCAGCACCGGATGAATGATGTTGGGATTTAAATCGTGCTCGCCGTTGCTGATGAAAATCTTTTGCCCGGTAATCAGGTACGTGCCGTCTTTTTGTTTTACAGCCTTGGATTTCAGCGCGCCCACGTCCGAGCCCGCACCCGGTTCGGTAAGGCACATCGTGCCGCCCCACTCACCGGAAAGCAACTTGGGAAGATACATCTGTTTGACTTCTTCGGAAGCGAAAGGCTCGATAATCGCCGCGGCGCCGGTAATCGCACCACAATACATCGTCAGCGATGTGTTGCCCGCGTTGAAATATTCCGCGGCAGCCATAGAGACGCTCTGGGGCATACCCATACCACCAATTTCCTGCGAGAAAGACAGGACGTGGAATCCGGCTTCAACATAAGCGTTGAATCCTTTGTGGAATGATTCGGGAACCTTTACTTCATGTGTTTTGGGATCAAATTTTAATCCGGTTTTGTCACCATCGGCATTGGATGAATAAAACTGGTCAATGGCTATTTTTTCCGCCAGCTCCAACGTGTCCTCATACATGCTCCGGTCAAATTCTTTGAACTGGTCAAACCGGTTCATTTTCTCCAACTCAAGCATTTCAAAAAGGACAAATCTCACGTCACGTGAGTCAACTAATGGGTTTAACGACATAAAAAACCTCCTTCAAATTTCCTTTATTAAGAACTGTGTCGGGCGGGAATACCTTACACAATTTTCTCGCAAGATCATTTAAAACTGACCGGCAGTATAGTTATATAAAATGGCCGTGTCAAGATAATTGCGTAAAAATGTTTGCCCGGCAAATAAGGCCGCTTGTTGCTTGTCGAGCTCTCCATAAAATGATAGAGTAAAACCTCGATATCATAAATAAATTTGAGGTTTTTAAATGATAGATGAGAAGCTTTATCTGGTCCTGATGGGCCTTCCGGCCCGGGGAAAATCAACACTGGCCATACGCCTGCAGGAATCTTTAAGAAAAAGCCGAATTCCCACAAAAATATTCAATAACGGCAATCTCCGCCGCAAAAACCTGCCAGCCAATGATACATTTTCCGCTGATTTTTATCACCCCGAAAACAAGGCCGCGAGGCTTCTGAGAAATAAATTTGCTCTTGCCAATATAAAAATGGCCAGAAGCTATCTTGCGGGCTCCGGCCAGGTGGCTATTCTGGACGCGGCTAATGTCACCCGGACACGCAGAAAAATGATTGAAGAAAATCTCAGCAATCACCCCGTTCTTTTTATTGAATGTCTTAACGATGACGAAGAGATTCTTTCTTTGATGATTGAAGCCAAAACAAAACTGCCGGAATTTTCTCGCCTGGCGCGCAAAAAAGCGCAGGAAGAATTTTTAAAACGTATAAAAAACTATCAAATGGTTTACACGCCTCTGAAAGATGAAAGAAATTATTTCCGCCTGGATTCGCTGCAAAACAGATTATTCGAAGAAAAATTGACGGATAAAATCCCCCTGCATTTGCTGATTAAAGATATTTTGGTAACGGACGTGGTGAAAAATCTTTTTCTTATCCGGCACGCGCAAACCAGATTCAATGTTATCGACCGCATCGGCGGGGATTCCACGCTCACCGCCAAAGGCATCATGCAGGCCAAAGCGCTGGGGCGTTTTTTCCAGAACCTTGAAATTTCCTATATCTTCACCAGCAACAAGAAACGCACCATACAAACCGCGCGGGCGATTGCGGAGCGGCAAAAATATTGCAAAGTCATTTCACTCAAAGAATTCGATGAAATTAACGGCGGAATCTGTGAAGGACTGACCTATAAGGATATCGAAAAAAATATGCCGGAGGTCTTCAGCGCAAGGGCGGCAAACAAATATCACTACGCCTACCCGCAGGGGGAAAGCTATGCGATGATGAAACCGCGTATTGGAGCAGGCCTGAAAAAAGCTTTTTTCCTAAACCGCCACGCGGAGAATATCATGATTGTCGGCCATCAGGCGGTCAACAGGATGATTCTGTCGCACTTTCTCTTCCGCCGTGACGACGACGTCCCCTACATCTACATCCCGCAGGATCAGTTCTACCACATCGTCTCGACACAGAATAAAAAACTGTTTGAATTAAAACCGTACGCGTAAACGCGTTTAGTTCGTTGAATAATAATCATGGTCATAGTAATCTTTATAAAATTAATTGTTAATCGAATGCAAAATTACGAGCATAAAAGTTAATGATATATCTTTTTGTAACGATTTTTCTTGCCCCATTATTAATTGCGCAAGGCCTCTATGTCAGGTTCATAACGCCGAGGTTGCCCGAGCCGCAAGGTAATCGCTGTGGTAGTGACGGATCTGGACCAATCTTGCGTTTGCTGATTATCGGAGATTCTGCGGCAGCTGGTGTTGGTGTATCGACACAGGGTCAGGCTTTATCAGGTCAATTAGTGACTGCGTTGAAGTCGGATTTTTTAGTTTATTGGAAATTATTGGCACAAACAAGCAATACCGCGAAAGATGTTTTAGCAAATATTGGGATGGCTTCACCGGAGCCGTTTGATGTTGTTGTCACGTCCGTGGGAGTTAATGATGTCACACACGGCACAACATTAAATAAATGGATTTATCAAAAAATCAATATTATTGAGTTGCTCCAATCTAAGTTCTGTGCGCAGCAAATACTTTTATCAAGCCTTCCCCCCATGCATCAATTTCCTGCCCTACCTCAACCCCTGAGGTGGTATCTTGGTCTAAGGGCAGAACGATTCAATATGAAGCTAAAAAAGATTACGGGTGAATATGGCAGATGCGAGTTTGTCTCAATAAACCTACCCTTGCAATCAAAGTATATGGCAAAAGATGGTTTTCACCCCGGAGCACTTGCATATTCTTTATGGGCCAACCATATTGCAGGTATCATTCGTAATCGTCTAGAAGTGAATATATTAATGAAAGGAAAAAGTTGATATTTGCTTCCTGAAATGTTGTTTTAGG
>DHGA01000002.1 GCA_002402545.1 Syntrophaceae bacterium UBA4810
CGGGATGGACGAACCGATGGTGTTCCAGTTGTCACGCCAGTGGCATCGCTGGGTAGCTAAGTTCGGAAGGGATAACCGCTGAAAGCATCTAAGCGGGAAGCCCCCCTCAAGATAAGATATCCCTCTTGGTGGAAACACCAAGACTAAAGACCCCTTGTAGACTACGAGGTTGATAGGTCAGGTGTGTAAGCACAGTGATGTGTTGTGCTTACTGATACTAATCGGTCGTGCGGCTTGACCATAATAATTATTATGGTCTCATAATTAACTATAGTGCTTGGTTTTCAACAAAGCGATATGCATTGTCATGCAATTATAAAGAATTTTCGGTGGCTATCGCGAGGAGGTCACACCCGTTCCCATCCCGAACACGGAAGTTAAGGTCCTTCAGCGCCGATGGTACTGCAATGGGCGACTGTGTGGGAGAGTAGGTGCCGCCGGATTTAAAACATGAAAGCCCCGCTGATTTTTTCAGCGGGGCTTTTTTTTTGCAAGGCCTCAGAACTTTTAATTTAATTACTTGCAGTTACTTACTATAAGTGAGTGTTCACTATTTTTTATGAGTAAACTAAATTGCAATAAAAAAACTTCAATAAATTACTATTTGCAATACTGAAAATTTAAGCGTAATTAAATAGGTAATAAAATAATTAAAGGAGTGTATTAATGAAACATAAAAACTCTTTTTTTGCTTTTATAATCACAATATTTTTAATTGTTTCAGGTTGTGCTTCAACAACCCCTCTAATAAAAGCTTCAAAAGAAGGCGATTCTTTGGCTGTCCAAAAGCTAATTGATGCAGGGGTTAATATCAATGAACCAGACAGCAAGGGATATAATGCACTATTCTATGCAATAGAATACGGGCAATTTGAAATTGTAAAAAACTTGATAAGTAAAGGGGCCAACTTAGAATCGAAAGATTTATCGGGTATGACTCCTTTAGTTTTTACCGCCTATTGGGATTTTCCAAATGCCGCTAATGTTATTAAACTGCTAATTAAAAGCGGGGCTGATATAAATGCGAAGAGTGCCGAAGGCGAAACTGTGTTAGACTTTGCCCTGTCTTCTGCACAAGGGGATATATTAGATGATTTGATAAAGGCTCGGGGTATTAATCTGTGGGTACCAGAAGCTGGTAAGGCTAGGATATTTTTTGTTTGTAGTGATTTATATGACCATATTAAGGTAACAGTTGGAAAACAAAGTAAAAAGTTAAATCATAATAGGAACGATGGAGTAGTTTTTATTGATGTTGATGCAGGAGAACATATTATCGATGCTAATCATGACCAATATGTTTCAAAAAACAGGGCATCAATTGATGTCATCGCAGGGCAGACGTATTATTTTAGAGTAACACAAACTATGAGAAATAGAATTGTGGGCTATGCACTAGTTATTCCTTCTACTCTAGTAGATAAAGTAACCAGCACCAACCCTTTTCCGATTACCTCATTAAAGGAAGTTGAAGCAAAGGAGAAAATTAAAGAAATTCTAAGATCAAAAGAACTGAAATAAGTAGCCTGAGCATAAGCAATACTTTTATGTGATCGCCTAATAAAATCAATACAGCCGATCGCTACGCTCCGGCTGATTCTTTCGTTTATGCGTTAATTTTTGAATAAGAGAAAGTGGTTGATTATGAAGCAGAGAGATAAAATAATCGATTTAATTTGTTTTGTTTTTGGTTCGTTTCTTCTAATTTTTTCAATTTTTAGTTTCGATCATAAAGGATTAATAGGAATGGCGGGTTCAAATCCAATCTATTATCCATTCATTTCAAAAGTTGGCATTAGTCTAGGTGCAGCTCTAATCTGCCTTGGTATATTAAGAAGAAACTGGAGAAAGAGAAAAAGTTAAAAATATAAGTATTCAAATAGACGAGTTAATAAATTAATGTTCATCTACTCCCCTTGGAGACACGAAAAATATTTATAAGATGAATAAAAAAGTTTTATAAAGGCAAGCTAGCTGTTCGCTGCGCTCCGGCATATTTTTTTGTTATGGTAAAATAATAAATGGAAACTGACTACCTAAATAAATTAATAGATACATTAAACTCCACCGGCCTTGAAATGGTAAAACATAATCTTCGGGGCTTTAAATACCAAAACTATGAAGTCCCCTACGTAAAAAAGTGGATAAATAAAAAAGAGCAAGAGTTAAGAGCAACAGCACAAAATCCAGCAAAGAAGAAACACGAAAAACCCCCCAATAAAATACATGCGTGGATTAAATTCATTCTTCACAAAATACCAAAAATCCTTTATGAAATTATTATAGGGATTATTATTTTTGTTCTCGGTTATTTTGTGTTTTTGGCTATTGTTAATTATTACCATATTGATTTAAAACCATAAACTTTCAATCCAGTCGATCGCTACACTCCGGCTGATTTTTTCGATTGCACCTTTTAGATAGTGATTAATAACGTCAGAACATTTTTAAGTAATTTGTTAGTAGGTGAACTCAATAACAGATACGGGACTTAATTGGAAACTGTTGCTTGTTGTCTGGTGTTCTATTAGTGTTTTTTGGAGCAGTTAGATAAAGCAAGTAATAAGGTTAATATATGGAAAAGATTACGTTTTATATTGTGGATGTGTTTGCGGAAGAAAAATTTGCCGGAAATCAACTGGCGGTATTCCGCAGAGGCGCAAAGCTATCTGCCCAAACAATGCAGAAAATAGCCCGCGAAATGCATTTTTCGGAAACAACTTTTATTATATCTGAAAAGAAGCTAAATGGCGGTTATGATGTCCGTATTTTTACACCGGAAGCCGAAGTTCCCTTTGCTGGTCATCCTACTTTAGGCACTGCTCACATCATTCGCAATGAAATAGCAAATGATTTACCAGGTAGAGTTATGTTAAATTTAAAAGTTGGGCAAATACCGGTTACTTTCAAAGAGGAAAGAAATGGCACTTTAAGCTGGATGAAGCAGGTTGAGCCTGAATTTGGGAAAAATATTGATGCCAACCTCATTGCTGACGTTTTAAGACTAAATATAGACGAATTTGATCAACGCTTTCCGGTTGAAGAAGTATCAACAGGATTGCCGCATATCATTGTTCCTATAAAAACTCTAAATTCATTAAGAAGAGCTCATGTAGATAGGGAAAAATATTTTAATCTCATCGAAAATACGTGGGCAAAACCGATTTTGATTTTTTGCCCAGAATCGCACACGGGCTTGAATGATATCAGTGTCCGAATGTTTGCGGATTGTTTCGGTATTCCCGAAGATCCGGCAACAGGCAGCGGCAACGGTTGTCTCGCCGCCTATTTAGTGAAGCATCGTTACTGGGGGAAAAGTAAAATTGATATTCGCTCGGAACAAGGTTATGAAATTAATCGTCCCTCTCTTCTATATTTGAAAGCTCAAGAAACTAATGGTAAAATCGATGTAAACGTCGGCGGTAAATCAATAACCATCGCGGAAGGAAACTTTTCAATAAATTCCTAATAATTATTGTGAAACTCCAATTCCGAAAGTTAAGAAACCTAAAGGTCATCTACGGCTGAAATTTGCAGGTCAAATTATCCCGCGCAGCGGAGAGGGGTAATATTCCGCATCTTGCTTTGTGGTCCATCCCCGTAATTTTGTTATTCGCCGATGATTTTGACAAGGACTCTTTTCTTTCTTTTACCGTCAAATTCACCGTAAAAAATTTGCTCCCAGGGGCCGAAATCAAGTTTGCCTCTGGTTATGGCGACAACGACTTCGCGTCCCATGACCTGTCTTTTTAAATGAGCATCAGCGTTATCTTCACCTGTCCGGTTATGCAGGTAACGGGAGATGGGTTCATGAGGGGCAAGCCCCTCCAGCCACTGTTCATAATCATGGTGAAGGCCTGATTCATCATCATTAATAAAAACGGAAGCCGTTATATGCATGGCATTGACCAGCGCGAGACCTTCCTGAATGCCGCTTTTTTTCACGCAGTCTTCGACAGATTTAGTTATATTGACAAATCCTCGTCGGCTGGGGACGTTAAACCATAATTCTTCGCGATATGTTTTCATAATCAATGCCTTTTTTTGTGGCACTCACATACTAAATGCTGTGGCACTTGTCAAAACAAAATAAAAAATACAGGGATTTATTTATAAAGAAAGCAATAAGCAATTAACTTTACAAGGTTATGGCCATGTGTTATTAATTCAAACAATTGCATAATATAGGAGAATAAATATGTCCGGCCATTCCAAATGGAGCACAATAAAAAGAAAAAAAGGCGCGATTGATGCCAAGCGCGGTAAGATATTTACCAAGATCATTAAAGAAATAACCCTCGCGGCAAGATTGGGGGGAGGCGATATCGAAGGAAACTCAAGACTGCGGCAGGCAGTTGCCGCGGCCAAAGAAGAAAATATGCCCAAAGATAATATTGAAAGGGCGATCAAAAAAGGTATCGGCGGTGGTGAAGGCGCGGCAAATTTTGAAGAAGTGACCTATGAAGGCTACGGTCCCGGAGGTGTGGCGGTTCTTGTTGAAGTGATGACGGATAATAAGAACAGAACAGTGGCGGAAATCAGGCATATTCTTTCCAAGCATGGTGGAAACTTGGGTGAAAACGGATGTGTGTCCTGGATATTTTCCAAAAAAGGAAGCATTGTTATCGACAAAAAAGAGATCGAAGAAGACGCCTTAATGGAACTTGCATTAGATGCGGGAGCCGATGATGTTAAAAGTGAAGAAGATGAACATGAAGTTATTACTTCACCTGCCGCCTTCGAAACGGTAAAAAAGGCGCTGGATGACAAAGGGATAAAACACTTGGAAGCGCGCATAGGCATGATTCCCTCAAATACAGTAAAGCTGGAAGCTAATAAAGCCGAGCAAATGCTAAAGTTGATGGAAAAGCTGGAAGATAACGATGACGTGCAAAACGCTTATGCCAATTTTGATATCGATGAAGATATCATGGAAAAGTTAAGTTAGAAACGGAACCATTAAGTTTACGGAATATAATTTGAGAATTTTAGGTATTGATCCGGGAAGTCATATTACGGGATATGGTGTTATTTTAAAAGAGGGTAATTATTTTAAAAAGATTACTTATGGAGAAATCAAGCCGAAAAAAGGCGCTAATTTATCTGATGTGCTAATAGAAATATATCAGCGGCTTTCTGAGGTGGTAGCAAAAACAGATCCGCAATCTATTGCGCTGGAAAATATTTTTTACGGTAAAAATGTCCGCAGTTTGATTAAGCAGGCTCAGGTAAGGGGAGTGGCTATTTTTTCCGGAGCTGATAAAGGCATACCAATTTACGAGTACTCACCGCTGGAAATAAAAAAAGCTGTTGTCGGTTACGGCAGGGCGGAAAAAAGGCAGGTGCAGGCAATGGTAAAAGCAATTTTAAAACTCCCCACGTTGCCTCCCGCGGACGCGGCGGATGCCTTAGCTGCCGCTATTTGTCACGCTAATTTTTTAAAGGATACAAAAGTTTAAGATGATTGCCTTAATCAGCGGCAAGATTGCATACAAGGGAATTTCTCACGTTGTGATTGACACCCATGGTGTTGGTTACCGAATTATTATACCGCTGACGACTTTCTATGAACTGCCGGAGACGGGGAATGACATCACGTTACAAGTGTACACGCATGTTAAGCAGGACGGAATAAATTTATTTGGTTTTTATACAATTCAGGAAAAAGATATCTTTGAACTGATGCTTTCGGTAAGCGGAATTGGCCCCAAAATGTCCATCAACATACTATCCGGTATTTCAGTTGCGGAATTGATGAAAGCGATTGCTGGTGGCGATGTTAAAAAGCTGGTCAGTATTCCCGGGTTGGGTAAAAAGACCGCGGAACGATTAATTCTGGAATTGAAAGAAAAAATTGTTAAAAAGATGACGCCGGAAGATGCGGCGGCAGGTGCCGACGCAAGAAAAGACGAAGATATTGTAAGGGACGACGTTCTTTCCGCGTTGGTTAACTTGGGATACAAAAATAATGTAGCCCAGGATGCGCTAGATAAAGTAATTCGGGAATCAAAGCAGGAGCTGGCAATGGATCAGCTGCTCAAAATGACATTAAAAATTCTGTGGAATTGAAATATTGTTTATGAGCGATCAAATCAAAAATCCTTTAATTAATCCTGCCTGCGATGACGAAGAATATAAATTTGATGTTAGCTTGAGGCCGGCTAAATTAAGCGACTATATCGGTCAACAAAAGATCAAAAGTAATCTGGATATTTTTATAAAAGCGGCAAAGAAAAGAAGAGAGTCTTTGGATCATGTGTTGTTGCATGGGCCGCCTGGTTTGGGAAAAACGACTTTAGCCTATATCATTGCCCGGGAAATGGGTGTGGATATCAAAGTCACATCTGGGCCTGTTGTGGAGAGGCCGGGTGATCTGGCGGCTATTCTGACCAACATGCAGCACAATGAAGTGCTCTTTATCGACGAGATTCATCGTCTTTCACATGTAGTGGAAGAAATATTATACCCGGCGATGGAAGATTTTCACATCGATATTTTAATCGGTCAGGGTCCTTCCGCAAGATCGATGAAACTCGATATTCCCAAATTCACGTTAGTTGGGGCCACGACACGCGCAGGATTGCTAACTTCACCGCTGCGTGACCGTTTCGGCATGCATTTCCGTCTGGAATTTTATTCTCCTGAAGAATTATCGGTTATTATTAAAAGGTCAGCCGCAATTTTAAAAATACAAATTTCAGATGCGGGAGCGGGGGAACTTGCCGGTCGCGCGCGGGGCACACCGCGCATAGCCAACAGACTGCTCAAACGCGTCCGTGATTACGCAGAAGTAAAGTATACAGGAAAAATAAATGATAAAATCGCGCGCGAAGCGCTGGATTTGTTTGAAGTTGATCAAAAAGGATTTGATCAGATGGACAGGAAGCTTCTTTTAACCATCATAGAAAAGTTCAATGGCGGACCCGTGGGGTTGGAGAGCATTTCCGCGGCTATGGGTGAAGAAAAAACAACAATTGAAGATATATATGAACCCTATCTTATTCAGGAAGGATATCTGCAAAGAACAGCAAGGGGAAGAATCGCCTCCGCCAAAGCATACGAGCATTTTGGCATCAAAAATTCAAATGCGCAAAAAGATTTATTTTAACTTCCCGTGATTTAACCAGAGGCAATTAGGTTATGAAATTATTAATGCACATATGTTGCGGTCCATGCACAATATATCCCTTGAAAGAATTGCGCACTAAAGGATTTGATGTAACCGGTATTTTTTATAATCCAAATATTCATCCATACAGAGAATATCAAAAGAGAGGCCAAACACTTCAAGAATACGCGCAGAAAGCGTATTTAAATGTTATTTGGTCGGAATCTTATCCGATGGAAGAATTTTTAAGGCAGACTGCTTTTAAAGAAAGCGATAGATGTATTTACTGCCTATCGGAGCGATTGAAATATACCGCTGAGCTCGCCGCAAAAGATAAGTATGACGCCTTTACCAGTACTTTGCTGTATAGCAAATATCAAAAACATGATATTATTCAAGAACTTGGGCATGAATTTAGTGGAAAAACCGGAGTAAGTTTTTATTATCAGGATTTTAGAGTTGGTTGGTCGGAAGGCGTGAATATATCAAAGGAAATGCAACTTTATCGGCAGCCGTATTGCGGTTGTATTTATAGCGAAAAAGAGAGATTTTATAAACAACAATTATAATAAACAAACTGTGGCAAATAAGCCACACTAGATTCATTTATACGCTATCTAAAGACGCCCCATTTAATATTCAATCAATAATATCAACTATTTAAATTTTAGCAAACAAAAGATGAAAGTGGTATGAGATTTGCTCTTATATTATTGAAATATAAGGAAAAGAATTATGTACTTACAACGTACTTTAAATAAAGAAATAAATTGTTCCAGTATTGGGTTGCATACAGGACGAAAAGTTAAAATGAAAATAAAGCCGGCGGAGGTTGATACCGGTATCATTTTCAGGCGCAGGGATTTGCCGGATGCACCGGAAATTCACGCGAACTTTAATAGCGTGTGCGATACAACGTTGGCAACTTCCATAGGAACCAATGGCACAAGGGTTGCTACAGTAGAGCATATTCTTTCTGCTTTTTGCGGCATGGGTGTGGATAACGCCATTGTTGAATTAGATTCCTTTGAAGTGCCGATAATGGATGGCAGCGCGCTTCCTTTTGTTAATCTGCTTAAAGAAGTAGGCACTCACGCCCAGGATAAAGCAAAACGAATGCTTGTAATAACAAGACCTGTTTCTGTTAATGAAGGAGAAGCAAGCGCCTCGTTTTTACCTGCCGATGAATTTAAAATTACTTATGATATTGATTTTAATCATAATGTGATTGGCAAACAATCATTCAGCATGAATTTTTCTGATGAAACATACGAACAGGATATATGTTCCGCCCGTACATTCGGTTTTTTAAAGGAGGTGGAATATTTACAGGCCAGGGGATTGGGCCTGGGAGGTTCTCTGGAAAACGCGATAGTTCTTGATGATGAAAAAATTATTAACAAAGATGGTCTGCGTTCCCCTGATGAATTTGTAAAACATAAAATTCTGGATGCTATCGGTGATTTGTTTTTACTGGGAATGCCTATCATTGGTCATTTTGTCGCTTACAAATCCGGGCATCGTTTGAACAATCTATTACTCAAAGAATTAATGAGTAACAAAGATTGTTGGGAAATTATTAGTTTTCCTGATGCCGAGCATCATTTTCAGAAGGTTAATTCTTATAGATTGCCCACATTTAAAATCCTTGATTCCGTGCGTATCTGATTTAAAATAATCTTGATTTTTATCATTATGTTACCTAGTATAAACAATTGAATTTATGCTGACGGGGTGGTGTTTCTTGGCTAAATGATTTATGTTATCAATGCCTTGTAATTAGCTAGGGCAAAGCTTGAAAACAACTTGATTCACAGCAGTAAAATTAAAATATCTTGGTGAAACAAATTATGTCTAAAAGAAAAAAAATGTTTGGCGCAATAATTTTATTTTTGGTTGTTTTTGCCAGTCTATCATGTAAGGCAAAAATAGATGAGCCAAAAATTATGGATCTTATCATTACTAATAACGAGCAAAATGTTCTTTTGTACGCCCGTTTAGTTAAAGGATTCAAAGCAGATATGCAGTCAGCGATAATGGCAGGTGTGCCTAAAGAATTTGTTCTTCATGTTAAGGTATACGAAGAAAGAGCGCGCATGTGGGATAAGAAAATAAAAAGCAGGAAGATTAAGCGCACAATTCAATATGATAACCTTAAGGAAATATTTAGCGTTACTACAAATGGCAATACGGAACCGGTTGTTTTTTCGGATTTGCGGGAAGCTCAGAAGGCCATGGAGGATTTTGACGGAATAATCATTACGCCGATAACAGCTCTGGAAACAAACAAGAATTATTATCTTAAGATGAAAATAGTTATGGAAAAATTCAAAATGCCGCTTACTCTTGAGCGTATGTTATTCTTCGTGTCATATTTGGATTATACAACTGAATGGTATAAACAGAAATTTATTTTAAAACAGGCATCCTGAGAAATTATCAGGCTAATGAATGAAAAAAACCAGCAAAAAAAATTATCTTGACGAAAAAGAAATAAAGAAAAGGCGCCGTGAACGGGTGATTATAGTAGCCGTCGGCGTCTTGGCGATCATTTTTACTGTAATTGCCAGCAATATATTCACCGATGAGGGTATGCCCGTGTTGGCGAATATTTTTGTCTACGGCCTTTACATGATCTTTATTATTTTAATACTTCTATTATTCTTTTTAATTGTTCGCAACGTAGTTAAGCTGTTTTACGAGCATCGTCGCGGAGTCATCGGATCAAGACTAAGGACGAAACTTGTCGCCGCTTTCGTTGGTTTGTCTCTTGTGCCCACAGTGCTGCTTTTTTTGTTTGCGGTAAATTTTCTTTCCTACGGTCTTGAGTTTTGGTTTAACGTGAAAACAGGGGAGGCGTTAAACAAATCCCTGGAAGTAGCTCAGGTTTATTACCAGCAGGCAGCAGAGCAGGCCAAATTCAACGCGCGTCAGATCAGCGCTGATATAACCAAAAACAGACTTTATGAACATGAACGAAACGAATATCTGATTAACTTCATCAAACAGCGCCAAACCAATTCAAAGCTGGGAATGGTGGAAACTTTTTTTGATTTTCAACTTCAAAATACTGTTTTCCCTGATATTGAAAATCCTGATTTAACTCCGCTTATGCTTACACCAAAGATGCTTGAAGATATTTATTCAGGTAAGGAAGTATCTACGGTTGATGCGACAAAAGATGGTGAAATAATAGTAGGGATAGCGCCTGTTTTTTCTCAGGCGATTCCTTCGGAAGTAATCGGCCGTGTTTCTGTAAGTTACAGCGTGCCCAAAGGATTTGTTGATAAATTAAGAAGTATTGCCGATGCTTCGCAGCAATACGGGCAAATTAACATCTTAAAAAATCCTATTAAATTCAGCTATATATTGACCATGTCGATTGTCACCCTCATTATTATCTTTTTGGCTACGTGGTTTGGCTTGACGCTTGCCAGCGGCATCACCGGCCCCATTCAAAACTTGGCAAGAGCGACGAACAAAATCACCGAAGGAGATTTGGATATTCAGATCGATGTTGAAGCGGATGATGAAATAGGCCTTTTGGTGAAATCGTTCAATAAGATGACGAGGGATTTAAAAAGGAGCAAAGGCGGACTGATGGAGGCCAACATAAGCCTGGAAGAACGCAGGAAATATATAGAAACAATTTTACGAAATGTTTCCGCGGGCATAATTTCTTTGGATAAAAATGGTAAAATAACAACCATTAATCACGCGGCTGAAAAAATGCTCGATATTAAAACGGAAAATGTTTTGAACGAAAACTTCCGTGATCTTATGATGCCGGAACACCTTGAGCTTGCTGAAGAGTTCTTAAAAGAAATTAAAGACAGCAATGAAGGAATGTTACAAAAGCCGGTAGAGCTTATGCTTAAAAATAGATCCCTAACTGTTTTATTGACGATTACAACAATAAGGGATGAGGAGGACAATGATACCGGTATGGTTGTCATGTTTGAAGATATGACGCAGCTTCAAAGGGCGGAACGCGCCGCGGCATGGCGTGAAGTGGCCAGAAGAATGGCTCATGAAATCAAAAATCCGCTTACTCCAGTTCAGCTTTCCGCTCAACGATTACAGAAGAAATACGGTGACAAACTGGGTGAAGAAGGGTCTGTTTTTAAAGAGTGCACTAAGACAATAATTGACCAGGTAGAAGTATTAAAAAATTTAGTAAATGAATTTTCGCGTTACTCAAGAATGCCTGTTACCACACCCAAGCTCAATGATCTGAACCAGGCTGTCGCCAATACTGTAATACTTTTTCAAGACGCGCATAGAGATATAACTTTTAAATTTAACAGATCGGATAATTTGCCCCAATTTGAATTTGACGCCGAACAGATGAATAGAGTTTTGATTAACTTGTTGGACAACGCCGTCGCGGCAATTGATGATAAAGGTGGTAATATAGAAATTACGGTTGATTATGACGAGAATTTACGAAAAACCTCAGTAGCCGTTGCCGACGATGGAGCAGGAGTTCCGGCAAGCCACAAAGGGAAAATGTTTGATCCGTATTTTTCTACTAAAAAGTCAGGCACTGGTTTGGGGTTGGCAATTGTCAATTCGATAATATCAGATCATCACGGGCAGGTAAGCGTTTCTGATAATTATCCAAAAGGAACAATTGTGTCTTTTCAATTACCGATTGCCGGATTATAAACAATAATTGAAGGAAATACAAAAAAATCGTATTTATTAAATTATGAAGCAAACAATTCTGATAGTTGATGACGAAGAGAGCATATGTCAATCGCTGAAAGCTATTTTAAGCGATGAAGGGCACAATGTTCTGGTCGCGACAAGCGGCGAGGACGCGCTTAAAATAATGGAAGAAGATATGCCGCGATTGATTTTGCTGGATATCTGGCTTCCCGGGATCGATGGATTGGAAACTCTTGAAAAAATAAAAGCGCTGTATCCGAATGTTATAGTGATTATGATGTCGGGGCACGGGACAATTGAAACAGCCGTTAAGGCAACTAAACTTGGCGCTTTTGATTTTATTGAAAAACCTCTTTCGCTGGATAAAGTTATTATTATGGTGAACAACGCTCTCAATATTATCCGGTTGGAAGAAGAAAATGTTCTGCTACGCGAAAAAGTATCTCATCAATATGAATTAACAGGTGGAAGTCCGCAGATAACTGAACTCAAAGAGATGATAAGCATTGTCGCTCCGACAAACGCCTGGATACTTATTATGGGGGAAAATGGCACAGGCAAAGAATTAGTTGCGCGTTCCATACATCATTTAAGCCATCGTTCTCATAAGCCTATTGTCGAGGTCAATTGCGCGGCGATTCCGGAAGAACTTATTGAAAGTGAATTATTCGGGCATGAAAAAGGGTCTTTTACCGGCGCCACGGAGAAAAAGAGGGGAAAATTTGATCTGGCGCATGAAGGAACAATATTTTTAGATGAAGTTGCTGATATGAGTCTGAAGGCGCAGGCTAAAATATTAAGAATTCTGCAGGAGAAAAAATTTGAAAGAGTCGGCGGAAACAAAGTCATAGATATGGATGTAAGGGTGCTGGCCGCGACAAATAAAGATTTAGAAAAAGAAATGGAAGAAGGCCGTTTTAGGCAGGACTTGTATTATCGCTTACATGTAATTCCTCTGATAGTTCCTCCGCTACGCGAGAGAAAAGAAGATATCAAGCCTCTAGCAGAAAAATTTTTACTGGATGCCGCCGTGAAAGAAGGAGAAAAACCGAAAATATTAACCGATGAAGCGCTGGCGGTGCTTATGGAACATGATTGGCCCGGTAACGTGAGGGAACTGAAAAATATTATGGAGAGGTTAGTTATTTTAACCACTTCAGGTGAAATAGTGGCAAAGGATATTCCTTCTTTATCAATAAGAACAGAGTATAAAAATATTACTTCAAAAAATGGTAATATAGCCCTTGATCTAATTAGCGATTCGTTAAAGGATGCGAAACTTGATTTCGAAAAGCAGTTTATTTTGAAAAAACTGGAAGAAAATGAAGGCAACATTACGAAAACTGCTGAAGCAATCGGTTTAGAGAGAAGCAATCTTCATAAAAAACTAAAAAGCATGAAGCTGGGAATTAAAGAATAATTATTCGTAATTTTGAGGCTCTTCTGTTTTAGCAGCGTATGATTTAATATCAGCGATAGAAAATTTATTAAATGGAAGAAATATAATTCCCAAGACAGCAACAAAGACAATAGACAGGAAGTGGTAAACCAAGGCAAACGAAAGAGCTTCAGGTTTTGCCACGCCGAAAAGACTCAATCCCAGGATGCAAGCAAAATGCCAGTTTCCAATATACCCGGGAGCGGTAGGAATGGCGATTCCCGCGATCAAAATAATCATTAAAACAACTGCAGCCAAGACGGGCAGGTTAAAGCCAAATGCTATAAACAGTATATATATAGCCAGCACATCAATAAACCAGATAAATGCCGAAAGAAAAAATAAATAAAACAGCATTTTTATATCTGTAATGATTTTGAAACCGTCAATCAAGTGATGAATTATTCTTTCAATTGTGAGTGTTAATTTACCAGGGAATTTATTTAAAATCCTGTTAAGGATATTCAATGAGCGTTCACGCTGCCAGATCAGGGCAACGATGCATGAAATGAATATAAGTGTAATAAGTAGAAAAATAATACCAGACTTAATCATCCATGAAGGTAAATCAACAAACAAAAGAGCGATTATCATAATAAACAAAACGGCGAGGCTATCCAGCGCTCTTTCGATGATAATTGTTCCAAATGCCGAAGAAAATTTTATGGAACTTTTTTTAGAAATTAAATAGGGACGCGCTAATTCGCCGAGGCGCGCCGGTATAGAGGCAATAGCGAGAAAACCCACTGAAGTGACGGAAAACAAAGTAAGCTGGTCGATTTTTTGCAGTGGTTTAAGGATAACACCCCAGCGATAGGAGCGTAAGAACTGCATAAACAGTATAATAATTATAAAAGCGGCAACCGGTAACCATTTAATATTTTTAAAATTATCAATAGTGTCATTTATATTAATCCCGCGGACAGATAAGTACACGAGGATAACACTAAGTAAAATACCAATAAATATCTTCTTCTTCATGTGATGGCAATACTCCGACCGATATTATTTCGGCGGATTAATTAGCAGACAGGTTTTGGGCAATTTTATCGTGCAGAAATCGAGACGAAAGATTATTACCCAGTAATCCTACGCGAACGGCAACCGTGGTCAAATCTTTTGATTTGTAGGTTATTTCTATTTTTACTTTTTCATCTTTAATGATGGAAGTAATAGTTCCTCGGGCAATCTCTTTGTAAGGGGTTACTTCGGTACCGCGCATATCGGCGACTGTTTTTTCGGAGGCAGCCCATACCTGTTCGAACGGCGCGGCGTAATTTGTTTTTAGTTCACCGGACACATAATAATATGTTCCAACACTCGCGCCGACGGCCGCTCCCCCAATGGCCAAAGCTGCGCAGCCGGAAAGAATAAAAACACTGAAGAAAAGTAAAATATAAGAAGCGAGACTATTGTTCATGTAGGTTCCTCCCATAATTGTTATTTTTTAAATCATATGTTAATTGTAAATGCAATATTAATAATTAATAATCATCAAAAGGAAAGCGATAATATGAAAGACAGTAACTTTATTTAAAAGTAAATAGCTTGTAATAAAGCTAATTACTTTTGGAAGCGAGTTTTTCAAATTCTTTTAAAATGTCTTCCTGCTTTTTATTCAGATTTGTCGGAGTCTGCACAAAAAATTCGACGATTTGATCACCGCGTCTGTAACCGCGTATGTGGGGAATTCCTTTTCCCTTGAGTATGACCGTATTGCCGGTTTGTGTGCCTTTAGGAATTTTCATTTTTTCGTTATTTTCTAAAGTCGGTACATCAATCGTCGCTCCCAAAGCGGCTTGTACAAAGGAAATAGGAATGCGGCAAAATACATCATCGCCTGAACGTGTAAAAAATTCATGGTCATCTACGTGTAAAAACACGTAAAGATCGCCGCTGGGTCCGCCGTGGTCGCCAGGTTCACCCTCACCGCGCAGGCGCAGGCGAGAGCCTGATTCCACGCCCGCGGGAATTTTAAGCTGAACATTCTTTTTGACTGTTTCCTTGCCGGTAGCGCGGCAGGAGTTGCATGGCTTGGTTATGAATTTACCATGGCCGTTGCATTGCGGGCAGGTAGAGCTGATGGTAAAAAATCCGCTCGATTGTACAACCTGTCCGCGTCCCTGACATGCGCGACATGTTTCCGGCTCAGTTCCCGGGGAACATCCGCTACCTTCACACTTACTGCATGTGGCAAGTTTAGTGATTTCTATTGTTTTGGATAATCCAAAAGCGGCATCCATGAAAGAAATATTTAAATCATAACGTAAGTCAGCACCGGCGCGGATAAAAGATCTGGCTCTGCCCCTTGAGTTACTGAAGCCGAAAATGTCTTCAAAAATATCGCCGAAGTGAGAAAAAATATCTTCAAAACCGCTGAAGCCCCTGAATCCCGTGTTGCTTAAGCCTTCATGGCCATAATGGTCATAGATTTCTCTTTTTTGCTGATCACTCAGCACCTCATAAGCCTCAGCCGCCTCTTTGAAGCTTTCTTCCGCTTGTTTATCACCAGGGTTTCTGTCCGGGTGGCATTGCATTGCTATTTTTCGGTAGTTCTTTTTAATTTCATCATCGGAGGCTGTTTTATTAACTTCCAGAACCTCGTAATAGTCTTTCTTAATCATACTAAGTATTTAAATTTCCCTCTTTCATGATTTTTAAGAGGGAGTTAACTTCCTCTTGCTTTCCGGTTTTTTCTAAAGCGTATTTGGTAAAATGATATTTTTTCAACGAGATCGCTTTTTGTCCGATTTTTTCCCACTGGGCGGGTGAAGGTTCTTTATTCAGGATTTTCATGGCGCGCTCGAAAATCATAACATCCCCTGAGTCGAGGGATATTGCTTTGATATTTTCTATCCCCTTGAAATATTTAGCCTTATCATAAAAATCCAGCGCGTCGGAAATGTTGCCTGCTTCCAGAAACAGATCACCGTATTTTTTTAGGCTTTCCGCGTCTGTGTTATCTATGTATAATACTTTTTGTTTTAACCTGTAATCAGGGAGCTTTGTAATACTCAAAGATAACTCCTAAAAAAGAAAATCCGGTGACGTGCGCTAATATAATAATTACTTCTTTGAAGTCAATAGGATAAATCACTTCACGAGGCGTTGAAACGCCTCATCGTAGCGCGCTTTAGTTTTTTCGATAATATCCGGCGGCAGTTCGGGGGCGGGAGGTTTTTGATTCCAGTTAATGGAAAGAAGATAATCCCGTAAAAATTGCTTATCGAAACTATTTTGTCCTCTGCCTTCCTGGTATTCGTCAGCCGGCCAGAAGCGGGAAGAATCAGGTGTAAGCAATTCATCAATAAGAATTAATTTATCATCGAGAAGGCCGAATTCCATTTTGGTATCGGCGATAATTATACCCGATTTCAAGGCCAAAGCGGCGGCGCGTTCATAGATGGAAATTGATTTTTTAATAACTTTAGCGGTCAAATCCACTCCGATCAGATTTTCCATTTCTTTTTTGTCAATGGCGGTATCATGCTCTCCATCCGGGGCTTTTGTTGAAGGGGTGAATATTGTCTCGGGAAGTTTTGAAGATTCTTTTAAGCCATCAGCAAGTTTAATCCCCGAAATAATATTGTTCTTGCGGTAATCATTCCACCCGGAACCGGATAAATAACCGCGCACAATGCACTCTACAGGTAGAGGTTTGGCTTTTTTAACCAGCATACTGCGTCCTTCCAGAGTATCCAGATAGGGAGAGCATTCCGACGGATAATCAGAAACTTCTGTCGAGATAATATGATTATCGATAATGTCTTCCATTTGCTTGAACCAAAAAGCGGACATGCGATTTAAGATAACTCCTTTGCCGGGAATGGGATTGGGCATAATCACGTCAAAAGCGGAAATTCTGTCAGATGCCACAAGAAGTAAATTATCTCCAACTGCGTATATGTCTCTGACTTTACCACGGTTGAGAAATTTCAAATCTGGAAAATTTGTGTGCTTTATGGCGCTGGTCATAATAATTTATTCCTTAATGAAAGAATGGATTGTGTTTTTTTTCGTGGCCGATGGTGGATGTCGGCATACGGCCGTAATTATGTCCGGGCATGACTTTTGTATCGTCAGGCAGGGAAAACAGTTTCATTTTAATCGCGTTGTGCATGACCTCCCAGGAACCGCCGGGCAAATCGGTTCTGCCGATTGCTTCCACAAAAAGAGTGTCGCCCGTAAATACGTATCCGGGCGTGTAAAGACAAATACCTCCGGGAGAATGGCCGGGAGTATGGATTACTTTAAGTTCAATATTGCCGGTGGTAATTAATTGCCCGTCTCTGACCAGAATATCAGCAGGTGGAGATTGTGTCGCGCCGAACATTCTGAGCATGGATGCAGGCGTGGCCGTGAGCATTATCGCGTCTTCTTCATGTATAATTATTTTTGCCCCGGTCAGTTTTTTTATTTGCGAGTTTCCGCCGATATGGTCGACATGCCCGTGCGTGTTGACAATATAATTTATGCGCAGGTTGTTTTTCTTTGTCTCGGCGATAATATCTGCGGCATTATCCGCCGGGTCAATCACCAAAGCGTCTCCGGTAATTTTATCGCCTAAAAGATAAGCAAAAACAGCCATATGACCGACCTGCATTTGCTTTACAAACATAATAAGACTCCCCTGAAAAAAGATTTGGGTATCTAGCATTATTTGATTTTGTTAGTCAATTTAAATTAGGAGAGCTTCAATCACGCTTTAAAACAGCTGCAAAAAAACCGTCCATATTATGAACATGAGGATACGTTCGATAAAAAAGTTTATTTTCAATAAGGATTTGGTTTATTGAAGATGGAGGCTCACATAGAGAGAAATGTTTATTATTTTTTAAAAATTCATTTATTATATGTTCATTTTCCTTACTCAAAAGAGAGCAGGTACAATAAATTAAATGCCCTCCTTTTTTCACCGCCTGTGAAGAATTATCTAAAATATTTTTTTGCAGGGAATTTAATTTATCCATATCTTTTTGCTTAATCCGCCATTTTATTTCGGGATTGCGCCTTAGCGTGCCGGTACCAGAACAGGGCGCGTCGATAAGGACATGATCAAAGCTATCTCGCAGATCTTCAGGAAGTCCCGCGCTTAAATCATAGGTAATCGTTTTGATCGAAGTTATTCCCATGCGTGCCGCTTCTTTTTTAAGCGCGTCATTTTTTTGGGGATTGCTATCGATAGCCAAGATGACGCCTTGGTCTTGCATGAGCGCCGCCAGATGCGTCGTTTTGCCGCCGCTTCCGGAGCAGGCATCCAATACGGAATCATTCATTGATGGATTTAAAAGAAAAGATATACACTGCGCGCCTTCATCCTGAATCCGGAAAAGCCCTTTAGAAAATGCGGTTATTTTCTGTATCGGTATATTTCCTTGATTAATGATGATGCCGTGGGGAGAATAGTTTGTTGGCGTGACATCAAAGCCCTGCAGCTCTAGCTCTCGTACCAGCTCATTTCGTGATATTTTTAAAGTGTTCGTTCTTATTGCCAGCGGAGCGATTTTATTATTCGCGGCGCAAAGAGCTAAAGTATTTTGCTTACCCATTATCGCAAGCCATTCTTCAACCAACCACAAAGGATGTGAATAAAATGATCCTATGTGTTGGGCGCTGTTTTTTTTCAGGGGAGGGAAGGAAATATTACTGCCGCGGCGTAGGAAAGTTCTTAAAATAGCGTTAATAAGCCCGCTTTTTTCCGGATGCACTTTATTGGCAATTTTAACGGCTTCATCAACCACGGCAAACGACGGAATTCGTTCGCTGAATTTCAGTTGAAAAAGAGAAATCCGGAGGATGTTTTTTATTTGCTCATTCAGATTTTCAAAATTTCCCCGGTAAAGTTTTGCGATAATCCAATCGAGATGCGCGCGTAATCTGAGGACTCCGTAAACAAGATGAGTGAGCAGCCGGCCATCGGGATTGCCGGTCAGTTGATAATCGTCAAGAACTTTATCAAGAAGCGGCGAGGCGAAATCATGATTCAGCTCTACCTGGGTAAGAATATCTACAGCTAAATGGCGAACTGATTTATTCATGACTGTTCTTTGCTGTAAAAATTACATAAACAAATTTGATTTGTGGGAAATACGATAAAGCAGAATTGTTTCAAAATATTGGTCACAAAAATAAATTTTATGTATGAATTGCCGCGGGGCTTGTCTGATTGTCGTTCTTTCCTTTTTTGTTTAAGTAAAAATTCCTGATTGTAACCATATCTTTATTAATGTCTCCTGACGGATATAAAAGCGGTCCCGCGCCGCCTGTTTTGGTGCCATAATCAATGAAAGCCAGCACAATTGGAATATTCGCTTCCTTGGCTATATGGTAAAAACCGGATTTCCAGTAATCAACTTTGTGCCGTGTGCCTTCCGGGGCTATAGCCAAAACAAATATTTCATTTTCATTAAATATTTTTACTATTTTATCCACAATGTTGCTGTGCGATGATCTGTCTATGGCGATGCCGCCCAGCCATCTGATAATCGGAGCGAATGGCCAGCGGAACAATTCTATTTTGGCTAAAAAGCGCGCGTCAAGTTTTAAAGTAAAAGCCAAAATAAAGCCGTAAAAAACATCCCAGTTTGAAGTATGTGGAGCGACAATAATGATATATTTATTCTGTTCGGGAAGCGGCCCTACGGCTTTCCATCTTAGTGTTTTTAAAAGAACTAGAGAGATGATTCGCAGAAATGTTTTTAAAACAGGCGTGGTAAAAATCGTATAACGAGACACAGAAACACTCCCTGGTGAATTAATTAATTGTAGTATATTTAAGCATGAAGTGTACTGTCAAGAATAAATATTTATTAGAAAAAAGTCACGGTAAGATGAATTTATCCATGCTATTTTTTACCCAATATATTGTTTGGATTGAGCTTATATCCGCGTAAAAATTCATTTGCCGGCATCTTTTTTTTGCCGGCAAGCTGTACTTCCTTTAAAATTACGTATCCGTCAGAGGCGGTTATGGCTATACCATTTACTAATGATTCACCAAGGGAACCAGGTGTTTTACCCGTTGTTTCTGGTTTAGGTTCCGCCGCATAAATTTTGAGGAGTTTTCCTTCTATAAAACTATACGCGGCAGGTGATGGGCTTAGGCCGCGGATAAGATTGCATATGTCGATAACGCTGTTGTGCCAGTTTATTTCACCAATTTCTTTGGTGAGGCGTGGAGCGAAAGTGGCCAAGGATGAATCCTGGGGGCGAGGCTGTGCTGTGCCGGTGAGAATATTTCCGATTACTTTCATTAAAAGTATGGCGCCATGTCTGGCCAGTCGGTCATGAAGATGCCCGTAATTTTCTGACGGATCGACAAAAGTCTCTTCCTGCTCTAAAATAGCGCCGGAGTCCATTCCTTCATCCATCATCATTATTGTCACGCCTGTTTTGGTTTCGCCTTTTATCAGAGTCCAGTTAATGGGAGCCGCGCCTCTGTATTTGGGCAAAGGAGAAGGATGAATGTTCAGGCATCCCAGACGAGGAATATCGAGGATGAGTTTAGGCAGTATTTGTCCAAACGCCGCCACAACAATTATTTCCGGATTTAATTCTTTTGCCAATTCAAAAAAAGCCTGCTCTTTTATGCTATTAGGCTGATAAACAGGAAGGCCGAATTTCTGGGCCAGAATTTTCACGGCCGTAGGATTTGTAACCTGGCCCCTACCTTGTGGACGGTCAGGTTGCGTAATAACACCGGTTATCTGATAGTTTTCAGCATGTAACATCTGCAGAGCGGGCAGGGCGAATGAAGGTGTGCCCATGAACATAACCCGTAAATCAGGCATATAAAGAATCCTTTATTTTTTCAGCAAAAGCATATAGGGATTAAAGTCATTGTGTCAAGGATGACTTTTGTTAATAATATTTTGAAATAAATATAATTTTATAGTAATAGAATTAAGAAACATATATTAGTTTTGTAAATTTCTTATTTAGGAGGCAAATATGAGAAAATGGTTATTAATTTTTATTGTATTTGTTCTTTTTGCCTGCGGCAATCAGCCCTCGACTGATTTAATCAGGGAAGATTTTCAGCGTATATACCCCAAGGGCGAAATTGTTTTATTAAAGCCGCTGGAAAAAAGTTCTGATACGTACCGGGTAGCTATCAGTTATCATCCCGATACAGGTTATTACACTGAAACAGAGGGAAAATTTAAGGAAGACGTGTTTCTTTATAAAAAGATTGGTGACAAGTGGGTAAATACCTGGCGCAAATCAAGCGGGCGATAAAAGTTAACGTAATTTTATTCACGAAGATATAAACGCCCATAATGCAAAAATCATATTTTCCCGTATTTTTCTGGATTATTATTACTCTGGCGGTTGGTCTGGCAGCTGGTATAGTAAGCCGTCCGGATGTATGGTATGACGCTCTTAGCAAGCCTGCTTGGAATCCTCCTGGCTGGATATTTGCTCCTGTTTGGATTCTGCTTTATGTATTGATGGGTGCCGCAGCGGGACTTATCTGGCAGAGACGCGCTATTTCCCAATCGATATTAGCCCTTAGTTTTTATGTAATCCAGTTAATCCTGAATATTATTTGGCCGTTAATATTTTTTGGTATGTGTAACCCTGGGTTGGCCTTCACGGAAATTTGCCTGCTGTGGATAGCTATTGTTGCCACGCTATTTACTTTCTGGAGAGTTTATCGTCCGGCAGGTATTTTGCTGATGCCTTATTTTTTATGGGTTAGTTTTGCCGCTGTTCTTAATTTGACCATCTGGCGCATGAATATCAGCGTCGCCTGATACTTTACATGAAATTTTCCGGATCAATATCCACGTTCATCTTTACAAAACTGTTTTTATGTTTCTGAAGCAATTCCCGCCCGATGAGGCGTAATATATTTATATTAGTGCCCTTAATCAGCATTTGAAAGCGAAAACGGCCGTTTAGCTTGGCCAGCGGCGCCGGCGCGGGGCCGATTATTTCGACAGAGTTTTTATGGGCATCTGTTATTGAGTTTGTTTTTTTAGTCAGATTTTTGCTCTCGCTCATCACGGCATCCTTTTTTACGGATGATAAGTGGATATTGATAATGTGCCCGAAGGGCGGATATTGAAGTTCCTGACGGAACTTCAATTCATCATTATAAAAAGATTTATAATCATGATTTTTTGCGTTAATCAGGGCGTAATGTCCTGGGTTGAAAGTTTGAATGATGACTTTTCCCGGATTGTCGCCGCGCCCGCCGCGCCCGGCAACCTGCGTTAGAATCTGAAAAGTTTTTTCTGCCGCCCGAAAATCAGGCATGTTCAGAGATGTATCAGCAGCCACTACGCCGACCAGTGTAATAAATGGAAAATCGTGGCCTTTGGCGATCATTTGCGTTCCGATGAGAATATTAATCTTCTTTTCTTCCAGATCTTTCAGAATTTTTTCATACGCGCCGTTGCGCGATGACGTGTCGGAATCCATCCTTTGAACCCGCGCCGCGGGAAAAAGCTTTTCGATTTCTTTTTCCAGCTTTTGCGTGCCCGCTCCGTAGCTTCGCACTCGGCTTCCCCCGCAGGATGGGCAAACGGGAATCGCTTTTTGCTGGAAGCCGCAATAGTGACATTTGATGATATTTTCGGAAAGATGATGTTTCAGAGATACGGAACAATTAGGGCAGTGGAAGTTATATCCGCAATCAGCGCAGACTAAAAAAGTGTCAAAGCCGCGTTTATTGAGAAAAAGTAAAACCTGCTCATTATTTTTCAGCGTGTCTGTGATCGCCGCGATGAGATTGTCGGAAAGCAGAGGCATTTTCCCCTGTTTTTCTTTTTGGGATTTCATGTCGATGAGTTCCACCATAGGCAGTGGCCGGTTTTGCACGCGCTGAGTAAGTTCGAGGTAAAGATATTTTTTTGTTTGCGCGTTGAAAAATGTGCGCAGGCTGGGCGTGGCTGAACCGAGTACCGCGACAGCGCGCCTATCTTTTGCTTTGACTACAGCCAGGTCGCGCGCGTGATAGCAAAGCCGGTCATCCTGTTTGTAGGAAGAATCGTGTTCTTCATCGACGATAATCAGTTTAAGATGGGGCAGGGGAGCGAAAACAGCGGAACGAGCTCCGATGACCAGTTGGATTTGCCCTCGTTTGATTTGCCGCCATTGATCATAACGAACAGACTCCGATATTTTGCTGTGCAAAACAGCGACTTTATCTTCGTCGAATCGGCCCGAAATGCGCGATATTAGTTGGGGAGTAAGCGCGATTTCCGGCACCAAATACATAGCCGTGCCGCCGCTTTTTAATACTTGTTCTATTGCCTTAAGATAAACTTCAGTCTTTCCGCTGCCTGTTATACCGTGCAGTAAAACTGCGGTAAAATCATTATCATTTAAGCGAGCGGATATTTCAGACAGAGCGGATTCCTGTTCTTTATTTAGTTCAATTTCTTTATCGGCTCGGTTTAATGCTGAATCAAGAGAAGCGCGGCGGATGACTTCGGCGGAGTTTAATTCCAGCAGCCCCTTTTTAAATAAACCGGTAATAACGCTTCCGGATACGTTGGTGGACATAATCAGTATGGTTGTTGAGCAGGGGCCGTGTTTTTCCAGAAATTCAATCACGGTTTTTTGCTTGGTCGTAAATTTTACGTGATCGAGTATGTTTTGGGCAAGCGAACATATTTTTTCCGTGCGCACGGCAAGCTGTTTATTTTGCTTTTCTTCAAGGCGCAAAAGTTTCAGAAGATGCAGGCCGCGGACGGCGGAAGCGGCATTTGTAATTTTACATTCCTGAGCCAGTGTTTTCAGCGTGACGCCCTGTGGATAATTCTCTAATGCGGCAAGAACTTTTTCCTGTGTCGGCGTGAGCGCGATTCCTTCCAAAACTGGTGTGGGAATAATCCAGAGCACATCTTTTTTCTCCGTGCCGCTGGGGATTATTTCCGCGAGCGCTTTACCCAGAGGATAAATATAATAATCACAAATCCATTGATAAAATTCTAGATCATTTTGATTAAATAGAGGTTCTTCGTCGAGTATTTCCAAAACGTATTTTACGTTGGCAAGCTCGCAGGAGGATTTTATTGCGACGACAAAACCGGTGCGTTTTCTGCGGCCAAATGGAACAAATACGCGCTTGCCCACTTCCATCAGATTTTCCAGATTCTGCGGCACTTCGTATGTGAATAGTTTATCGTGGGGAATATTTAGCGCGACATTTACAAACATGGTATTTCCGGCTTTATCTGTTTTCAAACAAAAAACGCCCCTGAAGCGGAGCGTCTTTAAGTGTTATGTGTATTATTGCTATTCTCCCTTGAGCTTCTCCATCTTTTCCTGTTTTGTTTTGCAGTCGATGCATTCAGTGGTTACCGGCCTGGCCATCAGCCTCTTTTCCGAAATAGGCCCACCGCAAGATTCGCAAATACCGTAAGTTCCGTCATCGATTCTTTTGATTGCTTCCTGCATTTTCACAATAAGCTTGCGCTCTCTGTCCCGTATTCGCAGCTCAAAATTACGGTCTGCTTCCAATGATGCCCGGTCGGTCGGGTCTGGAAAATTTTCTTTGCCGTTAGTCATTTCGGAGACAGTTTTCCCCGCTTCGCCCAAAAGTTCGTTTATTTTCTGGATGAGCATGTTGCGAAATACTTCAAGTTTTTCCGGTTTTATGCCTACCTGTTTTTCCAATTATCCCTACTCCTTTTCAAAACTGACTGAGTCTTTTACCTAAAGGGTAAATGTTTGTAAAGCAAAATAATCAATGCCGGAATATGTCAAAAAAAGGCGATTATTCAGTCGGTGGGAGAATATACTTGCCTGATCTTATCAACGATTGATGTCGTTGATTTACCATTAATTTTAGGTATTAAGGTCAATTTCCCGCCCCATTTTTTGATTTCATCACGGCCTACCACCTTATCTTCCGCCCAATCCCCGCCTTTGATGAGCACATCCGGTTTTAAGAGATTAATCAGCTCCAATGGTGTTGTTTCATCAAATATAGTCACGAAATCAATAAATTCAAGGGCGGCCATAATTTCCGCTCTGTCTTCCTGGGTCACCAGCGGTCTTTTCTCTCCCTTGATTTTTTTCACGGAAGTGTCGCTGTTTAGCGCTAAAACCAGTATATCAGCGGTTTTTTTAGCTTCTCTGAGATACCGGACATGCCCAACATGCAGAATATCGAAGCAGCCGTTGGTAAAGGCTATTTTTTTGCCTTGTTTCCTGAGAGGATCAAGCTCATTTTTGAGAGTGTTTCTGTCCAGTATTTTATTCATAGCAATCTCCGCCTAAAGCACTCTGGCTAATGTTAATACGGCAATATCTTTCGCGCCCGCTTTGCGCAGAGTTTTTGCGCATTCATTCAGCGTTGCGCCCGTGGTATAAACATCATCAAGAAGGATAATATTTTTATCTTGAACGTCTTTAGCTCGGGTCACCTCAAACGCGCCTTTAATATTCTTTTCGCGTTCTTTCTTGTGCAGGCCAGTTTGTGTTAAAGTAGATTTAGTGCGTTTTAGCAAGAAATAATTTAAAGGGATTTGCCATTTTTTTTTCAGAGCCTGCGCGAGAATAACGGATTGATTGAATCCGCGCTGCCGCAGTTTTTTGATATGCAGAGGCACGGGGACGATCAGGGAATAATTACGGTAATCAAAGTCAGGGAATTGAAAATCAGCCATAAAAGAAGCCAGAATAGAGCCGACAGATAAATCACGTCCGTATTTGAACTTGCGAATGGCTTCCAGAATCACTTTTTCATAAGCGGCCACCGCGCGCGATATGGAAAAATATGGTCTTTGCTCCAGGCAATGTCCGCAAAGGTGATTGCCCGCCGGACTGTCCAAAAAAGCTATGCCGCAGACCGGACAGATGTTTTCGTTTAAATATTTGATTTGTTGGTGGCAATTGCCGCAAAAATATTTTTCTTTTTCGGGCTGCAGAATATTCGAACAGCCCAGGCACGCTGGAGGGTAGATGACATCGGCGATATTTTCAAATACGCTTTGCCAACTCAAGACATATCCTTGTTTAGTCGTTTTACTTCCGTTTTATTTTCGTCAACGCGCATTTTCGGCGCGTCCCACAGATTTTCAACATCGTAAAAAGAGCGGATATTTTCCTGAAATATGGATATTACCACGTCGTCGTAATCCAGCAAAACCCACTGCGCGTTATTTTCACCTTCCACGCCCAGAGGCCTGATGCCCGCTTTTTTCAGATATTCCTGAATAGCGGAAGAAATCGCCTGCACCTGACGGTCGCTCGCGCCGGAACAGATCAGCATGTAGTCAGTGAAGCTGGAAATTTTTTTTACGTTTAAAACAATGATGTCTTTGGCTTTTTTCTGCAGGGTCGCGTTGATGCACAAGAGTAAGCGCTTGCGTGTTTCGTCTTTGTTTGCCGCCAAATAAAACTCCTTATTAAGGTATTTAGGCTGAACGCCTAAGTCTATAGTGTTCTCTTAACCTATTTTTTTTATGCTTACCACAGAAAAATGATGAACAAAATGTCTTTGTAGTCATTTGCTGGTTGTGAAAATATTTTTGCCATGATAAACAAAACAATCTTCATTATCAAAAGGATTTAGGCATGCAGGACGTTATCAGCAAGGTTCAGGTACACATTCCTTATCATTTTCTGCCTCAATATCAGGTGGACATAATCGAGAATAAACTCAATCCGGAAATCTATTTCAGCCAATACGCGCTCAAAGATATGGATATGGAAAAATGCAGGGAGACGGCAAGGCTCATCAGAAATTCCGGTCTCAAGGTTACTTTTCACGCGCCTTTTATGGATTTGCGCCCCGGCGCGCTTGATGACAAAATTCGACGCGTCAGCGTGGACAGAATGAAACAGGCGATTGAGCTGGCGCAGTATTTTCAGCCGCTGCGCATTGTATGCCACCCCATGTTTGACGACCGCTATTACGTGGATTGTGACGATTTATGGCTGGAGGCTTCCGTTAAGTCGTGGACGGAACTGATTGACCTGGCCAAAGCGCATAACACGATTTTATCGCTGGAAAATGTGTACGATAAGGAGCCGCGTCTTTTGCGCCGCCTTTTTGAAGCACTGGCATCGGATTCCGTCTGTTTTTGTCTGGATACCGGCCATTTCAACGCTTTTTCCTACACGCCGCTCAAAATTTGGCTAAAAGAGTTGGGAAAATATCTGGGACAGCTGCACTTGCATGACAATTTCGGCGAAAGAGACGAACATCTGGCGGTGGGCATGGGCACTTTTCCTTTTGAGGAGCTTTTTGCCTGGCTGCGCAAAAATAAAAAAAAGCCTGTGTTTACACTCGAAGCGCACGATCAGAAAGAACTCTGGAAATCAATCGGCGACATCAAAAAAGAGGGCTATCTGGATTTTATTTAAGCGGCATGCTTGGTCGGGATAATAGTAGGGGAGTGGCAATTGCTTAAATACATCATCAAAAGATTGATTTTCATGATTCCGCTTTTGCTGGGCATCACCGTCATTTGTTTCGGCGTGATGCGTTTGGCGCCCGGCTCTCCCACCGATTTGCAGACGCAGATGAATCCCAAAGCTTCCGTGGAAATGCAGGAGAGATTAAAAGCCCTGTATGAACTCGATAAGCCGCTGCA
>DHGA01000082.1:0-14380 GCA_002402545.1 Syntrophaceae bacterium UBA4810
ACATCCGTGCAGGGTGGCGTTTGCCCGTGATGACAGCATGGTTCAAGAGTGACGTAAAGTGTAGCTCCGGCAACATCCGCGCGGGCGCTATTTATGGCGTTGACTTCCGCGTGCGCGGCGCCGCAACGACGATGATAACCTTTGCCGATAATTTCGCCGTTTTTCACTAAAACAGCGCCGACCATGGGATTAGGGCTTGTGTAACCTTGTCCCTTATGGGCAAGATTAAGCGCCAGTTTCATGTAATCTTCATCAATCATGAGAGAATAATTACCTTATTCCCCGCGCAGATGCAAAGAATTTTATTGTTTATATCTTGTCAGATATGATATGCAACACAACAAATTACAGTCAAATTTCACTTTGCAAAGGAGAGATAATGAAAGGAGTAGTACTTGCGGGCGGTTTAGGAAGCAGATTGTATCCGCTGACCAAAGTAACCAACAAACATTTGCTTCCTGTGTATAACGAGCCGATGATTTATTATCCCATCCGCATTTTGGTAAACGCGGGAATAAACGAAATTTTAATTGTCACCGGCGGGAATAATGCCGGTGATTTTTTGCGCCTTCTGGAAAACGGAAAAGATTTCGGATTGAAACATATTAATTATACTTATCAGCAGGGTGAAGGCGGCATTGCCGCGGCTTTAAGTTTGGCGGAGCATTTTTCTGATAACGATAAAATCGTTGTTGTTTTAGGCGACAATATTATCGAAAATAATATCAAGGCGGCGGCGGATAAGTTTCGCGCGCAGAAAGAGGGAGCGCGCATTTTACTAAAAGAGGTGACGGATCCGCAAAGATTCGGCGTGCCCGTTTTTGAAGGAAAGAAAATTATCCGCATCGATGAAAAACCGGCTAAGCCCGCTTCCAATTACGCGGTTATCGGCATATATATGTATGACTATCGCGTTTTTGAATTTATCAAATCGCTCAAGCCGTCACAGCGGGGTGAACTCGAAATTACCGACGTGAATAATTTTTACATCAACGAAGGCAAGATGGAGAGTGATGTGCTGGAAGGCTGGTGGTCGGACGCGGGGACATTTGAATCCCTGCAGGCGGCGGGGCAGATGGTAGCTAAAACGGGGGCGAACAAATTATGATTGACGGCGTGATTATAAAAAAACTTAAAATAATGCCAGATGAGCGGGGCCGGCTGATGGAAATACTGCGCGCCGACGATGAATCATTCGAAAAATTCGGCCAGGTTTACATGACCACAGCCTATCCAGGAGTGGTAAAGGGTTGGCATTATCACAAGAAGCAGGCCGACAATATGGCCGTGGTCAAAGGAATGATGAAGATTGTTTTATATGACGGACGTGAAAAATCACCCACTTTTCGTGAAATAATGGAAATATTCGCCGGTGTTCACAATCCGGTTTTGGTTCATATCCCGCCTTTGGTTTATCATGGCTTCAAGTGTATTTCCGAAGAAGACGCGATCGTAGTCAACACCACTACTCATGTTTATGATTATAAAAATCCGGATGAATTCCGCCTGCCCGCGCACGGAAGCGAAATTCCCTACGATTGGTCAAGAAAAGACGGCTAGAATCAATAACTTATAGTAAGTATTTATTCTTGACTTTGAATAAAAAGAGAGTAAAATTTATACCATCGTAAAGAGCAAACCGTTTGAAAAAACGGGTCGCAAAGTTACTGGCCTACGTCTTGGTGTAAGGGGGGGATAGGGCGGCAGGACTACCGATGGGATAATGGTTCCTTCGATTTTCTTTCCTAATTTCCCCAAAAAATTGATTGGAAACGTAAATGATTATCTGGAACTTTTTTTCATTCATTTTTGGAGCTGTTGTCGGCAGCTTTCTGAACGTCTGCATTTACCGCATTCCGGACAATGAATCGATTATCAAACCGCTTTCCCGCTGTCCGCACTGCAAAAAACCAATCCGTTTTTACGATAACATTCCCATCATCAGTTTTTTAATTTTAAAGGGCAAGTGCCGTGACTGCGGGCAGAAAATATCCTGGCGCTACCCGCTGGTAGAATTAATTACCGGACTTCTCGCTTTGTTGCTGTTTATAAAATTAGGACTGAGTCTGCAGTTTCTCGCGGCTTTTGTTTTTACCGCCGTATTGATCATCATCACGTTTATTGATTTGGACCATCAGATAATTCCTGATGTGCTGACATTACCCGGCATTCCGATATTTCTGCTGGCGGGAATTTTTATCATGGGAGTTCCCTGGCATGAGGCGCTCATCGGTGTTTTGGCAGGCGGCGGCGTCCTTTTCGCGATCGCTTTTGTTTACGAAAAAATGACCAAGCGTGAAGGAATGGGAGGAGGCGATATCAAGCTTCTGGGGATGATCGGCGGATTTTTCGGCTGGAAAGCGCTGATATTTATTTTACTGATGAGTTCGCTGGCCGGCGCGATTATAGGCATCGCCTTGATGATCATAAAAAAGCAGGATATGAAATACGCCGTGCCGTTCGGGCCTTTTCTGGCGGCGGCGGCAGTGGCCTACATTTTCTGGGGCGAAGAGTTTATGCGCCTTTTAATCGTAGGATATTAGATTTCGCTTATGAAAATATTGGCTGAAGGTTTCTGAAACACTGATTAAGAGCTAAAATACCGTTTGCAGGAGCAATTGACACAAGAGGATAAAGAGCGTAAAATTTTGTTATAAAAACAATATTCAGATGGTTCTTGCCGCCCGACGATTGAGAAACAGAAATTGCAAGTGATTTGCTGTTAGAAACAGGTTAAGTATTTGATATTTTTGAGGCATCAGGTGAAGGTTAGAAAAAACAGAGGTTTTACCTTAATGGAGCTATTAATTGTGATAGCTTTAATAGGAATAGTTACAGCTATTGCCTCCGCGAATTTTAAAAATTATAGAGATAGGACCAATATGAGGGAAGCGGCAAGAGAAATTTCAGCTGATATACAGCACTATAAGCAAAGGGCTGTTTCCGAAAGCGTTCCCTACAGTATTACTTTTAACGCGGGAGCAAACAACTACACCATCCAGCGAGATGGAACAACCGTAGTTACCAAAAGCGTTGGAAAAGAAAAAGTGCCGGTAAGTATTAATGGAACACCCAGTTTTTCCCCGGGGGGGACAACCACACTAGAACTTTACACAAGGGGCACAACAGGTAATGGGACTATAGAACTAAAGCATGTGTCGCCCAAAGTTAAAAATATACAGATAACAACTAGCTCTATGGGGAAAGTTAGCGTTAAATGATTAGACTTTTTAATAATAAAGGCATCACAATAGTAGAGTCGCTGATTGCGGTGTTTTTAACCGCTGTGGCGGTTGTTTCTTTAATATTCATGCAGCCGCTTTCCTGGCAATCGGCGGGCAGGGCGGATTCTCTTTCCCGTGCCGTGGGGCTTCTCCAGCAGGAACTGGAAACAGCGGAGATTTTGATTAAAAACGGCACGCCGCCGTCCGACTCTGCTGATTATGATGACGCGTTTGTAGGTAATCAAAGATTTGAAAAGAGGCTAAGACTCAGCCAGCCGAATACCAGCAGTTGGCTGGTGAACGTGCATGTGAGATGGCAAGGCAATACCAAAGGCATTCAAAGCAGTATAATAGTTATGCGTTAGCAGGAATTTAGTGATGAATAAAATAATGAACAAAAAGGGAGTCACGCTTGTTGAATTAATAGTTGCCATGGCTGTTGGCCTTATCATCATGGCCGCGATTTATAGCTTAATGAACACGGGGCAGAAGTCTTCCTCGAGCCTGGCGCGCAAGGTCTTGACGCAGCAGGACGCGCGGGCGGTTATGGATTTAATGGCTCTGGAAATCGGGATGGCATCATACAATCCCGGGCTTTTTTCTGCAGTTTGGGTGGGTTCACCTAGTACATCATCCGGGGTATGCGCTGATTACAATTTTGTACAAACGAGAAAGGGACTACAGATTGCCGGAGAAAATCAAATTTTGGTAGCGATGGATTTAAACGAGGACGGGATTATCGGAAACCCGGGAACAAACGAATACATTTTTTATGAATTTACGGGTAACTCAATCCGCCGCCGCGTCAGTTGTGGAACTCCGCAGGCAATTCTAGGCGGTATCGCTTCAGGAACCCGGGTGCTAAATGACGCGACGACTCCATTGTTTCAGTATTTTGCCGCGAGTGACACAACTCCCATGGATATGACAACACCGCTCACTGATCTGCAAATAGCGAGTATCAGGAGAATCCGCATAAATATTGTCGTGGAAGTTGAGACTCAGAGCAGCGCTTTTAGAGTTAGCCAAAAAACATATACAACAGATATATTTGTGAGGAATCATGCGCTTGACTTTTATAAATAAAGCAAAAATAAACGGTAAAAATCCGGAAGGCGGGTTTGTTTTAATCGCCGCCATTATGGGTATAATGATATTGCTGGCGGTCGGCTTTCTGGCTTTGTCCATCAGCAGCAGCGATTTGCGGATAGCCGGCCGATTGGTGGGCGAGCGCAAAGCTTTTTCCGCGGCTGAATCAGGGGTGAATGAGGTATTGCGGCAGTATGATTTTTACAATCCCGGCAATATTTCCTGGACGAAAGTTGATCCGCTAAGAGATCCCAATCCGGAGTTTTCAGCTCCAACGCCTTCAGCAACCGGTAATACAATTAACCTTGAAGGTTATAGTTTCGGCACAGTTTCACAGGAAATTAAAACCACTGTCACCGGAAGAGACAGCTCTTATGGTTCGCAAGTAAGAATTTCTATTGGAGTAGCTACCAAACCGGCTCCCGGGGGAACCGAGCAGGGGCCTTTTTAGAGAAATGAAGGTCGCTGATTAAGGCTCAGCGATTAAAGAAGTTGTTTTATTATAAGAGGGGGTAGGTAAATGTTTATAAAGAAAAAAAAGGCGCTTATTGTTTTTGTCGCGCTTGTGACGATGTTAATATTTATATGTTTGCCTGTTTTCGGCGCGAAAAAAGACGGGAAAAATCCGCCGGATGATGGTGATGGTCAGTTGCCCACTTTTACGGGCACCGTAAACTACTAACGTTTAGTTCAGGAGGAAAAGATTATGCAAAGCAAAAATATTTTTTGGCGCTTTGTTTGTATAATAACACTGATTGTTTTTCTGGCTATGCCTGCGCTTATATGGGCGGATGATCCGGAATTGCCTCCGGATAATGATGAGCAGGATACCTTCGCGGATGTGGCCCCCGACGCGCTCATTGTGCTGGATTTATCTGGCTCGATGCTCTGGACGCCCGCTGGCCTGAATATGTATACCCTTCCATCGTCCTGCGGTAACACTACGCACCCCTATTACGGAAAACCCACGGGCAGTTATACTGTACTTTGCCTTGCTAATCCGTACCCTGGTACTAGTCACGGCGGTTATTACGATATGTACACGCCTTACTGGTCAAATACGTCCTGCAGCGGCCCTTTTTATTTTTCAGCCAGAGACGTGGATGGCGTTGCTTATCGGACCGACTGCCGCCGCCAGTCTATTGCCAAAAGGGCTCTTTTTAACATGCTCGATGACAACGCTGACGGCAAAGTGGATAAATACGACGCGGAAACTCTGGGCATCAGAATCGGATACATGCGTTTCCGCGGCGGAAATGATGATGGCGGAAATTATTCTTCCGGCAACAACCAGTTGATTACCGGGATCAGTACGAGCGCTTCACCGACCGGCACTTCCTACCAGCGGACCTATTGCGGTGTCACAGGCACTAACTCATTATGTTATATAGGGACTACGTGCAGTGGCAATACTAATTGTATTAATAGATCAGAAGCGGCAGAGGGCGGAACGCCTTTGGTTTATTCGCTCAAAGAAGCGAAAAAATATCTGGATGCTCATAAAGCTGACGACAACGCCAAGGAATGCCGGAAAAAATTTATTATCCTGGTTTCCGATGGCGCGGATACATACGTCTGCTCCGGAAACGGTTCAGAGTGCTATAATGATGTGTATAAGCGCCGACGCGAAAGCGTGGCCGCGGCCAAAGCGTTGTCCGACGCCGGTTACCGGATTTTTGTTTTGGGTTTCGGCTCGGAGATGCCGGCCTATTTAAAAAATACCCTCAACTGGATGGCGTATTACGGCGGGACAAATGATCCGCGCACGGGTGATACCGGAAATATATCGGCATATTCATTACCGCTGGGCTGTAACTCCGACCCGGCAGTGCCCGGTGATTGCTGTACTTTTCCCACCAGCGCCACAGGAAATTCGACGACACCGTCTGCCTGCTATCAGGGCGGATCAGCGACATGCTCGAATTTAACCTCAACTTCCGATGTCACTTATTGCTCGGCGGCTAGTTCACCTAGTTTTAAGTCAACTGTCGCGAACAGCGACCCCGGATACGAAAATCTTGATGGCTATGCCTTTCTGGCGCAGGATGCCGACGAATTAAGCGCCGCGCTTAAAACCGCGATGTCCACAATTCGGGAATCTACCTATTCTTTCACGCAGGCTTCCATTCAGGCGGTGCGCACGGCCGACGAAAACTATATTTATGAAGCTTCTTTTGAACCACTCAATTATTGCCCCTTCTGGCCGGGCCATTTGAAGAGGTTCAGCATCTGCACTGAGGCGGACGTGACCAATGGCGTAGCCGGTTGCACTGGTGTAGGATATATCAAAACAAACTACGATTGGGATTCCGGAGAAGTTTTGGTGAGCACATTAGCTTCTGCCCGTAATATGTTTACCTTAATCGGTAACAGCCATGAGGAGTTTACCACCGGCAACACGGATATAACCGCGACGCACTTGGCCGTGAATACAGCAACTGATCCAGCAGCGGAAAGAACTATGATTATTAATTATTTCCGCGGCGGGCAAAAGGTTTCTGAGGATCCGGATGTGTATTGGAAATTGGGAGATATATTTCATTCTTCGCCTTTGTCCATTGCCACGCCCAACATCCTGTTTTCTGATAAGTATGATAAAAGCGATCCTACAGCTTATGAACAATACAGAGAGTCACATATCAGGACTTCCGCCAATGGAAAACGCCTGATGATTGTCGGCGCGAATGACGGACAGCTCCATGCTTTTCGCACTGGTGAACTAAACGGCACCACCGGAGGCGGAAGTGAAAAGTGGAGTTTTATTCCGCCTAATCAGTTATCGCGGCTTAAACTAACCGCCCACGAATCGCTTCCAACATCGTTACTACGTCAGTATTATGTTGACGGGCCATCCACTGCCGCCGAAGTTTGGATTAAAAGCGGAACAACAGCGACGCTGATCGATAACACAACAAAAGCTGAAAGCGAGTGGATGACTCTGCTGGTAACATCTCTGGGCCGCGGAGGCATGTCGACGCTTTGGAGTTCATCTACCGCCTGTGATTCCGGTTTCAGCCCGGATTATTCTTCCACCTTTAATAATTATTGCGGTTATTACGCGTTAGATGTCAGTGATACCACCAGCACGCCAACTTTTAAATGGCGCATCGGGGGATCTTCGGGCCTTTCCACAACTAATGGCAATCATTATTTGGCTCAACCCTGGAGCAAAATGACCATGGGACGCGTTCGGATAGATAATGTCGAAAGATGGGTAGGATTAATCGGAGGCGGATATTCCGGATGCGGAAAGGTTTCGAACCAATGCGACGCGAGCGGCAAATCTTTTTATGTTATTGATTTGAAAGACGGTTCAATCCTCTGGACGTATAATTATAGTAACGATTCAACGATGAATTACGATCTTGTTGCCGGACCTGTAGCTATAGATTATGACCACGACGGTTTCTGGGACAGGGCTTATATCGGCGATTTAGGCGGCAGTATTTGGAGATTAAATTTCTGTACTGAAAATCAGGCAAAAGCAACCGGCGGCTGTGGCATATCCAGCTGGAGCGGTTCAAAATTATTTAGTGAGCCCGCGCAGGCGACTATTCGCCCCATCTACACATCTGTTTCTGTCGCTCCTGACGCGAACAATACTATCTGGGTATATGTAGGCACAGGCGATAAAACTAACCCCACCGCGCCCAACGCGCAGGAAAGGTTTTACGCGATTAAAGACATAGCTCCGAATGAACAGCCTTTTGAAACAGGTGATTTGCTTAACCTGGGTGACAGCGGTGTTTATGATCCATATGCTACCGGAGCGAAGTATGGCTGGTATATTACCTTTTCCGGATCGGAAAAAGTTTTAGCGGAGCCGGTTGTTTACCAGGGACATGTTTATTTTACATCTTATATTCCCAACAAAGGAGGCTCTGATCCCTGTAACACGGCGGGTGAAGCTTTGGTCTATAATTTGGATTACGTAACCGGCTTGGGATTGTGGGACGGAGATAGGAGTATCAGTCTTGGCGAAGGAACCGGTGTGCCGTCAGCGGTCGTCGTTTCGATTGGCCCGGATGGCTCAGCAGATCTTTATGTTTCTACAAGCGTGGCTGGCAGCGGTGGTCATGGAAAGAAACTTACTGATGAGGGCTTAAAACCCGAGGATAACAGATTAATCTACTGGCAGGATAGGCGTGTGCAGTAGTTTTGCTTTGAAAATGATAGCCTGTTGAAGATCTGGTTTTTAAAAGACAAGCGGCAGATAAAAACGCCGCTTGTCTTTTTATTTAATGTAGATTTTGAATTTTATCACATAAAAATTCTTGACATAAAAGTAGTATCTTAATAAAGTATCGCTCAAGGATTGTTGCCAAGCAGGAAGGATTGCAAGATGAGTTCTGAAAAAAAATATTGCGCGATATGCGCCTGGCGCGTAGGCTGCCAAAAACGTTTCAGCGTTTCCACGGATTCTCAGGGACAAGTGCGCTGCCCGGATTATTCACGTGATCTGTCGATAAAAGATGATGAAATCGAAGAAGCAGTAAAAAAAGACCAGCAGTAATAATTTAAAAAAACACCGCCGGTCTTTTATTTTTTCAAGATATTTTTTTAGTAAATGAATTTGCCGATGTCGTTTCTTTCGTCAAAACAAAGTGCCAAGTGCATGCGCTGAAATTCATCTTTCCACTTGCGCAGGATTATTCCTAAAAATTCCAATTCGTTTTCATTAAAAATAACTTTCAGGTTTACTTTTGCTCCTACTTTCGGCGCCGCGTCCGCCTCATACAGCATTAAATGAATGCCGTTATTGGAAATATCCACTGCCTGGCTTTCTTTCTTCTGACATTTTACGCGGATGTCCGGCAGCAGTTTTTTTTTGATTCTCGGCCAGTTTCTTAAATCGCAGTGCGCCGGCTCGTTTAATTTATACAAAATAAGCCGGCCTTCCTCTGTAATTCCTTTGATTCTTGCCTCAAATCCAAATCTGGCAACGGGTCTGGAATCATTGGCGCTGTAAGTTATAAGGATAATTTCGCTGATGGAATTATTATCAATTGCGGGTTTGGTCTGTTCAATGGTGAAATACTCGTTGGGTAATTGCTGGTGGAAGCGGGAACGGCGGATTTCTTTTTTCCCGAAAACCAGACAAATTTCCTGATTTGGTTCAATGTCTAAGCGCATGGCGTATCTCTTTGCTGTCTGTTAATCGGCAAAAAATAGACGCAAGTTGCCCAAAATTGATGACAATTTTAACGGTAAGGATTTGTTAAGTCAAGCAATTATGTGCAGGAAGAACGTTCTTGCTGCTTGATTAAGTACTGAAAATGTAATAGTAGAGCGCTCGTTATATTATGAATTGACGGAGGAATTGGAATAATGTCTAAAAAAACAAACACCGAAGCATTACAACAGGATAAACGCATTATCTCCCGCCGCCTGCTTGGTGGGGAAATATCCGAAAAAGACCTGCAGTCTTTATTGAAAAAAATTCCCGATGTTGCTGAAAACGCTGAAGTAATTACAATAGACGAAGACGAAGCAATGTAATTATGCTGATTGATTCCCACGCTCATCTCGAGATGAGCGAGTTTGATCATGACCGCCGTAATGTCATCGAGCGCGCGATATCTGCGGGTGTGGAATATATTATAACTGTTGGGACAAACGCCCAGTTGAGCCAAAAAGCAATAGCTCTTGCCGCCGAGTTTGATAACGTTTTTGCCACAGTAGGCATTCATCCGCATGACGCGGCAGCGGCTGATGATGAAATTTTAGATAAGATGAAAGAGCTTGCCAGACAGCCTAAAGTTGTTGCTTACGGTGAAATCGGCCTGGATTTTTTCCGTAATATTTCACCGCGCCAAAAACAGATAGATGTTTTTTCCCGCCAGATGAAAATAGCCCGCGAGCTTAATCTTCCGATAATAATTCATGATCGCGACGCCCATGAACAGGTATTACGGATGGTGGAAGAATCAGGCATCCGCCGGGGAGTGTTTCATTGTTTTTCCGGCGACGCGGAAATGGCGAAAAAATGCGTGGAGTTAGGTTTTTATATTTCTATCCCCGGTACCGTAACCTTCGATAAGACAAAAAATATTGCCGATGTCGTAAAAAAAATTCCTATGGAATATTTACTTCTGGAGACAGATTGTCCTTATCTTACCCCCGTCCCTTATCGCGGCAAACGCAATGAACCTTCTTTTATTGTCCATACGGCAAAAAAAGTTGCGCAAATCAAATCTCTTCCCTGGCAGGATGTCGCCCGCGCCGCCGCCGCTAACACAAAAAAATTATTCGGCATTAAAAATTAAGCACCGCAAATAGCTGTGCGCTTTTTAAGAAAAATCTGATAATAAAGAAGATATGAACAAAAAAGCAGTTGTATTATTAAGCGGCGGCATCGATTCCGCCACAACGCTGGCTGTGGCCAAAAGCATGAATTTTGAAATATACGCGCTTAGTTTTCGCTATGGCCAGCGCCACATCATTGAACTGGAATCGGCAAAACGCGTCGCGCGCCATTTTGATGCCATCCGGCATCTTATTGCCGATATTGATTTGGGATTAATCGGCGGCTCCGCGCTTACAGATAAAATCGATGTGCCCAAAAATCGTGATTTGCAGGATTTATCAAAAAATATCCCGATCACATATGTTCCCGCGCGAAACACGATATTTCTGGCTTACGCGTTAGCCTGGGCGGAGGTTATCGGCGCGGAGGATATTTTTATCGGTGTTAACGCTCTTGATTACAGCGGCTATCCGGACTGCCGGCCGGAATTTATATCCGCTTTTGAAAAAATGGCAAATCTGGCCACAAAATCTTCTGTGGAAAATAAACGCGGTATAAAAATAAACACGCCGCTCATTGAAATGAGTAAAGCGCAGATTATTCAAAAAGGCTCTGCATTGGGTGTTGATTTCAGCCTTACGCATAGCTGCTATGACCCGTCTGCGGATGGCGCGGCGTGCGGTGAATGTGATTCGTGCCTTTTGCGCCTCGCGGGTTTTCGCGCCGCCGGAATTGCTGATCCGGTAAAATATAATTAATACTGGTTTCGAAATTGAGTTATCAAGTTAAAGAAATATTTTATTCACTTCAGGGTGAAGGTTACCATAGCGGAAGGCCGGCGGTATTCTGCCGCTTTTCCGGGTGTAACTTATGGTCGGGAAAAGAAGCTGACCGGAAAAAAGCAATCTGTAAAATCTGCGATACTGATTTTTTGGGTACAGATGGAGAAGAAGGAGGAAATTACCGGACGGCGGATGAGCTTGCAAAAAAAATTGATACGTTGTGGACGAAAGAAAATAATCCGGTAAAGCCATTTGTTGTCTGTACCGGCGGCGAGCCGCTTCTGCAGCTGGATAATAATTTAATTGACGCTTTGCATGAAAGAAATTTTGAAATCGCCGTGGAAACAAACGGAACAATACATGCGCCGGAGAGAATCGACTGGCTGTGCGTGAGCCCTAAAGAAAACGCAAAAATTGTCCAAACCAGAGGTGATGAACTGAAACTCCTTTATCCTCAGGAGCGTCTCGATCCAGAAAAATATACCTCATATGATTTCAAATATTTTTATTTACAGCCTGTTGATACCGCGCGGTTAAACGGAAATATACAAGAAACTCTGGAATATGTTTTAAGCCATCCAAAATGGCGACTGAGCCTGCAGTTGCAGAAAATTCTCAAGATCAAATAATATTTTTATTTAAAAGCAAGGTAGTATTAATCGTTAAGTTTCATATTGCTATTTATAAAAATTAGCAATGAATGAAATATTTTGTTAAAACAGTAATGGACAAAGAAGAAAATATGCTTTAGAACATAACTGAAAAAGCGGTTGAAAAAATCATAACATGTAATATTTTTATTAGTATTTATCAGACAAAATTTAAAGGTAGCAGCAATGCAAGTGCTTAAACTATTTTTACCTGAAATCGAGGAACTTCTTGCGCAGAAGAACTGGCTGGAATTGCGGGAACTGCTCTCCGAAATCCCAGCCCCGGATGTATCTGATTTAATTACAGAAATAGACGAAGCCCAGCGCATTGTAATTTTGCGGTTGTTGCCGAAAGACATGCTCTCTGAAGTGTTTTCGCATCTTGACGCGAAATTAAAGCAGGATGTTTTAAAAACAATTACCGTGGAAGAAACGCGCGTGATTCTGGCGGGAATGCCGCCGGATGACAGAACAGAATTTCTGGAAGAACTGCCCGGCCAGGCCATTCAGAAAATGGTAACGCTCCTTTCTCCGGAAGACCGTAAAGAAGCACTGCAGCTTCTAGGATATCCCGAAGAAAGCGTCGGGCGTCTGATGACACCCGATTATGTTGCGATTCGGCCGGAATGGACGGTTCAGCAGGCGTTGGCCCATATCCGTGAGAAAGGTTTAGACAGCGAAACGACAAATGTTATTTATGTAACGGATAAGTGGTGGCGGCTGATCGGTGTTCTTGGATTAAGAAGGCTTATTCTGGCAAATCCCGACGATAAAGTAGAAGAGATTATGGAGACTTCCGTAATCAGTGTTCCCGCCTTTGAAGATCGGGAAGAAGCTGTTCAGATCATTAAACGCTACGATGTCGTGGCCTTGCCCGTGCTCGACGCCAACGGTATTCTTTTGGGAATTATTACTATTGACGACTTATTCGATGTCGCGGATGAAGAAGTTACCGAAGACTTCCAAAAGTCCGCCGCCGTCACTCCCTTGAAAACAAGTTATCGCGAATCTTCTGCTTTTTCGCTTTATTTTAACAGAGTTATTTGGCTGGCGGCTCTTCTTTTCATCAGTGTAATTACCACTGGTATAATTTCTTCCCATACTGAAATCCTTACTTCGGCGATCGCGCTGGCTTTCTTCATTCCGCTTTTAATTGGTACAGGAGGAAATACGGGTAATCAGTCCGCGACGCTGATGATTCGCGCGCTCGCCACGGGAGATATTCGCGAAGGCCAATGGGTCTGGGCTTTTTTAAGAGAAATCAGTATTGGTTTGCTTTTGGGCGCGACTATGGGTCTGGCCAGCTGGGTGCTTGGTCTTTACAAAGGCGGCTATCAGATCGCCTTGATTGTTTCTGTCTCCATGGTCTCAATAGTTGTGATCTCGAGTCTTCTCGGCATTATTTTGCCGATGATTCTCCAAAGAATGAAGATTGACCCGGCGATGGCCAGTAATCCCTTAATCGCCTCCGTCATGGATATTCTGGGTTTGCTTATTTATTTTTTCGTGGCGGCACTGGTTCTAAGCGGTGTATCGTAAAAAAAATAATATTTTAAAAAAATATAATTAATAATAATATTCTGGTTAACTTGACAGGATAAATTGAAGGAGAGCTTTACAGAGCCCTATGAATCCAGCACCTTTGTCATACGGTGTAGAGACTGTGTCATAATGTCTTTGCGAAGAAGTGTAACGACCGAAGCAATCTCTTATCTGTTCGATATTATAGGGATTGCCGCCCGGCATTCGCCGGGCAAGCTGCTCCCTGCGGGAACTCGCAATGACAAATGATGATGGCGACACATGTCGTAGGCCGGTATCCAGTATTATAAAGTATTTCCTGGATTCCGGTTTTCGCCAAAATGACGTAAAAAGGAGTTGTGCAAAGCTCTCGGAAGATAAAAGGTGATAGGTGCCAATTAACTTTAAAACAGATAAGATTCCGGTTGTCTTGATTTATAATATCAATCCGGAATGGGCAAAAGAAGAAAAAGAAGAAACGGTTAAATTATCTGAACAGCTTGGTGAGGCGCTGGAAGATGTTGGCCATCCCACTGTGTGTGTGGCGATTGAAGATCAAAATATAGAAAGCAGATTGTCCGGTTTTAATCCAAACGAGTATATAATATTTAATTGGTGTGAATCTCTGCCGGGTGTGGCGCACAGCGAATGGATGGTGGCCCAAAAGCTGGAAAAAATGGGCTTTACTTTTACCGGCGCCGATTCCGGCGCTCTAAAATTGTCACAGGATAAGCATCTGGTCAAAAAGATGCTCAAAGACGCGGGTGTTCCGACTCCGGAATGGTTATTGTTGGATGCTTCCGAAAAGTTTGACTGGAAGCAATATCCCGCCATCATTAAACCTGTTTATGAGCATTGTTCCGAAGG
>DHGA01000082.1:14410-20198 GCA_002402545.1 Syntrophaceae bacterium UBA4810
CCGGTATTGCTGGAAGATTTTATTGACGGCAGAGAGTTTCGTGTGGCGATATGGGGAAATGATGAATTGGAGATATTGCCGGTTGTGGAAATGGAATATTCGCATTTCAAAAATGTGAAAGACCGCATTTGCGGCTATGACGCGAAATTCATATCAGGGAGCGAGCATTATGAAAAAATCGAAACATTGCTTCCCGCGCCTTTAAGCGAAAAAGAGCTAAGTTCTATAGAGAAAATATGCAAGAAAGCTTACCCTGTAACAGGGTGTCGCGACTACGCCCGCCTGGATGTCCGTTGCCGGGACAAAATATTTTATGTTCTCGACGTTAATCCCAACGCGGATATAAGCGAGGACGCTTCCATGGCCTGCGCGGCTCAAAACGCAGGCTTTAGTTATGGCGAAATGGGCAGTCGTATTGTCCGCATTGCCGCTAAACGCAATAGCTTATGGAACAAATCAAGATAAGTAATTGTCTGTAATTACGACATTAAAATAAGATGTGTCCGGAAAATTGTCAGGAGGTATTTCGCCTTGACACGCAATAACGATAGTGGTAATGACTTCAGCACTTTAGCTATATGTCGGGGCGTGGCGCAGTCTGGNNTCTCGCCCCGACCATTAAAAACAAACATTGGTAATAAGCATTCTAATTTTTCATTTTATCCTTTTCAATTTTTTGTAATACAGTTTATTCGTTCCGCCGTAATTAAAATTTAAGATTTTAATCAGTAATTATTAATATCATTTCCTGGATACTTATAGTATGAATTTAGAAACTCTAAGAATGTGAATTATCTTTATTGAGGTTGTTTATGCGTAAAATTATTGTCGCCGTTTTACTTATGCTAACCTTTCTTTGCGCCTGCTCAGAAAGTAACAAAACCCCGTTGTATTGGTTCGATAAGGCAAAGGCTTTAAATTATAGTAATCAGAAAAAGGCTATCGAATATTTGAACAAAGCTATTAAACTTCAGCCAAATTACGCTGATGCTTATAACGAACGAGGAATTGCTTTTACTCAACTTGGCCAGAAACAGAGAGCCATCGAAGACTTTAATAAAGCTATAAGCTTAAATCCGGAAAATGCGAATTTTTACAACAATAGGGGGATTGTTTATTTTCAACTCGGTCAGTATCAGCGTACTATCGATGATTATAATGTAGTCATTCGTCTGAAGCCGGACAATGCCAATGCCTACAACAGCAGAGGGGCTTCTTATTTAGAGCTGGGAAATAAAAAACTCGGCTGTCGTGATTTGAAAAAAGCATGCGCATTGAAACAATGCGCATGGTTAGAGTCTGCTAAAAGCAAGGGCATCTGTCGCTGATTATTAAATATCGCTTTATTTCCATTTGCGCTTCTCAGAGAATTATTATCTATGAGCGATTTCAGTACATTCGCTGAGAATTCTCTTCAGAGTTTCTATTAAAAGTATTTTTGAATTTTATTTTATTCCGAAAGCGGTTACTCAAGGCAATTTAACGGTTTTCGGCCAAAAACCTTCGATTAATTTAATAATATTGAAATATCTTTTCAGATCGACCGTTTTGGTTATGCAGCAGTTTGCCTGCATATTGTAGGCGTTGGTAATATCCTGCTGCGCTTCAAAAATGGTTAAGATTGTAACGGAAATATTTATATTGCATTGTGCGGGATAATCAAATAAACAGCTATAAACAAGCCTTTTATTTTTATTTGTGTCTGAAAGATGTGTCATAATCCGCGTTGACAATTTAACAAGTAGTGCATATAACTCGAAAAATCCAAAGCGAGAGTGGCGGAATTGGCAGNNCCCGCCTTAGCGGATAGGGGTTCAAATCCCCTCTCTCGCACCAATAAAAGAATCAGGTAAGGAGATATTATCGTGAGCCAAATGTCGTTTAAAATGGAAGATCTAAGTCCGGTGAAGAAAAAATTATCTTTTGAGGTTCCCTGGGAGGAAGTAAAAACCGAACTGGATTCAGTATATCGGGACATCAGCAAAAAAGCGAAACTTAAGGGTTTTCGTCAGGGTAAAATTCCGCGTAACGTGCTGGAATCTTACTTTAAAGAGAATGCCCATACGGAAACAATCAATAATCTGGTTAATAAGTATTACTGGGAAGCATTGGATGAAAATAAAATTGTCGCGCTTTCCAGGCCGGAAATCAATGAGGAGGGAATAAAAGAAAACGCCGCTTTTTCATTTTCCGCTTCTTTTGAAACAGAGCCGGTTTTCGAGCCGCAGGGATACACGGCAATGGAATTGGAAAGGGAGAAAATCGTTGTCACCGAAAGTGATATCGAAAAGAAGCTTGAAGAAATAAGGCAAATGTTCGCGACAATGGAGGAAGTGACTGAAAATCGAAAAATTCAAAAAGGCGATTTTGTGGTTATAGATTTTACCGGTAGCTGCGAAGGTGAAAAGCCCGCGGAAATGAAAGCCGATAATTATTTGCTGGAAATCGGATCGCAAAGGTTCATCCCCGGTTTTGAAGAACAATTGATCGGTATGAATAAAGGAGAGGAAAAAACAATCAAAGTCACTTTCCCGGAAGATTACCAAGAAAAAAAATACGCCGGCAAAGAAGTGTCTTTTGATGTTTCCGTGAAAGGTCTAAAAGAGAAAAAGCTGCCCGCGCTGGATGAAAATTTTGTCAAAAATTTCGACAAATATAATTCGCTGGAGGAAATGAAAGCTGATTTGACAAAGTCACTGGAAGAAGAAGCTAAGCGTCTTTCGGAAACTAATCTGCAAAATAAAATCACGGAAAAATTACTGCAGGCGAATGAATTTGAAGCCCCCTCATCTCTTGTGGAGAGACAGATTTACTATATGATGGCGGATATGAGAAGAAGAATGAGTTCCGCCGGCATGGACGATAAAAGCGCGACTGAACTTTGCCTGAATATGCACGATCAGTTTAAAGATGAGGCGGCAAAAGAGGTTAAATCCTTCCTTTTATTGAAGAAAATAGCAGAAAAGGAGAAAATTAGCGTCGAAAATGCCGAAGCGGATGAGCATATTAGGCAATTAGCCTCAAAGTATCAAAAAGATTACGAATTAATACGAAAAGCTTATGAAGATGAGGAAAAAAAGGAGAATCTGAAGCTGGAATTGACGCAAAAAAAGGTATTTGACTTTATTGCACAAAATGCCAATATTAAAGATGTAGAAAAGCAGGGATTGCTCGAGGCGGAGGTTAAAAAGTGAATTTAATTCCAATGGTAGTGGAGCAAGATGGCCGTGGTGAAAGGGCTTTTGACATATATTCAAGGCTCCTGAAAGATCGAATTATCTTTTTGGGGACGGCCATCGATGACAGTGTGGCCAATCTTGTGGTCGCGCAGATGCTTTACCTGGAATCGGAAGACCCGGATAAAGAAATATTTTTTTACCTGAATTCGCCGGGAGGCCACGTAAGCTCCGGGCTGGCTATTTATGATACAATGCAATACATTAAGGCTCCGATATCGACAGTTTGCATGGGCCAGGCCGCCAGTATGGCGGCGGTTTTGCTCGCGGCAGGGAAAAAAGGGAAGAGATTCGCGCTGCCGCACGCGAGGATTTTAATCCATCAGCCGCTGGGCGGATTCCAGGGGCAGGCGACCGATATCGATATACAGGCAAAGGAGATACTGAGATTAAAAGATGAGTTAAACAGAATATTGTCTCAATTGACGGAAAAACCGCTGTCCAAAATCATTAACGACACCGAAAGAGACTATTTCATGAATAGTGAACAGGCAACAGAATATGGTATAATCGATGAAATAATAAGCCGTAAGCCGGTTTTAGCTGCAGCAAGTTCAAAATAAGGAGAATTAAGTGATTAAAAAAGGAAAAGATGACCGGAGTGGACAAGGAGTTCTTTTCTGTTCGTTTTGCGGGAAAATGCAAAGCGAAGTGAGAAAATTAGTCGCCGGCCCCACAGCTTATATCTGCGATGAATGTATTGAGCTTTGCCGCTATATTATAGAGGAAGAAGGAGATAAGGCCGCGGCAAAAGATTCTCAAGGTGGATTGCTCCAGCCTAAAGAAATAAAAACATACATGGATCAGTACGTTATCGGTCAGGAAAAAACGAAGAAAATTCTTTCGGTTGCCGTTTATAACCATTACAAAAGATTGCTTTCCGGCGTGGATTCCGACGGAATTGAAATTCAGAAAAGTAATGTGCTTCTAATTGGCCCCACCGGTTCCGGCAAAACTTTGATGGCGAAAACGCTGGCAAAATTTCTCAATGTGCCGTTCACCATCGCTGACGCGACTACTCTAACTGAAGCCGGTTACGTGGGAGAAGATGTAGAAAATATCATTTTGAGTTTGCTGCAAAATGCCGATTATGATGTCGCCCGGGCATCAAGAGGTATTGTTTATATCGATGAAATAGATAAAATCGCCAAAAGATCGGGTAATCCTTCCATCACGAGAGACGTTTCCGGAGAAGGGGTACAGCAGGCGCTGTTGAAAATAATGGAAGGAACCATGGCTAATATTCCTCCCAAAGGAGGAAGAAAGCATCCGCAGCAGGAATTCATTCAGGTGGATACGACAAATATATTGTTTATTTGCGGCGGAGCGTTCAATGATTTGGAAAATATCATTTCCAAACGTCTTGGCGTCAACGCGGTAGGTTTCGGCGCGGAGATAAAGAGCAAAAAGGAAAGAAGATCGGGCGAATTATTGGCGGAAACCAGATCAGAAGATTTATTGAAATTCGGATTAATTCCGGAATTTATCGGCCGCCTGCCGGTTATCGCGACATTAGATGATCTGGATGAAGGGACGTTAATCCGAATTTTAGTGGAACCTAAAGACGCGATTATCAAACAATACAAAAAATTGTTTGCTTTGGAAAATGTTAATTTAAAATTCACCGACGGAGCGTTGCGCGCGGTTGCCAAGTCATCAATGGAAAGAAAATCGGGCGCGCGCGGGCTGCGTTCAATTTTAGAAAATACCATGCTGGAAGTAATGTATGATATTCCGTCTCAGCAAGACATCAAGGAATGTGTTATCAGTGAAGAAGTAGTTTTAAAAAATGAAAGGCCGATTTTAATTTACGAATCAAAATCGGAATCAGCGTAAAATTATAGGAAATTTATGTTTGACGAAAAAGACAATTTAGAAAAAGAAAAAACGATAGCGATCCCTCTTTTGCCGTTGAGAGATGTGGTTGTTTTTCCGCACATGATAGTTCCGCTTTTTGTGGGGCGTGAGAAATCCATCTCCGCGTTGGAATCAGCGATGAAATATGAAAAGGGCATTTTTATGGTTGCCCAGAAAAACGCCAAAAAAGACGATCCAGCGCAGGAAGATATATACAATATTGGCACCATAGGAATTATTATACAGCTTTTGCGTTTACCAGATGGAACGGTAAAGGTTCTGGTAGAAGGCAAAACGCGCGGTACAATAAAAGAATATTTGCCTAATAATGATTTTTTCCTCGTCAAGGTACAGGAGATTGACGATATTGATGACCAGGATGACGTTAAAAAACAGGCGCTGATGCGCAGCATCAAGGAGTCTTTTGAACTATATCTTAAGCTGAGTAAAAAAGTTCATCTGGAAATGATGGGCACTATTACCGCAATAGAAGACGCATCTAAGTTGGCCGATGTGGTCATCACTCATATCAACGTAAAATTAGAAGATAAACAAAAAATTATTGAAATATTCAATATAGGCGAGCGACTGGAAGCGATTTATTCTCTCTTGCTGTCAGAAATCGAAATCCTTCAGGTGGAGGAAAAAATTAAGCGCCGCGTCAAAAAGCAGATGGAAAAGACGCAAAAGGATTA
>DHGA01000090.1:0-393 GCA_002402545.1 Syntrophaceae bacterium UBA4810
AGCCGGGCGAATGATCCGGGAATATTGCCCAACAATACGGAAATTTGTTTTACAGCCATAAAAATATACCTGCTTTTAATCTTTTAAATAATCAAAGCCCGTGGAAAATGCGCGGCGGTTGATTTCCGCGGCAGATTTTTTCCTGCTGCCGAGGATTGTTTCCAAACTCTTTAAATATATCTCGGGGGTGACAATCCCCGTTTTTTTAATAAACGCTCCAATCATTATTATATTAGCCACGCGGCTGTTACCCATATCTTCAGCCAGTTCCGAGCATGGTACGGTGCAAAGATCAACATCCGGCCGGATGGGACGATCTTTGATGATGGAAGAGTTTAAAAATATTACACCGCCGGCGCTTATTTTGTTTTGAAAAGTAAAAAGGGAAGGAGA
>DHGA01000090.1:487-1299 GCA_002402545.1 Syntrophaceae bacterium UBA4810
CTGTGCGCCAGGCTGTAACCCATCATCAGAACACCTTGTCCGCCGAAACCGGAAAATATCGCTTTAATTGCCATAATTTACACGGCCTCCGCGTCTTTTTTTACCGTCGCGGTAATGTCTTTGAAGACACCCAGCGGAAATTCCTTGCTCATCACTTCGTNNGCTCATTTTCCAGTTAGTCGGGCAGGGAGATAGAATTTCCACAAGGGAAAAACCTAATTTGTCTTTCTGGATTTGAAAAGCTTTGCGTATCGCTTTTTTTGTTTTATTCACCTGCGCGGGTGATGTCAGCGTGCATCTTTGCGCGTAGGCAACGCCTTGCAGTTGTGAAAGCAGTTCACAAACTTTGACCGGATAACCGTCAAGAGTTTTATGCCTGCCAGCCGGCGTGGTGGTTGTTTTCTGATCCAGCATGGTGGTCGGCGCCATCTGTCCGCCCGTCATGCCGTAGACGGCATTGTTAATAAAGAAGACAGTAATATTTTCTCCGCGGTTGGCGGCATGGAAACTTTCCGCGATGCCGATAGCGGCTAAATCTCCGTCACCCTGATAAGAAAAGACAAATCGGTCAGGCAATGTGCGTTTGAGTCCCGTAGCCAACGCCGGGCCCCTGCCGTGCTGCGCTTCAATCATGTCCAGATCAAAGTAATTATACGCCAACACAGCGCAGCCTGCGGGTGGCACACCGATGGTTATTCCCCTGATGGCCATTTCATCGACAACTTCCGCGATCAGCCGGTGGGCGATACTGTGGCCGCAGCCGGGGCAGTAATGAAAAACATTTTCTTTAAGATATTTGGGTCGCTTAAAAA
>DHGA01000090.1:1384-4022 GCA_002402545.1 Syntrophaceae bacterium UBA4810
TGCCCGGTGCTCATTTCAAAGACAAGAAAATCTTTGATTTTACCGGAAAGAGCGCGCAGTTGTAATTCCGGAAAAGGCCACAGGGTAATGGGCCGGAAAAGACCGGCTTTTACCTTGTTTTTTTCACGCAGGCGTTTGATTGCCCCTTTGGCGATGCGGGCAGCCGTACCGTAAGCCACGACAACCAGTTCGGCATCGTCAGCTTGATAAGTTTCGTAACGGATTTCATTTTTGGTAATGACTTCATATTTGCGCGCAAGTTTCCAGTTATGTTCTTCCATATCGATGGCGTCCAGGATAAGGCCGCGGATGATTTTACTTTTGCCGTCGCCCGCGCCGCGCAGCATGAAATTTTCACTGTACTGACGGGGTTTTGGTTTTTTAAATATAACCGGCTCCATCATTTGCCCCATCATGCCATCGGCGAGAATCATGACCGGTGTGCGGTATTTATCAGCCATATCAAAAGCGTCCATCGTCAAATCTGCCAATTCCTGGCAAGTGGCCGGGCCGAAAACTATCGTGCGGTAATCGCCGTGTCCGCCGCCGCGGGTGGCCTGAAAATAATCTCCCTGTGAGGGGCGGATATTACCGAGGCCGGGACCGCCGCGCATAATGTTGACAATAACGCTGGGGAGTTCACAGGCGGCCAGGGAAGAAATGCCTTCCTGCTTTAATGATATGCCCGGGCTGGAAGAAGAAGTCATCACTCTGGCGCCGGCAGCAGAAGCGCCAGTGATCATATGGATTGCGGCAATTTCACTTTCCGACTGAATGAAAATTCCTCCTTCGGCGTTGCGCATGTGTTCCGCCATGTATTCGGTGAGTTCATTCTGCGGTGTAATCGGGTAGCCGGCATAAAAACGGCAGCCGGCGCGAATCGCCGCTTCGCCGATGATATTATTTCCTGACATTAAGAATTTATTCACGGTAGACCTCGATGGCGATATCCGGGCACATGGTGGCGCAAAGAGCGCAACCGTTGCATTCTTTTTCGTTGGTGGTGCAGACCGGGCGATATCCCTGCGCGTTATATTCTTTCCCGGCAATTATGTGGCCTTGGGGGCAGGCAATGATGCAAAGGTGACATTCTTTGCAAAGCTCTTTATTGATTTTTATGAATCCTTTCAAAATTCTATCCCCAAATCGATTTTGTTTCCATAGTAGAAATTACCACCGGCGAAAGCTTTGTTGCGTATAACGGGCGGAAAGTCAAGTATTTTATGTAGATAATGCTTTGGTTTTATTATTTATAGTTTCAGATTTTTTTGATTTGAAACCCTTCCAGTTTCACCGCGACCGCGCGGTGCAGAATTTCTATATTGAGAACAAAAAGTTCTTTTTGGGCGTCTCTGCTGATAATCACGCCCTCGATGCCGGCAAAAGCGCCGTCAACAATGCGTACTGCTTCGCCCACCTGGGGAGATTGCAGATTAAAAATCTGGACGTCTGTCTGTATGAAACGCCTGATGGCGTCGATTTTTTCATCAGGCACGGCCAGCGGTTCGGAATTTTCTTTTTTCCCTAATATGCGCACTACGCCGGAAGTTTTAAGCACCGCCAGTTTGGTTTCATTATTCAGGTTAGGAGTTTCCACAAAAAGATAACCGGGGAAAAGCGGCACAAAAATTTTCTTCTTGCGGTCTTTGCGGCTGCTCCAAACCTGCGCTTCGGGCAGAAATGTGGTGATTTTCTTTTGTGTCAGGCCGGTGTTTACTTTGTGTTCATGGCGGCTTTTTGTGTGTATGGCATACCAGGGCATGATGATCTTTCCCTTTTAGTCATTATTTTTGCAGGCGGCTGTCGATAATAATGTCATCGCCGCTTTTAAAAATATTTTGGACAGCTAGTTTTTTTGCCGCGTCAATCCGGTTTATATTCAAATCTCCAACAGCCTGTGTTCCTGTTCCCATGATTTTCGGCGCGATGACAACAACTATTCGCTGAGCGAGGTTATTTTCCAGTACGGAAGTGATTACCCGCGCTCCTCCTTCAACAAGCACGGAAGAAATATTGCGCGCGGCAAGTTTTTTGAATAAATCTTTTAGATCAACACGGCCTTTTTTGTTAGCGCGGCACGGTAAAACGATAGCTCCGGTGGCGGAAATTTTTTTAAACGCGGGGTCATCCGGTTTTTTTGTCGTGGCGATTAATGTTTTTACTTTACCCGTGGTTTGTAAAACTTTCGCTTTGGGCGATATTTTTAATTTGGAATCCACCACAACGCGCAGGGGATTGCGGCCGCGAACATGTCGCACAGTTAGCTCGGGATTATCTGTAATTATCGTATTTATGCCGACCAATATCGCGTCATGTTGCGCTCGAAGTTTATGCGCGTAAGTCAATGATTTATCGCAGCTAATCCATTTGGAATGTCCCGTGGCAGTGGCAATGCGCCCATCGAGCGTCTGCGCGAATTTCAAAGTGATAAAAGGGAGATTTGTTTCCATATAGTGAAAAAAAACTTCGTTTAGCGCGCGGCATTCCTTTTCGCAAACGCCGGTTGTTACTTCAATGCCGTTTGATTGCAGCAGATTTATGCCACGGCACGAAACCAGGGGATTGGCGTCAATGGAACCGATAACCACGCGTCTGATTTTATTTTTTATGATGACATCCGTGCAGGGTGGCGTTTGCC
>DHGA01000094.1 GCA_002402545.1 Syntrophaceae bacterium UBA4810
TGGCGGACCCGGCCTGGCGCGATGGAAATTATTACGAGCACGGTCAGCCCGAAAAGGGGTTGTCTGTTGCCCGGATGATCGGCCACATCACGTTCATGAGTGATCAGTCGATGGAAGAAAAATTTTCCCGGCGGCTTAAAAATGATAAATTCAGTTTCGGTTTTGATGCAGATTTTGAAGTTGAAGGCTATTTGCGTTATCGCGGCGCCAATTTTGTCAAACGTTTCGATGCCAATTCCTATCTTTATATTACAAAAGCGATAGATTATTTTGATTTGTCGGGGGATAAGCTGATTCCGAACGGAAAAGACATCCGTGCGCGTATTCTGGTAATATCTTTTAAGACGGATTGGCTCTACCCTTCATACCAGTCGCAGGAGATTGTGAAAATTTTAAAAAGAAGGCATGTTGACACTACCTATTGTGAATTGACGTCAACTTACGGACACGACGCTTTTTTAATTGAGGTGCCGGAGCAGACCGCGCTGATCAAGCATTTTTTGGATAAGACTTTCAACGGGTATCTGGTGGCGGGACATGGTAAAAGCAATTGAGATGAGTCTTGATCATAAAGTTATTTATTCGATCATCGAAAAAGGATCACGTGTTTTGGACTTGGGATGCGGCAAAGGTGAACTTTTATATCCGCTTGTTCGGGACAAGCTTATCCGCGCTCAGGGAATTGAGCTAGACGATAAGGCTATTCAGGAATGTGTGAAAAAGGGTTTGAGTGTTTTTCACGACGACATCGAAAGCAGCCTGAATGAATTTCCGGATAATTCGTTCGATTATGTTATTTTGAACCAGAGCATGCAGCAAGTGAAGAAAGTCGGCGATGTCATTCATGAATCCCTGCGTATCGGCAGGAAGGTCATTGTCGGATTTCCCAACTTTGCTTATTTCAGATCCCGGTTTATGCTGTTTTTCAGGGGAAAATCTCCCGTTACGCGTTCATTGCCCTATCTGTGGTTTGATACGCCCAACGTCCGCTTTTTAAGCGTTACGGATTTTAAAAATTTTTGTAAGGAGAAAAACATTCGGATCGTGGAAGCTCATTATCTGGGAGAAAAAAAACAGATTCGTTTTTGCCCGAATCTGTTGGCGTTAAATGTCATTTTTGTTTTAACAACTCATTGATGTTGACGTGATAATATAAATCATTAAGGCCAGAAAAACATGGAAGACACATTACACGGCACTTATTTAGTTAAACAAATCAAGGGTGATGAAAACAACATAACTATAAGCGATGTTGAGATACCTGTTATTGGTGAAATATCTTTAAAAATATATATCAACGGTATCGAATACGCGTCGCTTCTGTGCCTGAATCAATTGACGGAAGAACTGGCGCTGGGTTTTCTCTACAGCGAAGGTGTTATAGACACAATTGACGACGTTGCTTCCATCTCTTATAACGAGCGCCTCTTTGCCGTTATGATTAACCTTGTTGCCGGCAAATCCGTTGAGAAGTGCGAAAGTCTGCGCAGCGTGACCTCCGGGTGCGGCAAATGTTTCACTTATATAAATCCGCTTAAACAGGATAAGTTTATTGCTTTGTCGGGCGATGAAAAATATTCTCTTGGCGACATCATGCGGTCTATGAAAGATTTTGAGCGGTGCTCAAAGATATACAAGACTGTCGGAGGGGTTCACAGCGTTTTGTTTCAGCATAATGATTTTTCTGTTTTTAACGAGGATATCGGCAGGCACAACTGCTTTGATAAAATAGCAGGTGTTCTGCTTAAAAAAAGGAAGATGAATCTTATCGGGGGCGGTATATTATTTGTCAGCGGAAGGGTATCCTCGGAAATTATTACCAAGGTTATCAGGATGGGCGCGCCGGTTCTTGTTTCGCGGTCAACACCGACATCCGCGGCAGTGAATCTTGCCAGGCAATATAATGTGACGCTTCTGGGTTATGTGAGAAAATATTCCGGATATATCTATTCGGGGGAAGAACGTTTAGTTTAAAGAAAGGCAAAAAATAAAATGATGCTGACCCGCGGGAAAGTTCTGGCGGTTAATATTTCTCAGAACAAAGGAGAAAAAAAGAGTAATATCGGATGCGGACTGTTTCTGGAAAACCTGGGTCTGGAAAACGACGTCCATGCCCAGGCCGGCATCAGGCAGGTCAGTCTTCTTTCCAAAGAAAGTATTGATAAAATCAGAGAAAAGGGTCTTGATGTTAATCATGGAGATTTCGCGGAAAATCTTACGATAGAAGGCATTGATCTGACGAAGCTTCCCATCGGCACGAAGCTGAAAGTTGGAAGCGAAGTATTACTGGAGGTATCTCAGATTGGTAAAGTCTGCCATAACCGCTGCAATATCTTTTATACCGTGGGAGATTGTGTTATGCCCAAAGAAGGAATCTTCGCGAAAGTACTGGTTGGCGGAACAATAAAAGTTGATGACCACGTAGAAGTTGCCGGGTGAAACTGGCCTGAATTGTCTCGGGTAAAATTTAAAAAGGCATAGCTAAGCGGGAGATGATAATCATGAAGCGTTTAAAAAACAGCGATAAATGCAGGAAAGAAATTAAATTGGCGAAAAGTTACCGAGACGAAGTGCCGGGTATTGTTGATGAGCTTGTCTCGTCGTGCAGCCGCGGCGGGTGTTTTGATCACGTCAGCGCCGAGCCCATTCCGCATCGGGAGGCAATCATTGATATTCTGCACCGCCTGGCTTTAATTTTATATCCCGGCTATTTTGTCCGTACCCGTCTGGATTCAATTAATCTTGAATACTATCTTGGTCAGCAGATTGTCGGGCTTTACGAAGCGCTCTCCGAGCAAATCATATTGGCCATTCGTCATGACTGTATTCGCCAGAATCAGTCCTGCGTGAATTGTGAACCCCTCGGGCAAAGGATTACCGTGGAATTTCTGCGCAAACTTCCTGAATTAAGAACGATGCTGGCTAAAGATATCCGTGCCGCCCTCGATGGAGATCCCGCGGCCAAGGGGTATGATGAAATTATATTCAGTTATCCGGGCATCCGGGCGATCACAATTTACAGAATAGCCCATGAACTATATCATCTTAGCGTTCCGTTAATACCCAGGATCATGACGGAATATGCGCACAGCCGCACCGGCATCGATATTCATCCGGGGGCGCATATCGGCGAAAGCTTTTTTATTGATCACGGGACGGGCGTTGTAATTGGAGAAACATGCACGATCGGCAACAGGGTTCGCATCTATCAGGGTGTCACACTGGGGGCTTTGTCGCTGTCCAAGGCGGAGTGCAAAAGACTGCGATCAAAGAAGCGTCATCCATCCATTCATGACGATGTTATCATTTATGCCAATGCCACCATTCTCGGCGGGGATACTGTTGTTGGTGAGCGTTGCGTGATCGGCGGTAACGTGTGGTTGACGCATTCCGTTCCGCCGGATACGCAGGTCTTCATTAAGAAACAGGATTTAATTTTTGGCGCAAAGCAATATAAAAGACATGCTTCCAAACAAAAACTGCGCTGAGCTTTTGTAATACTGATAAATCCTTCGCCAGGCAAACATTCCATGTTTTAAAGGCTATCTTGAAAACAAAATAGAACTAGGCTATGTTCTGCTAAACTCAATTGTCAGGAGAAAAATTATGTTTAGTTGGCTGGCCAGTCCGGAAGCATGGGTTGCGCTGGGAACCTTAACGGCGCTCGAAATTGTCCTGGGCATAGACAACATTATTTTTATATCAGTGCTGGTAGGAAGGCTGCCGACGCAGAAAAGGAACTTAGCGCGTAACGCCGGCCTTATTCTGGCGATGCTCTCGCGGTTGGTACTGCTTTTCTTCATCGTCTGGGTGGTGGGTTTAACCGCGCCCTGGTTCAGTATTTTTGGTCAGGAAATATCAGGCAGAGATATTATTCTGATTGGCGGCGGAATGTTTCTTTTGGCAAAAGCCACGCATGAAATCCACGCGAGCCTGGAAGGGGCTGTAGAAAAGAAAACCGTTGTAATGGCGGCGGGCATGGCTGCGGTTCTTTTTCAGATTGCGATTTTGGATATAGTGTTTTCCCTGGATTCGGTTATCACCGCCGTTGGATTGGCGCAGCACATTTCCATTATGGCCATCGCTATTATTATTGCCGTAGGAGTAATGTTATTTGCCGCGAAAGCCATCAGCGTTTTTGTGGATAATCATCCGACAATAAAAATGCTGGCGCTTTCTTTTTTGATCCTTGTCGGCGTAACGCTGATAGCCGAGGGCTTTGAAGTGCACATACCGAAGGGCTACATATATTTTGCAATGGCCTTTTCGGTTTCGGTGGAAATGCTCAATTTGCGCCTGCGCGGAAAAGACACAAAACCGGTCAAACTTCGCAAAAGTATTTAGAGATGAATTGCATGTAGTAAATATAAGGTGAATATAAGCAGGAGGAGCCTTGAAAAATATTTTAATTAAAATTGATGCCGAATTCAGACAACATTGGAAAAGTTATGTATTGCAGAGCATGTTGGCAACAGTTGCCGTATTTATTGCCCTTTATTTTTTAAGCATGCAGCACGCCGTCATTATCGCCTCTCTCGGCGCTACGGCGTTCATCGTTTTTGCCATGCCTGAGAACATCACCGCCCAGACCAGAAATGTTATCGGCGGGCATATTGTCGGTTTGTTTTGCGGATTTTTGTTTTCTCTGATTCCGCATCCAGCAGTATTATCGTCTCTTTTGGTCTATTCGTCGGCGGTGGGGGCATCTATCTTTATCATGGTGGTGACAGACACGGAACATCCGCCGGCCAGCGGCACGGCGTTGGGCGTGGTAATGACCGGCATCACGCTCAATGTTTTGATTGCCGTTGTGTTGAGCATAATTATTCTTTCAGTGATTCACCGGTTGTGCAAGCCGTATCTGAAAGATTTAACCTGAGCAATCAGCGCGAGAGGAAGAAGACATGCGATTTTGGGAAGCAAAAAAAGAAAAACTGCATACGCGAAGTATTGAAGTTTCCACCTATGAATACGACGGACAGAGATTAATTGTGGAGGGGTTTCTCAAAGACGATCGTTTTCACGCATCCCGCATTATAACCGGCGAGAGTTTTCCCGCAGGCGTTATTCATCATATGGCCATACGTCTGCTGATCAATTGCTCCAATATGGTGATTGAAGACATCGAGGCGGAGCTTCTTTCAGTGCCGCGCGAAATTTGCCGCGAAACGCTGGATTGCCTTGCGCCCATCAAGGGGTTGGCCATTACCAAAGGCTTTACGGCGAAAGTTAAAAAACTTATCGGCGGTAATAAGGGTTGCTCGCATCTGGTGGAGCTGTTGCTGGCGATGGCGCCGGCAGCAATTCAGGGCTACGCTTCCTATCAGTCGAAAAGGCCTCAGGATTACGATCCACAACGCTCCAAAATGATTTTGCAGTTTCTCGTAAATACCTGCCGCGCCTGGCGTGATGACGGACCGCTTGTGGAAATCTTAAAAAGAAAATTCAACGTATAAAACTTAAAAAACGAGAAAAGCTATTGACAGTGTACCTGATTACAGGTCATAATGCCGCCAATATCCGGAAATTGCTGGAAATCGGTTTTTTGGTTAAGGAGAAAAAATATAATCATGAATAGATATTCTTTGCTCGTGCTCCTTTTTGCTGCTGTGTTTTTTACATCATCTTGTTTGTCTCTGCTGACATCAACCAAGCAGTCAGATTCTTCGCCGCTGGTTAAACTTTCCCAGGAAGCGGAATCACAATCGCAATCCGAAATAAAACCTGAACAACAAGCCAAGCCGCAAAATAATCAAAAAACAGTGGCCATGGTAGGAGGCGCGCGCATAAGCGAGCCGGAAAACCACAACTGCAAAGTTTATCTTCTGGAAGGAGCTGAAGAATTAAATTTAGAAAACCGCTATTTCGATATCCCTGTTGTTTACAACGATCCCGTAAAAAAATGGCTTAATTATTATTTAAAAAGAGGCCGCACTTATTTTGAAATTTACTCAGAACGCGGCGGCCGATACGTGCCGCTTTTGGCGAAAATCCTGGAAGATAACGGGCTTCCTCACGACCTCATTTATTTAGCCATGGCCGAATCAGGCTTTCAGACCAAGGCCAAATCGCACGCCCGCGCGGTGGGGCTTTGGCAATTTATTCCGTCAACCGGCCGCATTTACGGGTTGAAGATAGACTGGTACATTGATGAGCGGCGCGATCCGGTAAAATCCACAGTTGCCGCGAGCCGATATCTGAAAAAACTCTACGATGATTACGGCGATTGGGAAATAGCCGCGGCGGCTTATAATGCCGGTGAAGGCAAAGTAAACCGCGCTATCAGGCATTCTAAAACCGACGATTTCTGGAAGCTGACAAAAAGGCGTTACCTTAAAGCTGAAACCAGAAATTATGTTCCAAAAATTATGGCGCTGGCAATTTTAGGAAAAAATCTTAAATCCTTCGGTTTTGAAGATATAGAATTTCACGGGCCGCTGGATTTTGCCGAAATTGACGTACCGGGCAAAACCGACCTTGTAGCTCTGGCCGAAGAGCTGAAAGTAGATGTGGAAGAAATTTACTATCTGAATCCTGAGCTTCTGCGCTGGTATATTCCTCCGTATATGGAAACATACAGGCTGAAAGTTCCCGTGGGCGCGGAAGTTGTTTACAAAGAATGCTGCGATGAAAAAGATTTTACCGCTACCGCCTTCCAGAGATATAAAACACCTTCAGCGACGACAATTAATGTGGTTGCGAAAAAATTCAGAATACAGCCATCGGTATTGGAGGGCCTCAACGGTGTTTCTGCCGGAAAACTTATAGCTAAAAATCAAGAAATAATTCTGCCTTTTAGAGAGGGGCAGAATATCAAAGAAGCAATGTATGCTGATTTATATGAACGTCCGCGTCGTCATGTCCGCGCGCGCGCGAGTTACAAAAAGCAAATAAAAATGGCAAAAGCAAGTGGTCAGAAGATTGCCAATCCTAAAGAGTACTACACCGTCCAAAAAGGTGATACGCTTTGGACGATATCCAAAAAAACCGGTACACCGCTCTATGTATTAATCAATTCGAACCTTAGTAGTGTTGATGGCCGGATGATCCGGAAGGGCGATAAAATTGCTGTGCGGTAATTGCGTTATATAGAACTGATATTCCAACCCCAGCCCCGTAAAACCATTTTTGATTTGTAGGGCGCGTTTCCCCAAACGCGCCGTTAACTGTTTTTATTTTCATTGTAGGGCGCGTTTCCCAAACACGCCGTTAATTTGCGGATTGATTTGGGGATCAATCCCTACATAACACGACGGTATTTTCATTATCTTTGTAGGGCGCGTTTCCCGAACACGCCGTTGTATTGCGGACTGATTCGGGGATCAATCCCTACATATTTTTCCCTGTTATTTGTAGGGCGTGTTTCCCAAACACGCCGTTAGTGTAGGGACTGTTCGGGGAACAGTCCCTACATGTTTATTTTCCTTCAACGATTTTGATTTCTTCTTCCTTTCAAGCCATATAACTCGTAAACCAGTTTATCAATTTGCTTATTGGCGGCGTATATTTCTTGCCGGATCATTTTTTCTAGGCGGAAAAAAACCCAACAACAACCTGCGCCGCTAAGAATATCAGAAGAAGATACAGTCTTAAGAGCACTTCTTTCATGTTTTCGATCTTTCGAACTTTTACCGCAAGAATCATCAATATTGCCAAGACACCTGCTGTAATAATGATGGGAAGCGAGATAAAGAAGAAGCCGTACATTGCCCAGTTTTCGGAATACGCTCTTTCCAGCCATGCCCAACCGACAAAGAATGCCGACACCAGCGAGCATAGCCACAATATTATGGATAGAGCCGAAAGAATTTTCCTGCTTGTTTTAAAAACACCAATGATAATAAGAGTCACTGATATCGTCACAAAAAGAATTATAATGGGTATCAGCATGCAGTTCATTTTCCTTTCTGTGAGCTAAAAATTAATATATTCGGTGGGTATTTTCAAATATTTATTATTAATTACTTAGTTTCTTTTTTTCCACGATGGCGATTTTAGTGACACTCGTTGAGGGCAAGCGTAGTGCGGCTTGAAACGCAAGTGGAACTATCCCAGGAGCGAAGCGACGCGGGGCTTCCGGCACATTGTCTTTTATTACCCCTCCACAATGGAGATTTCCTCTTCCGTCAATTCGTATAGCTCATAAACCAGTTCATCGATTTTGCTAGTCAACAACTGCCGTGCATGCCGCGAGGATAAGCCGCTCCTGATACTGAATTGATCAATTAGTAAATAAGCAATTCAGTCAACTTAAGAGCAGATTTTTCATCTGAAGAATTATCAATAGTAACTCTGTATAAACCTGCTCTGCATTTTTTATCATCTTGCGCTTTTCGAAAAGGAGTTACGCTTGATAAAATAGTCATCAAGCTTCCCAATATGGCCGTATTATCGGAATAATCTTTAACGTTTCCCAGCCGCCATCCGTCAATTATATTAACATCGGTTCCAGCTTTACCAAATCCTGATTTTATATCAATCAAGTATGGTTTTGAATAATCAGGTAAAACAAAAGGGGTTCCGGCCGCGCAAGAAGTCTCCTGTTTTATGCATTTGCCCGTATTGTCTTTTGCAAGACACACCTCTTTTTTGCTGACTTCGACAACAACCATGGGTTCATAAACAACATAACCGCTTTTGCCTGCATTAGGTTTATGTATATCTATCGCATCTTGCTTTGATATGGGTGTGATGCTGACGCCGGCACATCCGCAAAAAATTAATAATACCAGCCACGACAATCTTGTTTTTTTCATTTTTACTCTCCTCTAAGAATTATTTTACAAGGGCTTTCTTATGTTCATTTTCTTTCCACGATGGCGATTTCTTCTTATGTTAAATCGTATAGCTCGTAAACCAGTTTGTGGATTTGCCGTTGGATTATTTTTTAGCTCTATATTGAATTTTTGAAATTAAATCGAATCGTCACCTTTTTTATTTGTACAGTTTAACAATTCTTTAAGATTTGTTTTTTAGTTTTTTAGCAATATTTTCAATAGAATCATTTATTGATTTTAGCTTTCGCACATACGCATCTTGCGGCATACTAGCTCCAAGATATGCCCTTAAATCAATCTCATTTGTTTCTTTTACGCGTTTGTCAGCATAGGAATATTCGGTAGTTACAACAAAAGAAGAAGGCACAACATCATTGTTTGCTTTTTCGCTAAAGATAATAAATGATTGAGCAAGAGGAAAGATGATCTCAGCGCCAGGCGGAAAGGACTTAATAATATTTTTGAAAATATGGCGTTGGGATAAGTTGCTTTCTTCTTTTTTGTCGCCAAACTCATAAAAAGGTTTATTCATAGAGAGTTTTAAATCTTTTGCTGCTGTCTTACCAATGTTTGATATCCGCAAGTAAAAAATTGGATTATCTAGTTCCAAGAATGGTGTTATGGTAACGTAAGGTCTGGTTATTGCAGCAGCTTGCTCGTGCATTACCTCAACCACCCGTTCGTTTGCTTTTAGGATTCTGTAAGTTGCCCAAGCATAAAAAGCAGTGACCAAAACTAAAGCACCGGTAAGAATCACATTCGCCATATTTTCTCCTTTATATTTTTAACAATTAATATGCATGATAGGTATTTAATTACTTTCTTTTCCCTCCATGATGGCGATTTCTTCTTCTGTAAGTCCGTATAGCTCATAAACCAGTTTGTCGATTTGCTTGTCGGTGGCGTCGATTTAAGATTACGATTTATTATCTACATCTCCCTTAACACGTCTAGCAGGTGGTGGTTGTGGAGGCTTAACTATTTCATTTGAATCTCTAGTTAAACGTGGAGGTGGGGGCGGCGGTGGTGGGGGTGGATCGGGTTTTTTTTCATCTGCCATTTTTCTTCTCCTGTTTATCAAGTTTTGAACTATTTCAATACCACACCTAGCATTAGACCTTAGGTTAAGTCGCAGCATTCAATAATTTGTCTTCTTTATTATGTTTCATCTTCGCCAGTTGGTGGAACTGGTCGAATTATTTCAAAACCTTCTCTAATTTGACGCATTGGTGGAGGCGGGGGTGGCGGTGGTGGAGGGGGTGGCGGGTCACTTGGATGTTGTGGATTATCCGGCGGATGATGGTTTCTTTCATTATCAGTCATTTTTTTTCTCCTGCCGAACTTTTTCTTGTTCGATATTTTTCTTCTTCAAGTTCGATAGAGTATAAAGTGGTGCACACACAAGTATTTTATTATATTTATCACTATATATTAAATTCCCGTTTAGATCAATTGGGTTAATAATTTCAATTTGTAAAGTTTTAGCCTGATGTCCTTTATCTAAATTACCAAAATAAAAAAAGAGGAAAGAAATTAATAATAGCAATGCAACGATAATCAAATAGCCATTCAATTTATGAAGATACCACGCACGTTTGTCGTTTACTTCAGTATTTATTGAAGAGCATTTTATCATATATTGACATAGATATTCATCTAAATGATGTTCTGCTATATCTTTACCGTCTTTATATTCGTTATAGGTTTTGTATAGTTCTTCTCTATATGATTCTGTTTTCTCCGCTTTTGGTAGCAATGAATATGTGTGCCCAAAAGAAGAACGAATAAAAAAACATATACTTACTAAAAGCGCGAGAGAACTGGCAACTAAAAAAATAACAAAGAAAAAAGATGCTTGATTATTAATAGTATTTTCGTAATTCTGCAGCATGAAGGCAAGCACGCCAGTCATCGAAATAATGATAATTAATGGTACTTGAATGCGTGTAATTAATTTTTCATGTACATCTATCTCATGGAAATAAAGCTTTTCATAAAAATCGAATAAAGGGTTTGTGTGTTTCATTTTCATTTTACACTCTTTCCTCCGAGATGGCGATTTCTTCGGGGGTTAAATCGTATAGCTCATAAACCAGTTTGTCGATTTGTTTGTCGGTGGCGTCGATTTGTCGCTGGATCAATGTTTTTTCATGGTCGGTTTTGGCTTCTTGTAGTTGTTTGCACAAGTTAAGTATTTGTTCGACAGAGGAAACAATCTTATCACGGGATGATACTTCTCTTATGTTGTTAATATCGATAAAATAAATGGGTAATCGTTCAACATAAATGACTTTTATTTCAGCGAAAGTTTTGCCTATCATCTGAGGGTTTTGTAATTCAAATATTTTTTGAAGAAGCTTTGAATTTAGCAAAGCCAAGACATAACGATAATCGATTTCGTCTTTAAAGTTATCTTTAAATTTGATTACATGGCAAGAATTAACACAAATAGCCGAATGCATCTCTAGGCTTGATAATAATCTGTCGTCTGTTCTTCTCATAAGTATCTTCGGGCCATTAAATAATTCGGGATCTCTTGGTGCGGCAAGCCATGGGCCATAATTAACAAATTCCTTCGGAATAGAGATAAAATACCTGTTAATATCTTCACCCCTGAAGAGGGGTCGCCATCCTTTTGGACATTTGTCTGCTACCGAATATGGTCTTTGCTTTAGAGTATTATCAGTTTGCGGTGGCGAGCCTTTACCTTTTTCGTACATTTTCACTCCAGCCTTAACAATCGTAATATCTGAAAGTCTGTGGCTTTTGTTAAGGACAGTGTTTAATAATTTTTTATCTTGCTCTGAATTTCTATAATCAATCTTATATAGTTCGTTAGATAAAAACGCATCCGTGGTACGGAAATATTTTCTTCCGTCAATAATAATTGATATTTTGCTGCCTATAGATGGCTTTTTCTTTGCAACAAGGAACACAAGTGTGTCAACTACTGCGGCCTTAAATGCCCAACCAGTTTGCCAAATCTCGTTTAACGAGTGCTCCTTCAATAGCCATTTCCTAAAGTCATCACAATTTTCTAAATCGCAAAAAGTGTTGGGGACAATAAATGATGTTGTTCCATCGGTTCTTAACAAGTCCAAGGCTTTTATCATGAAAAGGCAGTAGCTATCTGGATACTTTTTTACTTGAGAAAATAAATTTTGGAGATATTTAATTTCTTCATTGTTGAATGGAACGCCATATGGCGGGTTGCCGATTACGGCATCAAAGCCGCCGGCCTTGAATATTTCCGGAAATTCTTTTTTCCAGTCAAAGGCGTTGACACGCTGCATTTCTTCCGTATCCAGAAAGCTTGTCTGTGTGCCTTCGTAAAAATCAGGGCCGATGAGCGAATTGCCGCATTTTATGTTGTTGCCCAAATCGGGCAGGGCGCGTTCGTGAAATAACTGAAAAGCCGATTTGATGGTCTCGTCGCTTTCTCCTTCCAATACTTTGAGCAGTAATGATAATTTGGTTACTTCCACCGCCTGCGGGTCGATGTCCACGCCGTAAATATTATTGAGCAAAATGCGTTTGCGTTCCGCCGTGGTCAAACGCCATTCGTTGCGGATTTTTTGGTAAAGCTTCGGGTCTTTTCCTTTGGCGTGTTTTTCCGCGCCGTCTTCAATGTATTTGTCTCTATGCCAGTCCAGAAGATATTGATAAGCGCCGATAAGGAAAGAGCCGGAGCCGCAGGCCGGGTCCAGAATGCGCAGTTTTTCCGCTGTTTTGGGAGTTTTGCCCTCCAGAAGTTTTCCCACGGTGTTTTTAACAATGTATTCAACAATATAAGTGGGTGTGTAATAAACGCCGCCCGCTTTTCTGACTTCCGGCTTTTCTTCAATTTTTGCCCGATGCCCCGCGGTAAGATAAATTACTTTTCCTAAAAATTGTTCATAAACCTGCCCCAGAATATCGGCGGGCAAAACGGAAAATTCATAGGGGCTTTCTGGATAATAGAGGCTTTTGAAAATATCTTTTAAAATTTTATCGTCGATGGCGAGAGTTAGCGTCAAATCATCAGGCGGCTGAGAACGAGCTTTTTCCTGCCTAAAGTGAAAAAGGCCGGAGTTGTATTTATCATCGGCGTCATAAAAATATTTTGTCAGGCGCTGATAAACATCCGCGCCGTTTTGCAGCGCCATAAGCTTGCCGTATGCTTCAATACCCCGGTCTTCGCAAATGCGTAAAAAGATAATCCGGTCAATTGTTTTGCCCACGGCAAAATTGATTTCCCGCTGGGTTAATTTAGGATTGCGCAGGGCGATGTTTTGCGCCAATGCCTGCCGCCAGGCGTCGATTTCCGCAAGAAATGCCGCGTCCACCCCTGCAGTGCCTTTTTTCGCTTTTGCTGTTTCCGCGTATTTATCAAAGGATCCTTTCATCACCGCTTCTTTGGAAAAGATTGAAGCAATTTCTTCCCAGCGGGTGAGATAGTCCTTGTAGTTTAAATAGATAATGCGCGCGGTGGACGCCTTATCGTTTTTATCCGGCTTGATACGGCAGTCATAAACGGCAAATTCCTCAAAATCGGTAAGAATGGAAAGGGGCAGTTTTGCCGACCAGGCATAGCGCCTGAGCTGATAGGCGGGGCCAATATCTTCGCCGATATTCACGGAAGGTTTTTTGGCTTCGATAAAGAATTTGCGCGTACCGCCGATGCGGAAGCTGTAATCCGGGGCTTTGTTTGCCGAGCCGATTTTGATGGCGTCTTCATGAATGACATCTTTGTAGGCTTCGGCATAGCCGGATATGTTCTCGACATCCCAGCCGAGCGCCTTGAAAAACGGGTCAATGAATTCCCGGCGTATTTGTGTTTCGTTGTATCTGCCGGACTGATAGGCCTCAAGATTTTGGTCAAAGCGAGCTACAAGATCAATTATTTCCTGCGGAGCTTTCATCCTGATTTTCCCGGCTTTAAGAATTTTTGATGCGGAAAAAGTATAGGTAAACCGGTTTTGTATGTCAACGTAATTATAAGATCTATCTTCGCAAATCTTCCTTTTGCATAAATAATAAATATTGTATAAAGTTTGCTATAAAAAAATAATTAACAAATTCATAACGGGATAAAACAAAATGAACCAGGATGAACTGCTTTATTTGAGTGATCTGAATTTAGCCGAATCTTACCGAGAGGATTCCCGCTGGAGTACAAACACGGATATAGCCGAGCAAGGCGATATGCTCTTTACTTGTGGTGCCAGCACATTTCCGGCCGTTAATTTTGCTATAAGAGTCGGCAGGCAATCACAAACGCCGCCTGATCAATTCATTTTTCAGGCTAAGGAATTTTTCGCCAGGCGAAAAAGATCTTTTACCATTACCGTCCGGACGCATCTTGATGGGGATCTTCTTGAAAAATGCGAAGAGCTTAAGCTTTACAAGATAGTGGAAATTCCCGGTATGTTCATCGAAAAACCGCTTGAAGAGAAACCCCTGCCGGATGGCGTAACATTAAAGCATGTCACAACTAAAGCGATGGTGAATGATTATGCCGAGGTAGTGGCGCTCAGCTTCACCACACTTGGCATGCCTGAAGAGGCAAGCAGAGGTATTTTTAGTAATCAGGACAATTTTCTTGTGCCCCATATTTACGCGATTGTGGCATACAAGGATAACAAACCCGCTTCCTGTGCCTTTGCTCTCTTGAGTCACGGTATTGCCGGAATCTATTATGTCGGCACTGTTGAAACTGCTCGCGGAATGGGTTTAGCCGAGCATTGCGTCCGTGTAGTTGGCAACGCTGCCTTCAAATTCGGCGCTCGCTTTGTTATTTTACAGGCGAGTCCGTATGGTGAACCCGTCTATAAAAGAATGGGCTATCAGGAATCTACCCGCTATATACGTTACTTGTGCCGCACTCGTTAGATGAAGAATGCCGCAGAGAGATAAATCGTTACGCTGTTGGCTTTGCTGTTGCTACTGTTTCGGGTAACCCACGCCTTTAAGCGCGCCCTGATTTTATATATACCTTTAGAGCTTCTATTATTGTTGAAACATCCTATTCTTTTCAGGCAAAAATCTTTGTTTAAATCCCATTGACACACAAATAATTTGTTATTATGCTAAATCATCTTCAAGGTTCATCAAAGCATCTGTACGTTGTCTCCAAAGCGAAGAGAAGTTATTGTATTTACAAGATAAATATTTTTTTTCGTGTCGAATATAAAAGTTGTCAAAGGAGGCAATTATGTGTTTAACAAAAAAAATATTCCTATTTTGTTTTATCTGTTTCTTTATTTCAGGTTGTTCGTTTTTGCCCCACACGGCGTCTCAAGTGGATACACGTTCGGTATATGTTTGGCCTGAGCAACGGTGTCCGTCGGAAGTTGAGCGTTTAAAAATAGCGCCTGTTGTTACAGCTGTCGGGGGCATTTTCGCTTCAAACCTTGTATCTGCATTTGTGGGCATACCCGCTACAGCCTTGAATGAGGCTGCCGCCGCTGACAAAGCCGGATTCACAGCCGCGGGTATTAATGCAAGGTTTTATTATAGGGGGGTTGAGGTAGGCAAAAAAATTATACCTTCTCCTCCCAGATGCTATGTGCTGGCTTACACAAAGCCGGTGTCCGAACAAAAATCATGGTGTGACGATATTGAATTCAAAACATCAATGGGAGATACTTGTAAGAATGGGAAAGATATTTTAGATGGGCTGCAAGAAGAAAAACCATCTCCCAAACCACTTGCCGTACCGGATTTTTATGCCGAAATTGGAGTTGAGGCGGTTGCTTATAATAGTATAGTATTGCCGAAAATCGTTGCACTGTATTATCCGAAATCGCTCTTGCAGCCGGCATCTGACAAGCCCCGGACTATTAACATTAATTTAACAATGATCTCACCGACGAATGTAGATGCGATAAAAAGCGCACAGGTTTCTATGATTCTCAGAGGAATTACTCCCGGCGCGAATATTTCCGCAGACGGTCTTTTTTCAGTGGAAACCGGCTGGACAAATTTGCCGGCAATTAAAATGTCAAAAAATGATCCGCCAATTCAAATAGATGAACCGTATTTGCCGGTAACAATTTCAGCTACCCTTCATGAGGTGGGAGAACCAAGCGTTTTTCTGGCTGCCTTTGCAAAGTCGTTTTCCAATAGCATGGCGGATTACACTAGGGCAATTACAAATGCAATATTGCCGGTTAAATAAACGGCTGCAGGGTGACAAGGAAAAAGCGCGAAAGCGACAATTTAGTTTCAGTGAAAACGCAATCAGTATAATTAGCATTTTGTGATAAGGATTTATTATTGATTAATAAAAGGTTATCAGGAGGATGCTTTATGAAGAATATTGTATTAATATCACTAATTATAGCCTTTTTTTCGTCATCGGGACTGGCTGCCGATCTATCCGGTATTCCCGCCGCGGCTGATTTAACATCTGATAATAACAAACATGCACTGGCTATTGCTTACAATCACGCGAATAAAAATTCCCCGGAAAATACCGTCGAGCATGCAGCACATCTTAAGAAAGCCCTGAATGAGGCTATTGTCATTCAACATGCTTCTTCAATAAGCGAAACTATTATTAAACGCATGCCGTCAGCGCAATATGATTTTTCCCGGTTAAAGACAGCAGAGTTACAACCGGAAGAAATATCTGTTTTTGATAGAGACCCACGCTATAGAAATAATTTATATTATCTTCTTGGCAAAAAAAGAATGGAAACCGCTCTTTTCCCGCTTATATGGAATGGCATAGAGATAAAAGAAGATCTTGATAAAGCGAGATACAGTAACACTGTGGCTATAACGGGTGGAATGTCACTTTGTACAGGGGTAGTTATTGCAAAAAACGTTGTTCTTACGGCGCAGCATTGTGTTTGTAAAGACGTAAAACAATATGTTTTTGTGGGAGAAACGTGGATGGGAAACCAAAATAGAGTGCCCGTTAGACAAAGTATTATTATGAAAAGGTGTAATCGGCCGGTAACGGAAGCGGCTGATGTTGCATTATTGATATTGAGTCAAGGGCTAGATAAGAAAATAAAACCGGCAACCTTTGCTTCAACTGAATTAATTGATGAGGCAAAGACAGTACGGATTATTGGTTTTGGACGAAACAAGGATAATGCCTATGATGAAAAAAGCTTAGTCGATATTGCAGTGGCTTCTAAAAGTTGTTCCGGCTCAGTTAAAAATGAGGACGGTGTAAATGTGCATGACACCAGCTATTATGGTTGCAGCAGAGACTTTGAATTTGTTGCCAGCGAACCGGTGCTCAAGAAGGACGCATGTCTGGGAGATAGTGGCGGCCCGGCTTTTATAAAGGATGCACAAGGCAATGAATTTTTGGCCGGTATAGTTTCCAGGCATATCGGGGCAACTGCACCCAAGCCTTGCGGTGAGGGCAGTGTCTATGTAAGAGTTGACGGCGCTGTTCGAGATTGGATCAGTAGGCGGGGTGTACAAATAGCCGTTACTCGTTGAGTCACGTTTTATAAATATTGGCAATTTGCAGAAAAAAACTATTCGACATTTGTAAAAAAGCCTAAATAAGAAATAAATATTTTAATTTTTCCTTGTAGGAAGCGCAAGCACCGCAGGGATTTTATGAGATTGCTTCACTTCACTCGCAAAGATACAATAAATATTTTGCCGGGCGCTTATGTGTACGAAAGTATAGGGAAACCGGTTTTATATGTCAACGAAATTATAGGGACAATTATTGGAGATCTACTACAAAAATTAATTTCTATATTTTGACGGCGCGGACGAATTTTCGCGCTCTTGTCTTGCGGATTGAACAGGGGATCAATCCCTACGTATCATTGTGATTATTCCCTTAAGAAAGTATCGCCTTAAATTTCACCGGATCAGTTGCATATAATACGGCTCTTTCCAAGGCGGCCTCGCGGTATTCATGCACCTTGATATAGTCGGGATTGTTGGCCATTTTAAGAAATGCCTTGCGCGACGGATACTGAACAAGCATCAGGATATCCCAGTCTTCTGTTCCCTGGAGCAGTTCTTTTGCTTTTCCAAAATACAAAACTTTGGCGCCGACGCCTTCGACAAATGGCCCCGATTCCTTGATGTATCGAAAATACGCTTCCCGCCCGCCTTCCTTTTTAAACTTCAGCAGATTAAGCATGACAAACGGTTCTTCGTTGGGGTTATGCGCCAATTCTTTAAATTGATCCTCGTTGTTTTTGATGCCGGACATATTTATAACTCCTCAAAGCTGATTAATGGTTTTTGCGCTTATTTGTCGCGGAAAAATTCGTTTAATAAAGCCGCTACTTCACGCGGTTTTTCTTCCTGAATAAAGTGCCCCGCCTTAAGTCTTTCAATTTTTATCGACTCAAAACAATCTTCCAGATGATTCAGATTTTCTTTGACGATGACGATTTCTTCCTCGCCGTAGATATAGAGCGCGGGTACGGTGAATTTTTTACCTGCCAATTCCGCCCAGTGCGGAGTGTCCAGGCGCATGGCGCGATAATAAGAAGCACCGGTGGCCGGCGTGTTTTCGATTTTGTAACAGCGCACATATTCCGCGATAGCCTCGCTGGGAATTGTGCCGTCTTTGCCTTTTTTGCCGAAGAAGTAACGGATCCAGACATCTTCATTGTCTTTGATCATGGCCTCGGCCAGCCCCGGCTGCTGCTGGAAATACTGATACCACATCGGCATAAATCTCATGGCGATCAGGGCTTTTTGCGCGTCTTTTTCTCCTTTGGCGTTGGTGATGACCGGAATGTTCATCAACGCCAGTTTCTTTACGCGCTGCGGGATAAGCAGCATCAATTCCTGCGCCACAATGCCGCCCCAGTCATGTCCGACCAGAAAAAAAGTATCAATGCCCAAAGCATCGATGATTTCAATCATGTCTTTGGCCAGTTCCAGTTTCTGATAAGCCTTAACATCCAGCGTGCGCTCGCTTTCTCCCAGGCCGCGTAAATCCGGCGCGATAATGCGCAAAGATTTATCAATATACGGTTCAATTGCTTCCCAGCAATAAGAGCTTTCCGGCCAGCCGTGGAACATAACCATTGGGAAACCTTCTTTCGTGCCCATGTCGCGGACGTTAAAAGTTCCTCTGCTTACTGTTATTTTGCCTGTTTTCATTGTCATAATGCATTCTCCTCAATATTGGTTGCAACACCTGTTGTAACTAGTAAGCTGAGCATGTTCTGTCAAGAATTATTTACCTGCGGCTCAAATATTACTTGACAAAAACATAGCTTATCAATTAATTGCTACAACGTCCGTTGTATAAAATCGCGTTAATCAATACCCCGTGAGTTTGTCGCGGCAATAAATTTAAGGAGATAGTGGTATGATCAAGTCAAGACTCTGTGAAATGGTGGGCATCAAATATCCCATCATTCAGGCGGGCATGGGCCCGTTTTCCAACAACAATCTGGGAGTGGCGGCGGCCAACGCGGGCGCGCTGGGGCTTCTTTCCACCAGCGGCTTGGCCGATAAAGAAGGCCAGCCTTTCGTTTACGACGCCTGGATCAAAACCGCCGAAGCGGATCCCAACGATGACATGGCCACCGCCATGGAAAAGGTTCTGAAGCGCACTTATCGCCTGACCAAAGATAAAGGCGGCGTGTTCGGCATTAACGTGATGGTAGCGGCGGAAATGGTGCCGCAGGCGAAAATTATCATCGAAACGGCGATTCGCGTGCGGGAAGAAAATCCGGACATGAAAAAACATTTTAAAGTTATTTTTACCTCGGCGGGTGATCCGGTGCCCTGGCGTGACACGATTAAAAACGCCGGATTCACCTGGATGCATGTTGTGCCATCGGTGAAAGGCGCGCAGCGCTGCAAGAAAGCGGGCGTTGATGTTATTGTCGCCTCCGGCCATGAAGGCGGATTTCATACATCCTGGGAGCCGGTACATTCGATGATTCTGCTGCCCGCGGTGGTGGAGGCGGTATCGGACGATAAAACTCTGGTGTGCGGCGCGGGCGGTTTCTGTGACGGTAAGACACTGGCCGCCGCTTTGGTTCTGGGCGCCGATGGCGCGCAGATGGGCACGCGATTTTTAGCCACGCAGGAAAGCGATTTTCATCAGATATGGAAAGAGGCGGTGGTGGAGGCAGGGGATCGCGGCACTTTAGTTGCTCGCGGATTTGTCGGCCCCGCGCGTTGGGTTAAAAACAAACGCAGTGAAGAGCATGCCGTAAACACTTTGAAAAAATCCCCCGGCGTTTTTCTGGGAACGCCCGATGATTATTCCACGCTGGATATGGCGCTGATTAATTACGAAATCGAATCCATCAAGGCCGTTTATGACGGCAACAAGGAAAAAGGAATGATGGCCGCGGGTGAGTGCGCGCAGCGCATCAACGATATGCCCAAAGTGGCGGACATGGTGCAGGGTATCGTAAAAGAGGCGGAAAGTATTCTGCAGGGTGTTCAGAAAAAGTATCTTGCATAAAAGATCCTCCCTGGTTGCGCCGATAAAGCGCAATTATCAAAAAAAGCCGGAAGCGATTCCGGCTTTTTTTATTTTCCGTAGTCAGCGGAAACTATTTTGTGACCATCTTCATGATGCTTTTTTCCATCAAACCGGCCAGTTCTTTTTTGGTGTATTTTTTCATATTCCATTTACGCAGGGGATACAGTGAAAGCTCGTAGGCGATTAAGTTTGCCGTAAGTGAAGTGTCTTCCACCTGAAAGACTTTTCGCGCCTTGCCTTTTTTTAGAATTTCTTCTATCTGCGAGACGACCAGACTTTCTTTTTTCAGAATATCTTTAAGCAGGCGCTTAGGCAGTGATTTGGATTCCCGGTAAAGCAGCAGGATTTCATTATCATAGCTGTAGCCTGAATTGATTAGTCCGTGAATAACCGCTTTTAGCTGTTCGATGGGGTTGTCGGTGCTCATTATCGCTTTCTTCTCGAAGAGTTCCAGCTCCGGACGGTGCAGCATATTAAATACGAGAAAAAGAATTTCTTCTTTGTTTTTGATGAAATAATACAGATTGCTGATGTCGATACCCGTGGCGCGGGAAATATCGCGCATGGAAGTCTGCGCGTAGCCTTTTTTCATGAAAAGCTTAGTGGCTTTGCTGATGATTTGCCTCTGTCTTTTCTGAAACAGATTTTTACAATTCTTTGGCTTGGGCTCTTTTTTCGGCCGCGCATTTTTCTTTGCAGGCATGGAGGTGTCGCAATCCCTTCCTTGATTTGGACGTTAATTTCTTGATTTATAAGTCAGATTTTACGGTAAAACAAGCAAAAATTCTAGGGAAAAAAAATGGCCGGGCTGCAGCTTATGTGGCAAAGGATAATTTTTCCGGGTCATAGATTTTTCCATCCTTAATAACTAAAGAGGGCCGGCGGCAGGCCTCGATTTTTTTCAGTGGATTTTCTTTAAGGATGACCATGTCGGCGATTTTTCCGGTATCAACCGTGCCGATTTTATCCACCATCCCGATAATTTTTGCGTTGTTGAATGTGGCGCAGCGCAAAACTTCCGCGTTGGAAAAACCGATGCGCCCCAGCATTTCCATTTCCCGCCAGAGCGTGCCGTGATAAGTGAGTGGCACGCCCGCGTCTGTGCCGCAGCCGATGACAATTCCCGCGTCTTTCATCGCCAGCAAATTTGCGGGGCCGGTCAGCATAATGTTGAAATAAAATTCGGGATTAGCCATGTATTTTTTGTTTTTATACAGATTTTCACAGCCGTATTTTTTGTAGTTTGCCAGATGCGCGAGATTGGCTTTGTGAATTGACAGTTCCGTAAATTCCGTGAGATTGGAATCTATATATTTGCGCCGCTCGGTTATTCCCTGCTCGATAAAATCCGTGCGGAATTTTTTAGGAAGTTCATCGTAGGCCTCCGGCGCGGCAATCATCTGAACAACACTCATCGTCGGGACGGTGAAGATTTTCTTGCGAGCCATCGTTTCTATTTCTTCCGGCGTCAGTAATTCGTTGATGGAATGCTCAACGGAATCCAGCCCGAACTGCAGCGCGCGGCCAAAACCGAATTTGGTATGAATATGCCCTGCCGTGGCCAGATTGTTTTTTTGCGCGAAAGCAAAAATTATTTTCAGATGTTCATCGCTATAGGCGGGTATGTTTCCTTTGCCGCATAAAACAGATATTTTATCCATCGTGAGCTTGATAAAAGATGCGCCGCCCGCTGAGTTTAGCCGCATTTTTTCTTTGAGTTCTTCCGTGTCTTTGAACCACATATTTGAATGGCCGGTAAAAGCCATAAGCAAACCGGCCAGGATGCTCATTTCACCGGGATCAAGATCCGGGTGGCCGCCGTTAATGTTGGTAAAAGAATTACAGTAAATAACGCGCGGCCCGATAAGTTCTCCTTTCTGAATCAGCGCCAGATTATCGTGCAAGGTTTTTGGCAGCGCACCCATATCACGGATGGTGGTAACTCCTTGTCTTATCTGCTGGATGTAATTTCTTTTCAGCTGATTGATCACAGCCCAAAGGACGCCGGCATTGAGCGCCGACGCGCCGGGCATGGTTATGTGGCAGTGCGCGTCGATCAGGCCGGGCAGAACATACTGATTTTTTAAATCCAGCACGACATCGCCTTCGCGCGCGTCAGGCACCCATGAGGAAACAGAGCGAATGATCCCGTCGCGCACAGCGATGGTCTGGTTACTGAAAATGAGACCCCGTACAACATCGATAACTTCCGCATTGGTCAGATAAAGCGTTTTTCCCGCCGGCGCGCCGGTCGGCTTATATTGGGGAATGGAGGTAAAACCGGTTAGATTAGGTAAAGACAAAAGCGCGGCGGATAAAGCGGCCTTTTGCAACAATTCTCTGCGGGTAAGATTAAAAGTATTTTTATTCATAAACCTGCTGCCGGCATTGAATTTATCTTAAACTTCCCGCTGATGCAATATTTATATATTGAGGGTCTTCACAAATAATGATAGGCAGCGGACAAATTCGATTTAAGGATAAAAAATGCCCAAAACCCTTCGCGAAGTTTATAACGGCTTTGCCGCGACTTATGAACAAAACCGCGGCCTTTTTGATATGACCGAGGTGCTCGATCATTTTTATAACGCGCTTTTGATCAAAAAAGGTGTTTTGCTTGATCTGGGCTGCGGGGCGGGCGAGCCTTTCGCGCGTTTTTTTGCGGATAAGGGCTGGCAGGTTACTGGCGTGGATTTTTCCGAAAAGATGCTCACGATGGCGGCGAAATATGTTCCCGAGATGCAAACTTTCTGCAAGGATATGCGCGATGTCGATTTTGCGCCCCAGAGTTTTGACGCGATCACGGCCGTCTACAGCCTGTTTCACGTGCCGAAAACAGATCACCAAAGTTTATTTGAAAAAATGCATCGCTGGCTAAATCCTAAGGGCTGTCTGCTTTTCACCTACGCTACCAAAGAATACACAGGCAGTGATGAATTTGACGGCTATAAGGAATTTATGGGAGAAAAGTTATACTACAGCCACAAAACCCCGAAAGATTTGTATAAAGATTTAATCAATGCGGGGTTCAAAATATTATCCGCCGATTACCGCGCCATCGGCGGTGAAACATTCCTTTGGGTTACGGTGAGGCCCGATTGATTAATAGAAATATTTTTACCGAGCTGATTGTTTGTTTCACCTACCTATACGTAACATAATCAGTATTTGCTATTGATAGAATTGATGATTACGGATTGAAAGAGAGCGGGAACAGTTTGAACCTGCTTTACCAATCCAATTTATTAATAACCCGGTTTTTATGCTGCTATTTCTTTACTTATCTTGTATTGGGTAAGCTCTGTATAAAACTCACTTGTGTAAGAATTGTGCCTTGTCTCGGAATTGGCATAACATTAACATTGAATTTTGCAACGATTTAATATATTAAATAAGAAACATTCTTGTGATATTTTTCGTTCCACCATATTTTTAATTTTTCTTTTTTCTATATGTTCCGGCTTTAAGTTTTTGTTTCCAAAACGCAAACAGTTGCTGATAGTTTTTGATTCGGCAGTAAATTTATATTGTCTTTATAATACATATTAACGAACCAAGCAAAGAAAGCGCATCTGGCAAATGAACAATAACCAGCTATAGAATGTTTCCCATCCATTTAGGAGATCCGAAAAAGTGAAGTTAAACGATAAGACAGTTTTAGAACCATTGGTGAAGTTGAAGAAAAAAACTATCGGCGGCGCTTTCGGAAGAAAGTACTCCTACGATGAATTACCACTGCGCTCGGAATTGCTAAGTTCCGAACAGATGAAACAACACGGCAAAGCATTGGCGCATGTGCATAAAGTGACCAGCGCCAGGGCTTCGGAACAGCTTCTGGCACGGCTTCATGAAAACGAAGATGTGCTGATTAAAACATGTAACCAGCTGACAGATGCGGTTAAAGATAACAGCACAATAGCTCTTGCCGAAGAATGGCTTCTGGATAACTTTTATTTAATTGAAGAGCATATTAGCCTGGCAAAAAGACACTTGTCCAAAGGTTATAGCCGTGGATTGCCGCGGCTGCAAAACGGGCCATCGGCCGGGCTCCCCCGTGTATATGATATTGCCCTTGAGACAATCTCTCACGGTGATGGACGGGTGGATATGGAAAGTCTCATTGGCTTTGTTACGGCTTACCAGACAATAACCCCTCTGAAATTGGGCGAGTTGTGGGCAATTCCGATTATGTTGCGCCTGGCGCTAATCGAAAATTTGCGGCGCATTGGAACACGAATTATTGCCGGCATTGCCAACAGGGACCGAGCCGATTATTGGGCGAACCAGATGGCCAATATCGCGAGGAGCGATCCCAAAAGCCTCGTTTTGGTAATCGCCGATATGGCACGGTCCGATCAACCGATGACCAGTTCATTTGTCGCGGAATTTACGCGCCGTTTGCAAGGACAAAGTCCGGCACTGGCTCTGCCCATCACCTGGATTGAGCAGCGGCTTGCCGAGTCTCATTTGACGATTGAACAGCTGGTCCGCTCCGAAAATCAGCAACAGGCCGCCGACCAGGTATCTGTAAGTAACAGCATCGGCAGCCTGAGGTTTCTGACATCCATGAACTGGCATGAGTTTGTGGAGACGATTAGCGTTGTCGAACAGACTCTGCGTGAAGACCCCTGTGATGTTTATATCAAAATGGATTTTGACACGAGAGACCGTTATCGTCACGCCGTGGAAAAGATAGCAAAACAAAGCCTCCTCTCCGAAAGTGACGTGGCGCGTTTAGCCATTGATTTATCCCGCCAAGCCTCATCTGCGTGCAGAAATGGCGAGCGGGAGACCCATGTTGGTTTTTATCTGATCGATAAAGGATTACCCACGCTTGAACAAAGAGCTCAAATACGCAAGCCAATCTCTGAGTTCATCCGTCGAATCTTCTTCAGATTTCCGTTGTTCATATATCTTTTGGCCATAATGGCTATAACTTTCATCGCGGCCTTCGGCTTACTTCTAAAAGTTCAAAACCATAGTTTGCACGGCTGGCTACTTGTGCCTATCGCTATTATTTTTATTCTGGGCGCAAGCAGTCTGTCCGTAGCGCTGACCAACTGGCTGGCTACGCTTTTCGCCCATCCGTATCTGCTGCCGCGTATGGATTTTTCCCGGGAAATTCCAACGGAATCAAGCACGCTGGTGGTCATCCCGACTATGCTTTCGTCTGCTCAAAACGTAGAAGCCCTAGTTGAATCACTGGAGATAAGATTTTTGGCTAATCGGGATAACAACCTGCACTTTGCCTTACTGACCGATTTCCTCGATGCCCATGAAGAAAAGATTTCCACGGACGATGAGCTGATTCGGTTGGCTCAAAAGAGGATTGAAGAACTAAATGATAAGTATAGGGGCACAAAAGGAGGAACTTTCTTTCTCTTCCATCGTTCGCGTAGCTGGAATCCTGAGGAGCAAATTTGGATGGGTTATGAGCGTAAGCGTGGAAAGATTGCCCAGCTGAACGCTTTTCTGCGCGGCGGCGCAAAAGATTGTTTCTCTCACGTCATTGGTATTCCGGAAATATTATCTAATGTGAAATACGTCATTACTCTGGATACGGACACTCAACTTCCTCGCGATTCCGCGCAGCAATTCGTGGGAGCGATGGCCCATCCTCTGAATCGTCCACGTTATGATGAAGCGCGGCAGCGCGTTTGTGAAGGTTATGGCATTCTTCAGCCGCGCATCGCCGAAACCCTATCGGGTGATGGCAAGTCTTGGTACGCGCGCCTCTGGGGGGGCGAAACCGGTATTGACCCTTATACGCGTGTTGTTTCCAATATCTACCAGGATGTTTTTGGTGAAGGTTCATACATAGGTAAAGGCATTTATGATGTCGATGCGTTTGAGCAGGCTCTCCGTGGCCGCTTCCCGGAAAACCGGATACTCAGCCATGATCTGATAGAAGGTTGCTTCGCGCGTTCAGGTTTGCTCTCTGATGTTCAGTTGTACGAAGAATATCCGTCTCAATATCGTATGGATGTGAACCGCAGGCATCGCTGGATTCGCGGAGACTGGCAAATTGCCAGTTGGCTAAGATCGGTCGTTCCCACCGCAGACGGCGGACAGCAGAAAAATAAAATATCATGGCTTTCCCAGTGGAAGATTTTCGATAACCTCAGGCGCTCTCTGGTTCCCGCGGCTTTGACCTTGATGTTAATTATGGGATGGGCCATCATTTCTCCGGTTTGGCTGTGGACAATAATGGTGGTTGGAATTCTTCTCATTCCTCCCGCGGGCGAAATACTGCTGGAACTCTTCCGCAAGCCGGGAGATGTGTTATGGAACCAACACTTGTTCACAGCACTGCGTCAGGCCCGCAGGCACTTTTTTCAGACTTTGTACACCCTTGTTTGTCTTCCCTATGAAGCATTTTTTAGCCTGGACGCGATTGCTCGTACTCTCTGGCGAATGCACGTTTCACACAAGCGGCTGCTGGAGTGGAACCCTTCCGGAAACTTGGCGAGCCGTAACCTGAATACCTTTGCCGCTTCCTGTCGGTCGATGTGGATAGCTCCTTTACTTTCTTTGGTGCTATTTATTTATCTCACGATGGCCAGACCCGGCGCTCTTGGCGCGGCCATGTTCGTACTTGTTCTGTGGTTTCTCTCTCCCGGAATTATCTGGTGGGTCAGCAGGCCAATTACGCTCAGTGTTATAAAACTTAAAGAAGAGCAAATGATTTTTCTGAGAAAAATTGCCCGTAAAACCTGGGCGTTCTTCGAAACATTTGTCGGGCCCGATGATCATTGGCTGCCGCCGGATAACTATCAGGAGCATCCGGCTGCCGTCATCGCGCATCGCACATCGCCGACAAACATGGGGCTGGCCTTGCTGGCAAATTTATCCGCGTATGATTTTGGTTATATTTCGGCGGGAGACTTAATCGAACGCACTGCCGATACCTTCCATACGATGGGGAAATTGCAGCGCTATCGTGGTCACTTTTATAATTGGTACGACACACAAAGCCTAGCCACACTGCGGCCTCATTACATATCTACCGTGGATAGTGGAAATCTCAGCGGACACTTATTAACGTTACGGCGGGGACTTATTGAGCTTCCCGATCAGAAGATTTGCGGATTTCAATTGTTTAACGGCATTGGCGACACTATTGCTGTTCTGACAGATGTTGCGGGAGCGGGAGCGCCAAAACAGCTTGCCGATTTTCAAAAATATCTGTCCTTATTGCCGGATTCCGATAAAAAGATGCTTAAGCCATTGCGGCGGCGCCTCGACGATCTGGCAAACGCCTCAATTGATCTTGCCCGCGCCTTTAACACAAACAACGATAGTGATGCCTTGTGGTGGGTAAAAGCTCTGGTGCATCAATGTTCCGATGCCTTGGAAGAAATTACTTTTTTCTGTCCGTGGATTACACTGACACACCCTTCAGCCAGGCTAAGCGAGTTTCTTGAAACTATGGAGATTCCCACGCTGCGGGAGTTGATAACATCAAAAAAGAAATTAATAAATGTAATCGAAAACATGGTTAGCATCAACGTAACTGCCGAAGAGAAAGCGTGGTTTGCCGATTTTCGCCGGATGATCAAGGAAGGCTCTGTCCGCGCCGCGGAAAGAATAGCGGCAATTGACCGCCTGGCAGCACAAGCAAATGACTTTGCTGATATGGATTATAGTTTTCTTTATGATAAAGGAAGTCATCTGTTGACTATTGGCTATAATACCACTGAGCGCCGCCGGGACGCAAGTTACTATGACCTGCTGGCTTCAGAGGCTAGATTTTGCAGTTTTATCGGCATCGCGCAGGGGAATTTGCCACAGGAGAACTGGTTTGCGCTGGGACGACTGCTGACGAATCCGGGAAGATATCCGGTTCTTCTTTCCTGGGACGGTTCAATGTTCGAATATCTTATGCCGCTTTTGGTGATGCCCACTTATGAAAGCACACTGCTGGATCAGACATATAAGGCGGCTGTCCGCCGGCAGATTGACTATGGAAAAAGCCGGGGTGTGCCCTGGGGCATTTCCGAATCCGGTTACAGTACAATAGATGTACATCAAAACTATCAGTATCGCGCCTTCGGTGTTCCGGGGCTTGGCCTCAAACGAGGGCTTTCCGATGATCTGGTTGTCGCGCCGTATGCTTCAGCTCTGGCGTTGATGGTCGCGTCGGAAGAAGCCTGCCTGAATTTGCAGCAGCTTGCCCGAGAGGGCATGGAAGGGCCATATGGTTTTTACGAAGCGATAGATTACACTTCTTCGCGTCTGCCTCGCGGTAAATCGAGTGTTGTGGTCAAATCGTTCATGGCTCATCACCAGGGCATGAGTTTGCTAGCCTTATCCCATCTTCTGCTTGATTGTCCGATGCAGAAACGTTTCGCGTCCGAGCCGATGTTTCAATCAACCATGCTGCTGCTACAGGAGCGTATTCCCCGGGCGGTGGCCTTCTACCGGCAGATCTCCGAGGATACTACCATGCGTAAAGCTACAATCACCCAGGAGTTTCCGGCGCGGATGTTTAAAACTCCCCATACACCCATACCGAAGGTGCAATTACTGTCCAATGGAAGGTACCATGTGATGATCACTAACGCGGGAGGTGGATATAGCCGCTTTCAGGAGTTGGCCGTCACACGCTGGCGTGAAGACTCTACCCGCGATAATTGGGGAACATTCTGTTATATTCGCGATACGACCAATGGAGAGTTTTGGTCAATAGCTTATCAACCAACGCTGAAACAGCCGGAAAGATATGAAGCTATTTTCTCTGACGCCAGGGTTGAGTTTCGGCGTCGGGATAATGAAATCGACACACACACGCAAATAGCCGTATCCCCCGAGGATGATATTGAACTGCGCCGTGTTCGCATCACCAACCGTTCGCGAAAGCCAAGAGAGCTGGATATAAACAGTTACGCGGAAATTGTTCTGGCGGAGCCTGCAGCCGACGCGCTGCATCCCGCGTTTGCCAATCTTTTTGTTCAGACGGAAATCATCCGTGAACGCCAGACAATTCTCTGCACAAGAAGGCCGCGTTCAAAAGATGAACCTTCGCACTGGATGTTTCACCTGATGGCCTTGCACGGTAAACCAAACAAGGGAGTCTCCTATGAAACGGATCGCTTAAAGTTTATTGGCCGTGGAAATACTTTGGCCGATCCGCAGGCGATGCGTTGGTCTGAAAATATTTCAGAAACACTTTCGAATACTCAAGGCTCCGTTCTCGATCCCATAGCGGCGATACGTTGCCGCGTTAAGCTGGACGCGGGAGAATCGGTGATGATTGATATTGTTTCCGGTATCAGTGATACTCGGGAGCAGGCGCTTGGCCTTTCCGAAAAATATCACGATCAGCGTCTTGCTGATCGTGTTTTTGATCTGGCGTGGACTCATAGCCAGGTAGTTTTGCGTCAAATCAATGCCTCAGAAGCTGATGCCCAACTTTACGGGCAACTGGCCGGTTGCGTTATTTACAGCAATTCATCACTGCGCGCTGATCAGAAAATAATCATCAAAAACCGTCGCGGGCAATCGGGTTTATGGGGTTACGCCATTTCCGGAGATGTGCCCATTGTGTTGCTCCAGATCGGTGACCACGCAAACATCGAACTTGTGCGTCAACTCGAACAGGCGCACGCGTACTGGCGTTTAAAAGGTCTGGCGGTGGATTTGATGATTTGGAATGAAGATAATGCAATCTACAGACAATTCCTCCACGACCAGATAAAAGACATGATTACAGCAGGGACGGAAGCAAAAGTTGTCGATAAACCAGGTGGCATATTTCTCCGGCCTGGTGATCAGATATCCAATGAAGACAGGATTCTTCTGCAAACTGTTGCCCGTATAGTAATTAAGGATAGCTGGGGAACTCTGGCGGAACAAATCAGCCGTCGTTCTCTTAGAGAAACAGTTGTTCCGCGTTTTAAGCCGACGCGCGCGCAACATACGGGAATCCGGAAAACAGAGGAAATTCCTTCCTCTTCTCTGCTTTTCGAAAACGGACTGGGCGGATTTACACCCGACGGGCGCGAATATGTCATCACGACAAAACCCGGTCAGGTGACGCCGGCGCCCTGGGTAAATGTATTGGCTAACCCGCACTTTGGAACAGTTGTTTCAGAGAGCGGCTCTGCTTCAACATGGAAGGAGAATGCTCATGAGTTCCGCCTGACACCCTGGTACAACGATCCCGTAAGCGATCCGAGCGGAGAAGCATTCTATATCCGCGATGAAGAAACCGGACATTTCTGGTCACCCACGCCCCTGCCCTGCCACTCGGCAATACCCTACATCAGCCGGCATGGATTCGGTTATAGTGTTTTCGAACATACGGAAGAAGGAATTCGATCAGAGCTGTGGATCTATGTGGCCATCGACGCGCCGGTCAAATTTACCGTATTAAAGTTACGCAATGATTCTGGGCGGTCCCGTAGTCTGTCGGTAACAGGTTACGTGGAGTGGGTGCTCGGTGATTTGCGGTCCAAAACAATGATGCATGTGACCACCGAAGTCGATACGGGAAGCGGAGCGCTTTTCGCGCGCAACGCTTACAACGCGGAATTTGCCGATCGGGTGGTTTTCTTTGATGTAGACGATAAAAATCGTAACATCACCGGAGACAGAACGGAGTTTATCGGGCGCAATGGTGCGCTTTCTGCTCCTGCGGCAATGACGCGGACACATCTCTCCGGCAAAGTTGGCGCGGCTCTGGATCCCTGCGGCGCCATCCAAGTTAATTTGGAATTAGACGCCGGGCAAGTTCAGGAAACAATCTTCAGGCTGGGTGTTACCGGAAGAAGAGGCGCGGATGATGCCAGCAACACAGTCAAAAGTTTTAGAGGATCAACCATCGCGCAAAGCGTTCTGGAAGCGGTGCAGGAATACTGGTACAAAACTTTGGGTGTCATACAGATAGAAACTCCGGATGCGTCTGTGAATGTGCTAGCCAATGGCTGGCTTTTATACCAGACGATCGCCTGCCGTCTTTGGGCGCGTAACGGTTATTACCAATCCGGCGGCGCTTTCGGCTTCCGTGACCAGCTGCAGGATACCATGGCGCTTGTTTATGCCGTACCAGACATTGTCCGTCAGCACCTGCTTTTATGCGCGAGCCGTCAATTTCAGGATGGCGATGTCCAGCATTGGTGGCATCCGCCTTCAGGAAGAGGTGTGCGCACACGATGTTCCGATGATTATCTGTGGCTGCCTTTGGCCGTGAGTCGCTATATTATCACTACCGGTGATTTGAGAATCTTGGATGAACTCGTCAGATTTATTGATGGCCGCCAGGTAAGAGAAGGTGAGGATTCCTATTACGATCTGCCGGGTGTAACTGATGAAACAGCTAGTTTATACGATCACTGTGTGCGAGCGATTAAAAAAGGCCTAAGATTCGGTAGCCACGATCTGCCGCTGATGGGCACAGGCGATTGGAATGATGGGATGAATAAGGTGGGAGAGGCAGGCCGGGGCGAAAGTGTCTGGATGGGCTTTTTTCTGTATGAAATATTAATTAAGTTTGCCGAAATTGCCCGTCTAAAAAGTGACATGGCTTTTGCCGAGTTGTGCCACAGCCAGGCAAGTAAGTTGCAGCAAAGCATTGAGCGCGATGGTTGGGATGGCCAGTGGTACCGCCGCGCCTATTTCGATGACGGATCTTTATTGGGATCGGCAACGAACATGGAATGCCGTATTGACTCGATTGCACAAAGCTGGTCTGTTCTGTCGGGAGCTGGCGCGCCTGAACGGATGCGGCAAGCTATGGAATCCGTAGATGCGCTTCTGGTTCACCGGGATAAAAAACTGATCCAATTACTTGACCCGCCCTTTGACAAATCTGAAATGGAGCCAGGCTATATTAAAGGTTATGTGCCCGGCGTGAGAGAAAATGGCGGCCAGTACACACACGCGGCCATCTGGGCGGCCATGGCCTTTGCTGCGCTTGGCGACCATCAGCGCCTGTGGGATATATTGTCCATCATCAATCCGATCAATCACGCGCTATCGCCTGCTCAAATCGCTATCTATAAAGTCGAGCCTTATGTTGTTGCTTCCGACGTTTATGCTGTTTCGCCGCATGTCGGTCGCGGCGGCTGGACATGGTTTACCGGTTCCGCCGCCTGGATGTACCGGCTGATCCTGGAATCACTTTTGGGACTCTCGATCAATATGGATAAAATGAGTTTTGAGCCCTGCCTTCCCGCCCATTGGAAAGAGTTCACAATTCTTTATACGTTTAGAGAGACTTCTTACAAAATTATTGTGAGGCAAACAGATGACAGCGACGAAGAGACAAGTGTCACCCTGGACGGCTTCGCCAGACCCGACCGGACAATTCAACTGATTAATGATCGGCAGGAACATTTTGTCGAGGTAAAAATACCGTCCGCGGGTATGGAGAAAAGTATATTGCTATCAGAATAAAGGGTTCTTTTTTTCATTTAAAAATTTAAATATTTTTACTACACAGGGAAGAAAATTATGAAAATGAAAATAGCCATATTAACAGGCGGAGGGGACTGTCCGGGACTCAACGGCGCTATCAAATGGGTAACGAAAAGCGCGCTTGATCCGAAAATTGCGGCCAATCGTTCCATGTCTTTTGAAGTTATTGGCATTGCTGACGGTTGGAAAGGCATTATCGAGGTTGATCCCGATGATCCGAGAAGCTGCGAGAAGTACATCAAGCATTTAGACGAAGAGATCGTCCGGACATGGGATCGTTACGGAGGAACAAATCTTGGAACGTCGCGAACAAATCCGTTTAATCCCCAAAATGACCGTTCGGCAAAGGTCATTGAAAATATCAAAAAGTTAGGAATTGACGCGCTTGTTGTCATCGGCGGTGAAGATACCCTGGGTGTCGCCTATAAATTACATAAGTTGGGTATCAAAACGGTGGGTATCCCCAAAACAATCGACAATGATCTTATGGGAACTGAATATTCACTGGGTTTTGACACCGCGATTAACGTTATCATGGAAGAAATCGACCGGTTGAGAACAACTGCCGGCTCCCATGGCCGCATTTTTGTTGTGGAAACAATGGGACGCCATGCCGGCTGGCTTGCTCTCCGCGGTGGCGAATGCAGCGGCGCGTATATTATTCTGATCCCTGAATATCCGTTTGACATGGAACGCGTATGTGACCTTTTGCGGCAGCGGCATGGCCGTGAAATCAACTATTCCATCATTGTGGTTGCCGAAGCGGCCAAGCCCGCGGGAGGGCGGGAATGTCTCAAAGATAGTTGCGTTGATGATTTCGGGCATGAATCGATCGGCGGAATTGCCAGTTACGTGGCCTCTGAAATTCAACGCAAAACCGGGTTTGAATCACGCCATATCATCCTGAGCCATCTCCAGCGCGGCGGGACACCTTCCGCCTACGATCGCCTGATGGCTAGATGGTTTGGTATTGCCGCTGTTGACATGATTATCAATGAGGATTTCGGACGCATGGTCTCCTATTCGCGCGGAGAAATTACCGGTGTTCCCCTGAAAGAAATTATCGATAAGCTAAAATTAGTCGATGTAGAAAAATATTACGATACAGAAAGGTACAACGGACGCAGAACCATGCGTTAATGCTAATTCAAAGCCATAGCGCCGTCTTTTTTGTTAATGCAGAATGCTGACCAATGTCAACTCAAGTATAGTTCAGGACAACTAAAGCCATGCATAGCACTTGTCTCTATATTTTGACCAAGCCGTAATCCCATGCTTTTTTATTATTCTTAAATTGCTAATAATGCTATCCCCATGAAAAGGTATTAAGAAATCTAACTTGTCACACCTTTCGAAATTTTTACATTCCCAACAGCCATCCAGATTCATTTCCTTGACACACTTTATTATTTTACATGACCCACCGCAACCATCACCGCCTGCCCCACATGGCGTCACACACTTGATTCCTGAAATCGCCTTTAAAGAAGCAATCAGTGAATCGAAGTTTTCAAATTCCTTCGTATGTGCACGCTTAACATTTGAATAGTTTCTAAAATGATCATTATCGACTTCATCTAATAATTCATCCGCTAAGTCAGAGGCTTTGCATTTGTAACGAATGCAATCTGCGCAATAAAGGCCACAATATCCTGTGAGGTCTTTTTCTGTCATGTATTTTTCCATATAACAATTAATATACTAACTTCACTTTTCCCGATATTTTGAATATCATAATAACATAACTTTTATTTCGTTGATAGAAAAATACCCCTTTATTCTCAGTGAATAGCAATCTACAGGATTTCGTATTTAGTGGTAATAATGATGAAAAGCGAACTTCGTAAAACATGGAAAAGTTGTCCAACTGCTCATCGATTAGCGATTGAAACATTGCATAGCTGATAAATTTAATGATTTACTTCTTTCAGGAAGAGATGTTCAAACACGCTTCTTAAACATATTGTTTCTACTTGATTATTTCTGTGTCACTACCCAAACGCCCTGCCAGTTTACGGGCGGCTGAGCTATGAGATCCTCGCATTTTAAAACATAAGCTTTTGCCGCCGCGTCTTTTTCGGTAATTTCGGCAAAAAGAATTTTTGCCTGCTTAAAATTGCCCTGATAAAATAATTTTAGAGCTTCAGAAAACTTTTCAAATATTTTTTGTTTTTTCGCGGAGATTTCTTCCGGCAGCAACGGCTCATAAACAACAACAGGCTCACGTCTGCCCACCACCTCGACACGCGAAATTTCCCGTGTTGGGAAAACATCCGCGATTTGCTCTTTGGTGGCCTGCGAGATCAAAGTATAGGTGCCGAACTGCTTGTTGATTCCTTCCAGACGCGCCGCCAGATTTACCGCGTCGCCAATCATTGTGTAATCAAACCGCGACTTTGAACCCATGTTGCCCACAACCGCCTGGCCGGTGTTGATGCCGATGCGCATGTTCAGATTTTTGTTAAGGCGTTGATAAAATTCCGGCCTCATTTGCGCGAGCTTTGCCTGGCAGTTAAGCGCGGCGCGCACACAGCGAATGGCGTGATCGGGTTGCTCCAAAGGCGCGTTCCAGAAGGCGATAATCGCGTCGCCCTCGTATTTATCCACCGTGCCACCTTCTTCGTGAATAATATCCGTCATGGCGGAGAGATATGTGTTGAGTAGATTGGTGAGCGCTTCGGGATCAAGGCCTTCAGAAATTCCCGTGAATCCTTCCAGATCAGAGAAAAAAACAGAAAGAGATTTTCTTTCGCCGCCCAGTTTGAGGCGTTCCGGATGCGCGATGAGTTGTTCGATGACATCCGGGCTTAAGTATTGTTTAAAAGCGTTTTTGATATAAGTTTTTTGTTTTCCTTCAGTTGTGTAGTAAATCAGTCCTGCACCCACCAATGTTACCGCCACGGCTGTCTCCTGCACGAGCATCGGTAGCCAGAAACCAAAACGGTAAGCGGCAAAGCATATTGCCACAGGCAGAATTAAAAACGCGACATAAACAAAAGCGCTGCGGGTTATGCCCTTCGCCCAGGAAGAAAAAATTCCCGCGAGCAGGGCTATAAGCAAGGTAATTACTATAGTTAAAGCCAGCGGCACCGGGCTGATGAAATCTCCGGCCAATAAATTATCGAGCATGGTCGCAAAAACTTCCACGCCCGGATAGACGCCGGAAACAGGCGTCGGGCGCAGGTCATAAAGGCCGGGAGCGGAAAAGCCGAAGAAGACAAACGCGTCTTTAAATTCTTCCGTATTGATAACGGGATTTTCCCCTTCGGCCAAAAGCAGTGCGCTTTGGATCACCGATGCGGCACTGTAGGCCTTGTGCGTTCCCGATGGGCCGCGGAAATTTAAAATGGCCTGCCCGTTATCATCGATAGGAATTATTTTCTCGCCGATAGTTAATTTACCCGGCGCGATGGCCATCTTTGTTTGAGGATGGGCGGCAAGATAATCGGCCAGCCCTAGCGCCGGCATAACCTTGCCATCGAAAACTTCCAGAAGCGTCACGCGGCGATACACAGTATCGTTATCAGGACGCATTTGTACGTTGGCGAGGATTTTTGCCGCCGCTGCTATTTTGGGAACAGGAAAGGAGGCATGCGCGTAGCTTTGATAACCGGTTTTTGCTATCCATTCTTCCAGGCCGTTTATCTGAAAGGCAGGCGCGGGCGCGAAATTTGGCCACCTTGCTTCACTGCCGGTATTTCTGCTTAAAAATACCGCGCTGACAACAGGCATCGCGCGCATGGCATCGGCCATTGCCTGATCATCTGATACGCCGTATTTGGAATGTTCCGTGTAAAGCACGTCAAAGGCGATTGAGCGCGCGCCGGCGCGTTTGCAAAAATCAATTACCGCGCCGTAGACTTCGCGCGGCCAGGGCCAGGATAAGGCGTTTTCTTCTTTGCCCCAATCCAACGAGCTCTGATCGAGCAGGATAACACGGATTTTATCGGTGGCATCCGATGGTTTGGCCATGGTGCTGACGCGCCAATCCCACGTTTTGGCTTCCCAGCGCGCGAGCCAGCCCGGCAGAAAAAAGGCCAGCGCGACAACGGCGCCGATCAGCCCCGCCGCCATTCCCTGGAATAATTTATTTTCTTTTATTTTTTTAAGAAACACCATCTGATCCCGGCGCGTAATAATTTTACAATAAATGACCAGCGGCCTTGATAAATCTATCTTTGCGAATGTTCGGTATCTGCGCTGTCTGCGCGCTTATGCCTAGTTCGGCAATCCGCGCCTGCGGCGACGGATGGGTTTTTGCAAAATCTGACCCTCCGGGTTTTATCTGCCTGCTCATTACCTGCAGCATATTCACCAGCGCGCCCGGCTGATAACCAGCGCGCCTTAAAATATTAACCGCCGCCGCGTCGGCCTGATACTCATAGGTGCGGGAGTAACCATTCTTGATCATTGTGGTGGTGATATCGGAAATAACATCGCCGAAGCTGTTCGACAATTTAATTAATTCCTCATCGCCGTATGTTTTTACTCCTTCTCTGGCCAAAACAGTTAAGGCCTCCGCCATGCGCGCTTTTTGGATGGCATTGATTCCGTGGCGCATCTGGATATGGCCGATCTCATGCGCCAGCACGGCGGCCAGTTCGTCTTCTGTCCGGCAGCAGCGGATGAGGCCGCGGGTGATAAAAATATGCCCGCCGGGGGTGGCAAAGGCGTTGATGTCGTCGGAATCCAGCACCAGAAAATGATAGCCGGCAAATAACTCCGGCGTGTCCGAGGCCAGCGCCAACGTCTGACCCAACAGGTTCACGTAGGAGTTTACTTTTGCATCATTGAGCGCTTTGTATTTGGTCAGAACTACAGCGCCGACGGAACGGCCGATGTAATATTCCTGCTCCGGCGTAAAGTCTTCCAGGCTTCTGGACACAGCCGTTGTGCCGGTGCGGATAGAGGCGGCCTGTTCTTTGGTGATGGTGCCTCTTTGAACCGCTATATCTGTCGCCACGGTTGTCGCCGTTTCTACCGCCGCGCAGCCACAGAAAATTAACAAGGCGAGAAATGATATCATTTGTAAAGTAAGTTTTTTCATATTCAGCCCCCCTCGTTGCCTAGCGAAAGCCTTCCTTCGCTGACAAAATTTTCTATCTGTTCCGAGGTTATGTCGAAGGCTTCCATGCGGTTTATCCAGGTGTAATCCAAATATTTGTTGTTCGCGCGGTAGCGGTTTTCCACCTCTTGATTGAATCCTTTTCCCGCCAGAGCTATTTCACCCTGCCCGACGGTGCCGGTTTGAGAAGTCTGCCCGGCCGTTAAAACGATTCTCTTGGTGGTCAAAGAAGAAGCATGCACCCAGCCGCGGTAACTTCCGTAAGTCGTTCTTTTCCAGTCGCCGCGTTCCTCGAGAATGGTGACGCGCGCGCCGTAGGGAGCTTTGACCACAATCTTTCCCAGATGCGAGGGCGTAGCCCTCAGCTGCGTTTGTTTAACCTGCACACTCATGGTTTTTTGCGTTTGCGCAGTCGCGCTCAAGCAAAGAAAGCTAAGCGCCGCAAAGAAAATGACCAGTGATATGTAGCGAGCCATTTTTTACCTCCTTTATTACGAGCAAAGTTAGGCGAGTGTTTTCGCCTGATTAACAACTATATATGATCATGTTTTGTTGCTTAAACCTAGCATATTTGTGACTTTATTTAAAGATTAATGGTTGAAAATTTAGGTCAATAACATTAGATATATTGAAATCGCGGCAGAAGGGCGAGAGATTATCATGATTTCCAAACGCGCGGATAAATTTACTTCTTTTATCGTCATGGATGTAATGGCCAAGGCCGAGGAGCTGGAACGCCGGGGCGAAAACGTCATTCATCTGGAGGTGGGCGAGCCGGATTTTTCCACGCCCAAAGTTATCACGCAGGCGGCCATTGATGCGCTGCAAAATAACAAGACCCGCTACACGCACGCGTTGGGGCTTTTGGAACTGCGCCAGGCAATATGTGATTTTTATTTCAAGGAATATGGCGTAAAAATCATACCGGAGCAGATTTTGGTTTCCACCGGCACTTCACCGGCGCTTTTATTCGCGATGCTGGCGATTCTGGATAAAGGCGATGAAGTAATTGTTTCCAACCCGCGCTATCCCTGTTATCAGAATTTTATTCTGGCAGCGGGCGGAAAACTCAAAGAAATAAAAACTCGCCCGGAGGAAGGTTTTGTGTATCGCCCGGCGGATATTAAAAAGAAGATTACTCCGCGCACAAAGGCGATTTTTATCAATTCACCATCGAATCCCACGGGCATTGTCATGAGTAAAGAGCAACTGCAAAGCATCGCGCAATTTAAAAAACAATACATTATTTCCGACGAAATCTATCACGGCCTGGTGTATAAAGACCGAGCGCATTCCATTTTAGAATTTACCGATAAGGCATTTGTCATCAACGGATTTTCCAAACTATACGCGATGACCGGCTGGCGGCTGGGCTACTGTATTTTCCCCAAGGAGTTTTCCAATGTCATGCAGCGGATTCATCAGAACTTCATGATTTCCGCCAGTGGCTTTATCCAGTGGGCGGGTATTGCCGCGCTCGCGAAAGCGCAAAAAGATGTGGCTGAAATGGCGCGGATTTACGACGAACGGCGACAGTATATGTTAAAACGTCTGCGGGAGATGGGCTTTGTCATTCATGTGGAGCCCACCGGCGCGTTTTATGTTTTTGCCGACGCACGAAAGTTTTGCAAGGATTCCTATAAGGAAGCTTTCCGGATTACTGAAGAGGCCAAAGTGGGTGTGACGCCCGGCATAGATTTCGGCAGCGGCGGCGAGGGTTTTCTGCGCTTTTCCTACGCCAACTCCCTGGAAAATATCAAAGAAGGGTTGGACCGGCTGGAATTATACCTGAATAAGTATTTTTAGGCAGGTTTATCTGGCTTGAAAATCATTAAGCGTAACATGATTAAATTTAATATAAATTACACATGTTATTTGTGTGTTGTTGCATTTGCGGTATCAAATAACAAAAAGAAAATTTCATAATATTTGAATTAGCTGAGGGGCATACTTCTTTAATTAAAGACAGATGCTTGTGCAGATGAAGCAATCTTCAACCCAATCGATGTCGGGATTTATCTATGTTATAATCCTATGTGCTATATTTTTTGACTAGAAAAAGTCTTTACTACTAGAGCAATGTTCACACAGAGGTTTTTTGGTTAAGATGCTTTTTGGGTAAAAACCTTATCTATCGAAGAGTTGTTGCTCTTTCCCAAAAAAATATATTCATTAATAAACATTAAGATCTTGCATTCCACGGGCAATCTTGCTAAAATTAACTGCATTTAGAACGAAGATAAAAAACGGCGGTTTTGTTGATATCTGATCAATGGATTTTATACATGGTCTATTTTAACCCCTTTTTTATTTTAACCAAACACTAAATTTCTTTAAATATGAGCTGAATTATTTTAGTTAAAATAATCAATATTTATATGGACTTATATTTAATAATTTTTATTTTAGTTCTGACAATGTCTTTAGTAGTTAGTTTTATCTATTTAAAGTGGCAAGATTACCAGGAAGAAAAAAAGAAAGCTGCTTCAGAAGAGATGGCGTGCGAAGGCGGGGAGCTAAATGATAATAAATTCATAACAAATATGGAGGGAACTATGAATGTACAAAAATTAAACAAAGCAATTGATACTTTAAAAGAGAATTTAGACGTAGCGTTGATAGCGACGGATATTTGGGCTGCTAGCGATCTTCAATCTATTGCGGGCTTCAATAGCCAACCGGCGGCTTGCGCTGTTTTCGGTCAGATCATTCATTCAACAAACAAGGCGCTAAAGCAATCGGGCTTCCCTGTTTTGGGAAGATTCTGTCTTTTTGACCTTGCTGAGGGGAAGATGGTTGTTTTAATCCCCATGGGTAATTATGCATGGGGCATGCTTATTGACGGCAAAAAGGTGCAGTTAGGTTTATTGCTTAATGTAGCTTTGCCTCAGGCTATCGATGCTTTTGAAGATGCGATTGCCAGCCGAAATTAATTTGAGAAAGGTGAGTTTATATGGGCGATAAACTAGTGGAAATATATAAAATTGTCGAAGAAAAAGGTGGCTCCGCAAGCAGGGTTAGGTTGGTTGAGGTTACAGGAATTACGATGAAAAACGCCGAGGAAATAAAGGATAAGCCTGACATTCTCGATAAAGTTAAAGAATCCGCAAGCGATATATTAAAAAGCGATATAAACGAATTACTGAAAAAATAGAGTTATTCGCAACAGCAAAACGAGAATTCCCTAAAAGAGGGGACCGAAATAAGGATGTTATAGGTTACCGCTTTTAGGGATTAGTGTGTTTTTGTCAAATATTTCTGGTTGGAAATATTTTAAGAGAATAGCTGGAAAAAACGCAAAACGCAAAATGCAACGCTACGCCAAAGAAAGAAGCTTTCCGGATTACCGAAGAGGCGAAAGTGGGTGTCACTCCCGGCATCGATTTCGGCAGCGGCGGCGAAGGATTCCTGCGCTTTTCCTACGCCAATTCCCTGGAAAACATCAAAGAAGGTTTGGATCGTCTGGAGAGGTATTTGGATAGACATGCCTAAGCAAAGAAATATGAAAGACGGGTCTATTTGCAAAAGCGTGAAGTTCGATATCTAGTCAAAGAAGTGTCTATTGATTCATTTGCGCAAATTCGTACTGATTCAGGCCAGTATAATAAGCGGGAACACGCGTCAGATAAAAAAATACACGCCAAGTCATGGGTGCGGTAAATAATAAGCGTTACTGGCTACGCATCACGCTTGGCGGTTCGGAAAGATTTGTGTCCATCACCTGAATATGTTAGGGGTATGTCCGCGTGTTTGTTTGTCTTGCTTTTTTGAAATCGGGCGGGCGGGCGCAATTCATGCAACCGGAATGTCAAGCGTGTGGAAAAAGTTCACGAAAATAATAAGAATGGAATTGCTAATTGCCGCCGGCCTGCTGATGGCGGCGCAAACTGTCCATGCTCATCCTCATGTGTTTATCGACGCGCGCCTGGATGTGCAATTCAGCGCTGATGGACTCTCAGGCATTCAGGTGGAATGGTTGTTCGACGCGATGTTCGGAAGCAGCCTGATTGCCGACTACGACCGCAACAAAAACGGCCGGTTTGATACAGAGGAGATTGCTCTCATTGAGAAGCAGGCTTTTTCGAATCTGGTCAATTTCAACTATTTCACGTATCTGATTAACGGCGACCGGCGGCACGACGTCCGCCAGGTGTCCGATTTTAAGGCATCGATTATCGGCAAGACCGTTTTGTATGCTTTTTTTATCCCTTTTACGCTTAACTGGGACGAGATTGACGGTACGCTGGTTATCGGATTTTTCGACAAAACAAATTATTGTGATTTCCAGTTTATCGCGGACAAACCATTTTCCGTGTCCGCTTCGCCGGATATCGATATCGTTGCAAAAATCGTTGCAAACCGGGATGGTTGGGTCCGCAATCGGGCATTTGAAGAACTGAGACTTCAATACAAGAAACGGTGATGATGAGACTTTGTATTTGCCTGATGCTTGCCTGTCTGCTTTTCTCACCGGCGTACGCCTACGCCCAAAACCCGTTTATGTCTTCGGATACCGTTACCACCGACGTGCAAAGCAAGCCGGATGAGGCCGTGGGTGAAAAACAAAGTGAAGTTCGCTTCCGGCTTACGTCTTTGGCGCCGGTTCGCTTCCTTTCCAGCCATTTAGCGAAAATGCAAAGCACGGTGCGCCGCGACATGGAAACCCTTCTGGCCGGCCATGGTGACGAGACGTTGCCTAAGACGGTTTTGCTTCTGGCCTTTTTTTCTTTTCTCTATGGCATGATTCACGCCGCCGGGCCAGGGCACGGCAAGGTGTTTATCGGATCGTATATGATTGCCGGGAAATCGCGGTTTATCGACGCGGTCAAGGCGGCCATCACCATCGTGGCGGCCCATACGCTTAGCGCCGGGATACTGATTGTCGCCTTTCTGATTTTTTTTGGAATGGCCACAATGGAAAGCACGGCCGTTGCGGAAGGACGTCTGCAGCTGGTCAGCGCGGGGCTCATTTGCCTGGTAGGCGTGTATCTTTTAGTCCGGGGTGTTTTGAGCGCGCTCAGGAAGGATCCAGGCTTAAATGCAACCCCCGGAGCGCGGAAAGACAGAGGGCTTTTCGCGCTGGCTTTGTCGGTGGGGCTGATTCCGTGTCCAGGCGTAATGCTGATCATGCTTTTTGCGATTAACCTTGGGATGATTCCCGCTGGTATTCTTGCCGTTTTGTCCATGGCTTCGGGAATGTTCGTCACCATCACCCTGATCGGGGCGCTGTTTCTGGCCGCCGGAAAATCAGCGCTCTCGGCAGGGCAGTCCCTGTGGCCGCGCCGCAGGTTTATATCAAATGGGCTGACAATCGGCGGTGCGCTTCTGGTATTGGGCTTTGGCCTGTTGCTTTTTGTCGGATATTAGAGACGCAAAGCCCCCCGGAGATCCGTCTGTCATCTGTAAAATTAATTCTGTAAATTTTTTCTTGACGGCCTGCCTGGGCATCCTGTATAGACATTAACAATGATAATGATAATCAATAACGGATTGGGGTTATGCGGGAAGAAAGAGAAATATTCGGCAAATATTTAAGTCGGCACAACCTTCGGGATACGCCGCAACGCGAGCTGATTCTCGATACCTTCCTCAAGCGCGAGGAACATGTGTCAGCCGAAGAACTTTATGATATCGTTAAAAAAAGAGATCCCTCTATAGGCCAAGCCACAGTTTACCGCAATCTCAAGCTTTTTTCCGAGGCGGGGCTGGCTCGCGAAGTAGATCTTGGCGATGGCGTGGCGCGTTACGAGCACAGTTACAAGCATCCTCACCACGATCACCTGATTTGCCGGGGGTGCGGGAAGACAGTGGAAGTGGTGGATGCCGTGATTGAAGAACTGCAAAAACGCGTGGCGGAAAAATACGGATTTAAACTTACGGATCACGCGCTTTATCTCTACGGCAATTGCGAGGAATGCCGGAAGAAGGAATAATAAAGCTTGAAGGAAGGAACACCTCACGCCGCGTCACGTGACTTGATGGTGATTATGGGGTCTGACAAGAGACAATTTGGATGTTTTGGCTGATTTATATATCAGCCCATTTTTTTAACCATGAGATGATAACGATTTTCATTAGCAACAACGGAGCAAAAGGAGAACAAATGATGTCACCATTGGCATTACTAAGCGAAGGAGAAACGGGAGAAATTGTCGATTGGGATGTGCAAGTGCCCCCCGCGCACCAGCACCCGCATCGGCATCGGCACGGACACGGTCATGCCCACCGGCACGGCCATGGCGGCTGCTGCGGGCGGTGCGAAACCTGCGCCTGCCACGGAGCAGGTCAAAGGTCGTCTCACCATTTGATCAACATGGGCCTGCGCCCCGGGAAAAAGGTGGAAATGCTCACCAATAGCGGAGCGGGACCCGTTGTGCTGCGGGTTGATGAATGCCGGGTCGCGATGGGTCGCGGCGCGGCAATGAAAATATATGTAAGGAGGATTGAAAAATGATGTTGGCGGATTTGAAACCCGGGCAGTCCGGGAAAATATTGAAAATTTCTGTCACCGGCGCTCTCAAGCGCAGGCTGATGGATATGGGCGTGGTTGGCGGTACGGAGGTTCGCGTAAAAAAAGTTGCTCCCATGGGCGATCCCATCGAGGTGCGCATTAAAAGTTATGACCTATCTTTACGCTTAGGTGAAGCGCGTCAAATTGAAGTGGAGGTAATCAATTAATCATGAAGAAACAAAAAACAGTTGTTAATAAAAAGAATAAAACTACGAAAAATAATCTGACGATTGCCGTTGCAGGGAACCCCAACGCGGGGAAATCAACGTTGATTAACGCGATTGCCGGCGCAAGGCTGCATGTCGGCAACTGGCCGGGGGTAACTGTAGAGAAGAAATCCGCTGAGTTTGAATTTCGGAATCAACGCGTCACCCTCGTGGATCTGCCCGGCACTTACAGCCTGAGTCCCTACACGCAGGAAGAAGTCATCGCGCGCGACTATCTGGTGCGCGAAAAACCAGATGTCATCATCAACGTGGTCGATGCCACCAACCTTGAGCGAAATCTCTACTTCACACTGCAATTGCTGGAGTTGGGAATTCCGATGGTCATTGCGCTCAACATGTATGATGAAGCAGGGCAGAAGGGTTTTAGTATCGATACCGACAAGATCGCGTCGATTTTGGGTTGCGCGGTTGTTCCGACTGTCGCGACGAAAAAAGAAGGGGTTGACAGCTTAATGAAAACGGCGATTTCTTTTGCCGCCGCTCCCCGGGAGCATCAACCCGGATCTGTATCCTATGGCGAAGACATTGAGCAGGCTCTTACCCCTATTGCCGAAGCGTTAAAAGATCATCCGGGCGTTCTGGCGGAGCATATGCCGCTACGCTGGCTGGCGCTGAAAGTGTTGGAGCACGATGTTCGAGTGATGAGTGACTATGGCCTGGCAGCCGACGCGCCGTTTTTAACATGGGCCACGAAACATCTCAGAGCCGCGCATGGCGACGACTTGGAAGCGCTGCTGGCGGATACGCGCTACGGCTTGGCAGCGGGGCTTACCCACGAAGCGCTCAAAAAGCCTGAGACCAGAAAGAAGGAACTCACCGAACGGATCGACGCGGTCGTGCTCAACCGCTTAGTGGGCATTCCGGTTTTTCTTCTGGCCATGTGGTTAATCTTCAAACTGACCTTCGATATCGCCGGGCCCTTCACAGATTGGCTCGATGGTGTCGTCGCAGGCCCGCTTATGCGCTGGGCGGCTGCTGTGCTTGCGGCGATTTCCGCACCCGATTGGATCGTTTCACTGGTCACGGAAGGCATTATCGCCGGCGTGGGTGCTGTGCTGGTTTTTTTACCGCCCATTTTCGCCATGATGTTTTTTATCACGCTTCTGGAAGGCTCGGGCTATATGGCCCGGGCGGCGTTTGTCATGGACCGGCTGATGCACGCCATCGGTCTGCACGGTAAATCATTCATTCCGCTTTTACTGGGGTTTGGTTGCAACGTGCCGGCGATTTACGCCACCCGCACGCTGGAAAATCCGCGCGACAAGGCGCTGACGGCATTGCTGATCCCGCTGATGTCGTGCGGGGCGCGCCTGCCGGTTTATGTTCTTTTTAGCGCTGCGTTCTTCGCCGCATATGCGGGAACCGTTTTATGGTCGCTCTATCTTCTGGGTATCGTTATGGCCGTATTGATGGGATTTTTGTTTAAAAAGACGCTCTTTCGAGGCGAGGCGCCGGTTTTCATCATGGAGCTTCCGCCCTACCGTATGCCCACAGTGAAAAGCCTGATGATTCATACGTGGGAAAAGGGCAAACATTATCTGATTAAAGCCGGTACCTGGATTCTGGCCATCTCGGTCTTTGTCTGGTTTGGTCTCAACATGCCCTGGGGTGTTGAATCCAAAAAGGATTCTTATCTGGGGAAAACGAGTCAAATCATCGCGCCGATTTTTGAACCGCTGGGCTTCGGTACCTGGGAAGCGGCTTCATCGCTTTTAACCGGCGTTGTCGCTAAAGAAATCGTGATTTCGACTATGGGCCAAGTATATGTTCCCCAGGCAGAAGAAGAAAATGAAGAAGCGCCGTCTTTCGGCGAGGACGTGAAGGAAATCGGCGTTTCGTTTGCCGGCGCATTTGTCGACGCGGCGAAAAACGTCTTCTCCACTTTCGGCATCGCCACAATGAGCGCAGAAGAAGACGAGGAAGCATCGGGCCTGAAAAGTGTTCTGGCAAAAACTTTTACGCCGCTTTCGGCCTACGCCTTCATGGCCTTTGTTCTCCTGTATCTGCCCTGCTTCATCGTGCTGGTGGCCATGTGGCATGAATTCGGCACATGGAAATGGGCGGGCGTTACTATCGTTTATCAGACTGTTCTGGCGTGGGTGGTGGCGTTTGTCATTTACCAGGGCGGAAGGCTGATGGGGTTTTAGGTGAAAGGCTAAAGGAAATTGATAACGGATAGCTGTTTTTAAAGGAGATTTTATGGGGATTTGTGATGCGTTGTTAATCATGGTGATTCTAGCGGCAGCGGGATGGTTGTTTTACCGCAGCTTCATCAAGAAGAAGGGAGGCTGCGCGGGATGCGGAGGTTGCGGCGGGAAAGACAGCAGGAAAGGGGACGATCATTTGATTCGACTTTCTTAACACGAAATAATGTCATTACGGCGAAGGCTGTGATGACAATGGAAATAATAGATACACTAAAAATTAGGAGGAAATTATGAAGAAAGTAGTTTTATCGGTAATGGGATTGTGTTTAATGGCAACAACCTCTTTTGCGGGTCATCCACTGGTCACGGATGACACGGGCACACAGGGAAAGGGTAATGTCCAGGTTGAAGTCGGTCTGTCGTATTTTTACGATAGAGACAAGGTTGATGAATTAACAACAGTGAAGACTAAAGGCGGCGAAACGGCTGTGAGCCTGGCTGTGGGCCTGCTCGATTCACTCGATATTGTTTTGGGCGTTCCCTATGCCTGGTACAGTGTTAAAGAAAATGGTACGCGTGTTGGCAGAGAAGATGGGATTGCGGATATCGCGTTGGACGCAAAATGGCGCTTCTTTGAAAAGGACGGTTGGTCTCTAGCTATAAAACCAGGCATCAGCGTTTCTTCCGGTGATGAAGATAAGGGACTGGGCGCAGGCCGTGTTGGTTACAGTCTGTTTTTTATCGGAACAAAAGAGATCGAACCGGTTGCGATTCACGCTAATCTGGGCTACATCCGCAATGAAAACAAGTTTGATGAACGTAAAGATCTCTGGCATGCCTCGGTGGCTGCTGAACTTGAAGTCGTTAAAGATTTTAAACTGATGGCAAATATCGGAGCGGAAAGGAACTCTGACCCGGGAAGCAATAATCACCCGTCATTTGTCCTGGGCGGCGCCTCTTATGACATCTCGGAAAAAATCACCATCGACGCGGGCGTCAAATATGGCTTGACCTCAACTGAAGATGATTGGACTTTTCTAACCGGCCTTGCTGTAAGATTTTAAACAGAAAAGATATTTAACAGGTTATTAAATTTGCAAAGAGGCACGCTTATTTAACTAAATAAGCGTGCCTTACAGTCCGCAGGCTAACCCAGTATGTATTTATTGATCCGTTGCTGCCGCAAGCAAGTTTTGTGGAAAATCCTTTGTTTTTACGGTGCAATTACCGTAAAACAGTGAAGAATGCCAAGCGAGGCGGAAGAAATATCTGGATAGATATTTTTAAAGGCTTTATCTGTGAGTCGCCAATCCTTACAAAACATATGTCAACAAAAAAGCGTATAAATACAGCATATTAAAGCGACAAGTGTGGATATCGGTCATTTTTTTGTTGACGAAACGGCTCTAATGCGCTATAAAAGCACCCATTATTGAATAAGTGCGTATGTGTATGTGCTTAAAAAGATATATTTACGGAGAAAGCCATAGGTTAACAAAAACAACTAAATAGCAGCTGAAGCGCCGTCGCTTTAAACGTGCGGTATGTGATGCAGGCTTTGGCTCATATTGTAAAAATCAACACTCACCTGTAAATTCCCTTAACACTACCCTCAATCTCAAATTCAGTTGAAAAAGTATCATCAACGGTAAAAGCCGGTGTGTGTAGTCATGTAAATGAAAGAGAGTTGAAAAATGGAATTAAAACCAATTAAGAGTAAAAAGAAAATAATGAATAGTTCTTCAGTATTAATCGCGCAAAAACTGAAAGAAATTGAGCGCAGGGAAAAAAGGCGCGCAAAATCCGCGACGGTTAATAAAGGCGGTTTGTTCGGCAGAATCATTGCAAGCGCGGTGATTGCGGGCACAATAATGGGCACATATATTTATGTCGAAAGGCAGGCACAGGCTGCGTTTGACGGACAAAATCTGTCGCGCGTAACGATGATTTACGAACTTTACAACAGCGCGATTTTTGTTGATAAGAAGAAAGTAATTGCCGATGTACTTTTAAATAGGGGCGTCGAAGAAAACCTGTCGCTGCAAATTGCCCAAACAGTGGTCGAAGAGTCAAGAAAAACAAATATCCCCATGCAGATGTATCTGGCAATTATGAAAACGGAAAGCACGTTTCGCCCGACCGTTGTGTCCAGCGCTTACGCCAAGGGAATTATGCAGATTCAGCCGGGCACGTGGGACGCTTATGTCGAAAAGCATAATCTTCCGGTTACCAGGGAACACATGTTTGAGCCGCAGTCCAATATCATGGTTGCGTCGGTTATCCTAAAAGAGCTGTATGATAATTACACTGCCTTGGGTTATGAGGAGCCGGATGTCTGGCATTATGTTCTAGCGGCGTATTTTGCGGGGCCGGCGTCGCTTAAAAACGGTATCAAGGGCTATCACTGGCGCTACATTGAGAAGGTAAAAAAGCACTACAACGAGTTTGAATCGCAGATAACGGCTTAGCCGGAAATCAACCAGGCAATTTTTTTCTTCATTATATTCAAGACGGAGGAATTGCGCGCCGAACAATTATTTTTTTGGGGCACGCAAAACGCGATATTGAAGAAAAATAAGTCCGCCAATGCCCAAAATCACGAAAAGATAAAGAAGATGCTTGTAGCGTTCGCTGAAAGGCAACCTTGCCTTGCTTCCGGCAAATTTGGTGTTGGCGCGCGGTTGCCCCAAAGAAACAATAGCAAGATCGTCAATATTCTGCCGGCTGACTACTGAGGCCAGGTCATAGACAGGCGTCGCGGCTTGTGAATTGCGCCAGAAAAGAAACAGTTTCTTTCCCGGCTGTTGTTTAAAAAGCAGGAGCCGCCGATAGCCTTTTCCGGTAATGGCTGTAACCGGCAGAGGCGGGCTGTCAAAATCCTTGAAGACGAGGCGAAATTCCTTGGCGGCGATTTCCGGGATGTCAATAGTCAGCCGCGATTCGCGCATGTTGGTCGCGCTAAAGTCAAAAATGGTTCCGCTTGCCCATCTTTGCCAATCCCCTTTGTCATGCCTAATCTGCACTTCCACGAAGCGCTGAAAATTATTCTCTGACGTTTCTATCACTAATTGGTCGATCGGAAATGCCGTATCCATGCTGGTCGCGATGCTGCTTTCTTGCTTCTGCGTATCTATTTGCGGTTTTTCCAGCGTGGCCTGAATAACATAAATCTGGCCGGATATGACGCTTTGCTGAAAGACCCTGACGCCTTTTATCTCCAGTGCCCTGGCGTTGCCGTTGATTATTTTGACGGCAAGATAATGAAAACCCGTCGGCGGGAAAGTCATTTTTGTATGACGAAAAGTTTCCTGCCTGGTTAAATCAAAAATGACCGCGTCGTTGCGCACGGTATGCCACTTTCGGCCGTCGGCGCTGCCGAAAATTTCCACCTGCCGGGAAAAGTCGGTTTCGGTGGTTATAATTTCTAGCGTGTCGACGCCGCGCGGCTGTTTGTCAAAGACAATTTCCAGCCAGGTGTCACCCTGCGGGGTGAGCGAAAGATTCTGCATCCGGTGCGGCAATTCTGTTTGTCTGTTTTCTGGCCTTTTGATTACAATGTGCCAAGGAACCTCTTCTTTTTGGTCGGTGATGACGCGAAAATCGGCAAAAGGTGTTTTTGTGGAAATATCTCCTATCTGTTTTGGATTCAGATATAATCCGGCCAGATCTTTGCCTGCCGTGCCGGCTGAAAATTCGATTTCCGCGTACTTTTCCCATAAACGTTCGTCGAAATTGGCGCAAATTCCCTGTGAAGGCCAAAAAAGTTGTAGGGCAAGGCAAGCAAACAGAAGAAAGGAAAATATTTTATTCATTTTTATCTTCTCCAAAAATGATGTGTTTAAAACGGTTGTAGCAGTAAGCGATGAGCAGCATCAGCAGGCCCAGCACGATAAATGACAGAATTCGGTAAAATGTCTGAAGCGCGGAAAGGTCCATCAGGAACACCTTTATCACCGTGACGCATAGTAAAATAATGCCTAAAGCGCGCGCGATGCGCAGGCGCCGGAAAATGCCTGCCGCTATCAAAACAGCCGCGTACAAAGCCCAGAGCACGGAAAGCGAAAGCTGATAAGCGTATTGAGAAGCGCCCCATCCCAGATAACGGCCGGGCGCGCGGAAACGGAAGAAGTCGTGCACCTCATAGGATAGAAGCGTAAGCGACAGCGCCTGGGTAACCACAAAGATTATTGTCGGCGCGTTTGTTTCGTTAGGTTTTAGTTTCTGCCGGTAGTTTCTGAGAAAATAAAAGTAAATGTAAAAACCCGCAATCGCCGCCGCGCAAACCAGAAAACGACCGTTGAGAACAGGCATAAAACTCTGGAAAGGTTCCAGATAGAAATCTCCCATAGCGTAATAAAAGCGTAAAAGAACCAGCGCTGCCAGAATATAAGATCCGTAGCGCATTTTGGGCATATCATAGCGCAGGCTGATAAAACCAAGGATAACCATTTGCGCGGTGAGGGCGGGCATAATCCAGCTCTCTTCCAGAATAACGAATGTTGCCACGACCGTCATGATAAAAGAAACCGTGGCGTAGACCGCCGCGGTCAAGTAGGCGGCAGGCGCGCGATTTCTGATCATTGAGGCCAGGCCGATTTCGACAAAAGCCAGAAGCAGCGTGAAAATTTTTGTCGGCCAGGTGTAGCTCCAGTTGTACTGCGCGAAGAATGATAAAAATAAAAAAGCCGCGCTGCCGAAGATTATTGTCTGGTCAAATGATGTTTCTTCATCGGCGCGTGCTACGCGGCTGATTACGATGTGCAGATTGTAAAGGATAAAAAACACGGAAATAATTCCCAGGGCGAGCCAGTGCTGCGGCTTGTCATAAAATTCAGCATGCCAGCCCGTATAAATAAGAGCAGTGCCGATAAGCGACATGACAATCAACGAGGGCCATCGCCGGAAGCGGTAAAGCGTCAGCGTGCCGATATCCAGAAGCAGGATGTAGCCGAAAAGAGTAAGCGGCTGGTTTTGCCCGGTGGAAAGCATCACCGGCGTGAGAAATCCGCCCAAAAGCGCTATCGCGGCCAAGGAAAACGCGTTGTATCTGACGGAAAGAGTCATGCCGGTGGTCGTTACCGCAATCATGCCGATGGCAGCCAACCATGCGGGAATTAAATGATACAGGGCAAAGGCCGCATACAGCGAAAGATACAAAGCGCCCAGGCCGCCGCCGCTTAAAAGCTGGCCGTATAACTTGAGGTTTTTCTTTTTCTGCAGGTATTCACCGGCGGCAAGAAAGGCCGCGCCCCAAATCATGCCCAGAATTATTCTTCCTGTTTCTCCGATTAATTTATTGTCAAAAGAATATTTCAAAAAGAAGGCTACGCCGAAGAGAATGGCCACAATTCCGATGCGCCCGATCCACTTGGTGCCAATGGCGCTTTCCAGCGAATCGGAAGAGGGATGTGGTTCTTTTTTCCGCGGTGCTTCGCTGATATAAATGCCTCGCGGGGAATCCTGCCGCGACGGTGGTGAGGGCGCTGGCTGGCTTTTTTGCGGCGCAGTTGTTTGGCCCTTAAGGGCGGCCACTTCATTTTCGAGTGTCTCCACTTTTCTGATTAGTTCAGCGATACAGTGGTCACGTTCCTGATCCGAGCGCATATACACACCGCCTTTAGCTTTTTATGATTATTTTAATTTGTTTAAAGTTACTAATACAGGATGCTTAACAAAATCAAGCGCATATTTGCCTGATGGACCGCTATCCCTTTTGAACGCTGTTGGCCATCTCCTGTTTCTTCATCATAATCAGCACGGCTGATATCGCGCTTTCGGTAATACCGGGAATGCGCTCCATCTGTCCTATGGTGGTCGGTGCTATTCGGGTAAGTTTTACTTTCAGCTCATTGGAAAGGCCGGGGATGGAGCTATAGTCAAAATCCAGCGGGATTTTCTTTTTTTCCTGTTCCTTAAGTTTTTTTACAGATTCGCTCTGCCTTCTTATGTATCCTTCATACTTGGTTTCTATTTCTATCTGCTTTTTAACGAAGGGGTCTTGCTGTTCCTTCCAGCCGGGAAATCCGGCGAGACTGTCATAAGATAATTCATATCTTTTCAGGAGACCAAAAAGCGTGGAGGCATTATTTAAAGGCGGTGAATTAAGTTTTGCCAGTTGTTCGTTTGTTTCCGGTGATGGTTTTACGCTGACTGTTTTCAGATGCGCGATGCCTTTTTCAATCTCTTTTACCTTTTCTTGCAAAGCAGCATAGTCCTCGTTCGAAATAAGTCCCAGTTCGTTTCCTTTGCCCATCAGGCGTATGAGCGCGTTGTCTTCGCGCAGAATCAGGCGGTATTCGGCGCGCGAGGTAAACATGCGGTAAGGCTCGTCCACGCCGCGCGTGATCAGATCGTCAATCATCACGCCCATATAGGCATCGGAGCGATCCAAAATAAAAGGCGGGGCTTTTTGCAAGGCGCGCGCTGCATTTATTCCTGCCCATAGGCCTTGCGCTGCGGCTTCTTCGTAGCCGGATGTGCCGTTAAGCTGCCCGGCCAGATATAAACCGGCGATGAGTTTTGTTTCCAAAGTAAGGTGTAACTGATTAGGTTGCACAAAGTCATATTCAATGGCATAAGCCGGGCGCATAATTTCCGCTTTCTCCAAACCCCTGACGCTGCGGACAATCTGATACTGCAACTCCAGCGGCAGGCAGTTTCCCAGGCCTTTGGCGTAAACTTCCTGCGTGTCGAGCCCTTCATGCTCCAATACAACCGGATGACTTTCGCGCTCGCCGAAGCGCATGACTTTGTCTTCCAGCGAAGGGCAATAGCGCGCGCTCACGCCTTGAATCACGCCGGAATAAAGGGGAGAGTGATGAATATTTTCCTGAATCAAACGATGCGTTTGAACTGATGTACCAGCAAAATAAGAAGGCAATCTTTCAGTGCGCAGTTGCGTAGTGGTAAAAGAAAAAGGTTGCGGATCTGGATCGCTGTCTTGACGCTCCAAAACGGAAAAGTCTATGGACGAGGCCTTGAGCCGGGGTGGCGTGCCGGTTTTCATTCTACCAATTTCGAATCCCAGTTCTTTTAAATGATTGGCCAGTCCAACCGAAGCCAGCTCGCCCGCACGGCCCGACGACGTCTGTGCGGTTCCAATGTGCACTAGGCCGTTCAAAAAAGTGCCGGTGGTGATGATGACTTTTTGCGCTCCGTAGAAATAACCGCTCTGGTCAA